>NZ_NEJR01000003.1:0-410998 GCF_002113165.1 Pseudomonas sp. B19(2017)
GGGGCAATACCTGCCTTCAGGAGCGATCGGCCTCCCCGGAAGTGCTTCTTCAGCCCGACGAGAATAACCTCTCCCGCTAGGCCAGACACAACATACAAGAAGCGGCCTTGTGTCGCGAAAGGGCCGCAAGGCGGCCCCGGCAATATGTGCAGCGCAGCTGAAACCGAGGGGCTGCTGCGCAGCCCGATCGCGACACAAGGCCGCTCCTACAGAGCACGCGTCGCAAGACCAAAGCCTCAGGCCACATCTACCAGCACGATCTCGCTGTCCTCGATGGCGGTCACCCGCAGCACCTGCTCCTGCTCAATCGCCACACCATCGCGCGCCTTGGCACGCAGCCCGTTGACCTCCACCAGCCCCTTGGCCGGCACCAGGTAACCCCGGCGTGCGGCATCGAAGCGGTATTCGGCAGTTTCACCGGCACGCAGGGTGGCAGCCACCAAGCGCGCATCGGTGCGGATCTGCAGGCTGTGTTCATCGCCTGCACGGCCGCTGGCCAGGGTCACGAAACCTTCGCCACGCTCACCTTTCGGGAATGGCCGGGTACCCCACTGCGGTGCTTCACCGGTGCGCTCCGGCACGATCCAGATCTGGAAAATGCGCGTGTCGACGTCTTCCAGGTTGTATTCGCTGTGCACGATGCCGGTACCGGCGCTCATCACCTGTACGTCACCCGCTTCAGTGCGGCCTTTGTTACCCAGGCTGTCCTGGTGAGTGATCGCGCCTTCCCGTACATAGGTGATGATCTCCATGTCGCGGTGCGGGTGCGGCGGGAAGCCGCTGCCGGCAGCGATCAGGTCGTCGTTCCATACCCGCAGGTTGCCCCAGTGCATGCGTGCCGGGTCGTAGTACTCGGCAAACGAGAAATGGTGGTGGGCGTCGAGCCAGCCGTGGTTGGCGTGGCCGAGGCTTTCGAACGGTCGCAGTTGCAGCATGGTCGTGCTCCTTGAATCAGTGGAATGACGCCATGATGCGCCAAAGAACCATCGAAAATAAGCGTAAATATCGGCTTAAAATAATCGACCAAATAGATGTATCCCGATAGAGTGTTTTATCCGCTTCATCGCCTAATCCACTGATCTGCAAGCATTCGCTGGCGATTTTTTGTCGATGCGGCGAACATGCCCGCTGATTTTGTTTTTCAACGGAGTGACCGTGGCCCAAGAGCAACCCCAGGCCCATGCCGACCTTACCCCTCCTGCCCAGCTGCCCTGGTTTCGCCGCCTGGCGGCCCGCCTGCTGGGGCGCGGGCTGACCCGCCTGAGGGCCCAGCACCGCGACTCGTGGTTCCTCGGCCATGCCAGCGGCCAGCGCAGTGGCCATGCCGATGGCATGCGTGAAGGGTTCGAGCGTGGGCGGGTGGAGGGCTATGAGGCCGGGCGCCAGGTGCTGGTAATCCGCGATACCCGCCCCGATACCGCCGCCGTGCCGGGCCAGGATGACAACCTGTTCGATGACTGGCGCCTGCCCCTTACCACCGAGCTGAAAAAACGCTTCAAGGCCGATGTCGCCCAGCGCCTGCCCGCCGAGTCGCAACCCAGTGCCGCGCAATGGAAGCTGATTTTCAGCGATACGCCGTCCACCTGCGTAGTGGCCGGTGCCGGTGCGGGCAAGTCCACCTCGTTGGTGCTGCGCATCCTGCTGTTGCGCCATTACCTGGGTTATGAACTGGACGCGATGACCGTGGTCACCTTCACCCGTGAGTCGCGCAAGGACTTCATCAAACGCCTGTTGCAGGTGTTCGCCCTGTGGCAGATCAACCTGCAACCGCTGCAGGCCCGCGAGCTGGTGCGTACCTTCCATTCGCGCATTCTGCCGCTGGTGCGCAGCCTGCCGGGCTTTGGCCAGGTGCGCGCGTTCGAGACGCTGGGCAACGAGATGCCGGCCGGGCGTGAGGCCGAGGCCGAGAGCAACCCGTTCGACCTGCGTCTGAACGATGCCCAGCGCCAGCAGTTGAACCAGTGCTACAGCACCCTGTTGGGCCAAAGCCCGCGTTTTGCCGAGCTGGTCGGCCTGCTGCGCAGCGAAGCCCTGCAACTGAAGCCGCTGGACCCCAACAATCCTGACGTGCAGAAGCGCGCCCAGGTGACCCAGTTGGCGGCCCAGCGCGACGAAGAACTGTGCGACGTGATCGAGGACCTGTGGTTCGCCGCCGGTGCCTGGCCGATCAAAGGCATCGAGCCCTGCCGCGAAACCGTCGAGATCCGTGGCAGCCGCTTCCATGTGCATGGCCGCTTGGCCGGCCAGGGCCCTTTGGTAGTACTGGGCTTCGACCCGGCGGAAAGCGCGCAGTACCAGCGCCCCGGCGCCAAGCTGGCGGTGCGTGCCGAGTGGGCAGTCAAGCGCACGCTGTTGCAGGCCTTCTGCGACCGGCCGCTGATCTGGCTCGACAACTATGCCATGGCCCGGCGTCTGGCAGCTTCGCTGGCCGGTGATGCCGTGGCCGGCCCCGGTTTCGAGTACAAGGTCAAGGGCGAACTGGCCCCGGCGCCGTTGCTGGATGCCTTTGTTGGCGCGGCCAATTTCATCGAAAACCTCGGCCTGGAGGTGAACAGCGCGGTGGCGGCCATGAGCTTCCCGTCCGGTGACAGCGATGCGTTGTTCTTCGAGGCCCTGGCACTGTACTGGAAGGCCCTGGAGGCGCACCTGCTGGACCAGTCGCCGCCGGTGATGAGCTACAACCGCATGTTTGCCCTGTTCGGCGAAAACAATCCGGAAAACCTGCAACTGCTGCCCGACCCGTTGCTGCGGCCGCTGGCGCACCTGATGATCGACGAGTTCCAGGATGTGTCGCCGCAGATCGTCAGCTGGTTGCGCGCCAGCCTCACCGAAATCCGCCGGCGCGGCCCGTCGATGCACAGCGGGCGCCACGCCCGGCATTCATCGCTGCTGTGTGTGGGCGACGACTGGCAGTCGATATACGGCTGGCGCGGCAGTTCGCCCAAGTACTTCATGGAGTTCATCAAGGCCTTCCCGTCGCCGGCCAACACGCGGGTGATGCTGGTCGACAACTACCGTTGCCAGCAGCAAGTGATCGACGCGGCCGAACACCTGGTCAAGGGTACCCCGGCAATTGCCGGCAAGAAGGCCCGCGCCAGTGGCCCGGCGGCCGAGCTGCCGGGTTCGCCGGTCAAGGTGTTCGACCGTGACGAGGCCGCCCTGGGTGAAACGCTGCTCGAGCACTACCAGCGTGGCGAGACGGTGATGATGCTGTACCGCAAGGGCAGCGACCGGGCGCTGATGAACGAGCACCTGCAAAGCGTGCTGCACGCCGAGGCGGCGTTGCCAGCCGAGCAACGCCGGCTGCGCCAGTTGACCTACCACAGCGCCAAGGGCTTGCAGGCCGACGCGGTGTTCATGCTGGGTGACTGCCAGTACCTGACCAGCTCGCCCTACAAGAACCAGGTGTATCGCCAGGCCGGGCTGGGCAGGGCCGGGGATGCCCAGCCATTCGATACCGCGCAGAAGGAAGAGGTGCAGCGCCTGGCCTATGTAGCGGTGACCCGGGCGGTACGACACTGTTACTGGCATGTCGAGGCCGCCAATGGCGAAGCCGCCGCGGCGCCGCGGGCGTCCAGCCAGGTGGATGGCAAGCAGGCGTTCTTCGAGGACCTGCGTGGGCAGTGAGGGTCGGTGACGGTTAAGTCACGGTCGGTGACGGGCCAGTGGTGTAGCTGAGGTTGCGCCAAGGTAACGTGTCGGAGCCCTGAATGGCCCGGCGCAAGGGTTGCCGCTGGCGACAGGAAGCGAAGGGGCCGGCGGCGTATTCGGCCTGGTGTGGTCGTACCAGGCTCCAGTCAGGAAGTGTACCCATGCGTTCTTCATCGACACCCAAGGATCACCTGCTAGACCTTAACGGCATTGAAATTGCCGTGCGTTGCTGGGGGCCGGAAGACGGCATCCCGGTGCTGGCCCTGCATGGCTGGCTGGACAACGCCGCCTCGTTCGAACGCCTGGCACCGATGCTCGATGGCTGCTTTGTGGTCGCCCCCGACCTGGTCGGCCACGGCCGCTCGGCCCATCGCCGCCACGACAGTGGCTACTACCTGTGGGAACATGCCGAGGACATGCTGGCGGTTGCCGACAGCCTGGGCCTGGCGCAATTCCATGTACTGGCCCATGGCATGGGCACCGGGGTGGCGTCGTTGCTGGCGGCCATGACCAGCGGTATTGCCAGCATGACCTTCCTCGACGGCATGGGCGCACCGTTCACGGTGGCCGAGGACGACCGCGTGCAGCACCTGGCCCGGGCCTATCGGCTCAAGCGCATGGTGCAGCGCAGCCAGTTGCAGGGTTTTGCCGAGCCGCACGTCGGCCGTTTCGAGGACCTGGACACGGCGCTGGCGCAACGCCGCGAGCGCCTTGACACCGAGCTGTCGGAAGAGGCGGCACGGCTGCTGGCGCTGCGTGACCTGCTGCAATTGGGCGAGGGCTATTGCTGGCGTCACGACCCGCGTCTGGTGCTGCCCGAACCCATGCCGCTGACCGAGCGCGAAGCCTGCGATCTGCTCAGTCAGATCCGCTGCCCGCTTTACTTGCTGTTCGGCCGTCAGGGGGCATTCACCGGTGAGGCCTTTACCCGGCGCCAGGCGGCCTTGCCCAGCCACGCCAAGGTGTCATGGCACCCGGGCGGGCACCACTTCCATCTGGATGCACCGGACCGGGCCCTGGTCGACCAGCTGCTGCGCATCCTGGCCCGCCATGAAGGCGGCGTGCTGCAGCGCCTGGTGAACGAATAGCGGAGTATGGTCGGAGCATGCGCCGGTGGGCTATTGTGGTGGACGTTTACCCTTGGAAACCGACCGCCACAAGGAGCCCGGCATGCGCCCGTTCGCCATCAAGCACATCGACCACCTGGTACTGCGGGTCCGCGACCTGCCGCGTAGCATTGCCTTCTACACCGACCTGCTCGGCTGCACAGTCAGCCGCGTACGCGAAGACCTGGGCATGGTCCACCTGGCCACCGGCACGGCCATGATCGACCTGGTCACCCTGGACGGCCCGCTGGGCCTGCCTGGTGGCGCGGCACCGGGGGCCGAGGGGCGCAATCTGCATCATTTCTGCCTGCGCATCGAGCCGTTCGACGAGCCGGCACTGCGGGCGTACCTGCAAGCCGCGGGGGTACAGGTGGCGCCTGCCGAGAAACGTTACGGCGCCGAAGGTGAAGGGCTGTCGCTGTACTGCTACGACCCGGATGGCAACCAGGTGGAGCTGAAAGGGCCAGTGCTGTAGCAGCGGCCCGCAGTGGATATCCCGTCAAAGCCTATTATGCTTCAGTAACCTTGCTGCGATCCGAGGCGGCCTGCCTCGTCGTGCTTCGCATAACCAAAGCAAGCCCCCAGGGCCTGGGTGCGACGGTGCAACAGCGGATGAGGTGCTCCCGGCCTGCATGACGACAAGACGGAGGCACCCCATGGCGGTTCTCGACAGCACATCCACGGGCAGTAGTGCGCCCCAACGCGGTATCACCCGGGAGGAGCGCAAGGTCATCTTCGCTTCGTCCCTGGGCACGGTATTCGAATGGTACGACTTCTACCTGTACGGCTCCCTGGCGGCGATCATCGCCAAGCACTTCTTTGCCGGGGTCAATGAAACCACCTCGTTCATCTTCGCCTTGCTGGCCTTTGCCGCCGGCTTTGCCGTGCGGCCATTCGGCGCCATCGTGTTCGGTCGCCTGGGCGACATGATCGGGCGCAAGTACACCTTCCTCATCACCATCGTCATCATGGGCCTGTCCACCGCTGTGGTGGGCCTGCTGCCCAGCTACACCACGATTGGTGTGGCCGCGCCGATCATCCTGGTTACCCTGCGCCTGCTGCAGGGCCTGGCATTGGGCGGCGAATACGGCGGCGCGGCCACCTACGTGGCCGAACATGCCCCCAAGGGCCGGCGCGGCTTTTTCACCGCCTGGATCCAGACCACGGCCACCCTGGGGCTGTTCCTCTCGCTGCTGGTGATCATGGCCTGCCGCACGGCCATGGGGAACGAGGTGTTCGAGGCCTGGGGCTGGCGGGTGCCGTTCCTGCTGTCGATCCTGCTGCTGGCGATTTCGGTGTACATCCGCATGCAACTCAACGAGTCGCCGGTGTTCATGAAGATGAAGGCCGAGGGCAAGGCGTCCAAGGCGCCGCTGACCGAATCGTTCGCCCGCTGGGACAACCTCAAGGTGGTGATCATGTCGCTGCTCGGTGGTACCGCCGGTCAGGCCGTGGTGTGGTACACCGGGCAGTTCTATGCACTGTTCTTCCTGTTGCAGATGCTCAAGATCGAGCCGCAGACCGCCAACCTGCTGATTGCCGGTTCGCTGTTGATCGGCACGCCGTTCTTCATCCTCTTCGGCAGCCTGTCCGACCGCATCGGCCGCAAGAAAATCATCATGGCCGGTTGCATCATCGCGGCGCTGACCTACTTCCCGATCTTCAAGGCCCTGACCCAGTACGGCAACCCGGACGTGTTCGTCGCCCAGGAGCAGAACCCGGTGGTGGTGGTAGCCGACCCTGGCCAGTGCGCGTTCCAGTTCGACCCGGTGGGCAAGGCCAAATTCACCAGTTCTTGCGATATCGCCAAGAGCCTGCTGGCCAAGCGGGCCATCCCCTATACCAACGAAGCGGCCGAACCTGGCAGCGTGGCGCAGATCCGCATTGGTGAGCGGGTGCTGCCGAGCTTCGATGGCAGTAGCCTGGCGGCAGCGGACTTCAAGGCCCAGAGCGACGCCTTTACCGCGACCTTGACCGGGGCGTTGAAGGAAGCCGGCTACCCGGAAAAGGCCGACCCGGCGAAGATCCACTACCCGATGGTGCTGTTGCTGCTGACCATTCTGGTGATTTACGTGACCATGGTCTACGGGCCGATCGCCGCCTGGCTGGTCGAGCTGTTCCCGGCGCGTATCCGCTATACCTCGATGTCGCTGCCTTACCACATCGGCAACGGTTGGTTCGGCGGCTTCCTGCCGACGGTGGCGTTTGCCATGGTGGCGGCGACCGGCGATATCTATTACGGCTTGTGGTACCCGATCGTGATTGCGCTGATGACGGCGGTGCTGGGGATATTCTTCCTGCCGGAGACCAAGGACCGGGATATCAACCACACCTGAAGGTTTAGGCTGCCAGTACCGGCCTCTTCGCGGGCTTGCCCGCTCCCACAGGGATACCACTGTGCCTGAGGGCAGTGAGTTACCTGTGGGAGCGGGCAAGCCCGCGAAGAGGCCGGCACAGTCAACTCATCAGTCGAAACAGCCACGCAACCCAAAGGCATACCCGGTATCCACCCCGGCAGCCTCGCCCCGGCTCCAGCGCTTCTTCAACACGAACTCGAATGCCGGCTCGTACAGCCCGTCCCGCACCAGCGCACCCGCCAGCACCTCGACGTCATACCAACCATTGTCCAGCTCGATGATCGGCCGCCCCGGCACCTGGTAGCGCGCCATCAGGTCACCCAATGTCTTGGGCGTGAAGTGCTGCAGGATGCGCCAGGTGTACAGCATCAGCGCGCCGTGCTTGACCTGCAGCACATAGCCATTGCGGCAGTGCTTGAGGCGGCTGCCGGGTTCGCGCAGGGCCGGAGTGTGGCTGTCCAGGGTGAACAGGATGCGGTAGGGCAGGTTGTCGACCCCGGCCAGCGGCAGCACGATACCTTCGCGCACGGCCTGGTCGCCGCTGTCGCCGTGGGTGAACGCATGGGCCAGGTCGTCGGGCAGTTCATGTTGTTGCTTGAAGCGTTCGAGCAGCTGGATATCGCCGAGCAGAAAGTAGTCGACCAGGTCGTTGAGCACTTCGCTGAATTCGTGGCGCATCTGTTTTCCTTGTTGGTGCGCAATGAGGGCAAGGGCAAATGTAGCACTTCAGATTGGCTTCAGATTGCCCCCTGATACTGGCCCCGACACCTGACTTGAGAGGGGGACAGTCATGACTCAGGCAGACAGCTCCAGCCTGTTTCCACTGGCTATCGGCAACCACGGCGATCGCCTTGCCCACATGACGCTGAAACACCCCGGGGAGCCGGGGCGCGACGAGCTGGAGCAGTTCATTCACGCCCGTTTTGCCTGCGCGCACCACGCCGACGTGCAGCACTACCTGCCCGAACTGCTCGGCCTGCATGACAGCCACGGGCGCCTGATGGCCGCCGTTGGCGTACGCCTGGCCAGCAGTGGCCCGACCTTCATCGAGCGTTACCTGGATGAGCCGCTGGAAGTGGCCGTGACCCGGCTGGCGGGCAGCCCGGCAAGCCGTGCACAGTTGGTCGAAGTGGGCAACCTGGCCGCGCTCAGCGCCGGCAGCGCGCGGATCATGATCATTGCCGTGACCTGGTTGCTGGCCGCCCGCGGCTTGCAGTGGGTGGCGTTCACCGGGGCCGCGACCCTGGTCAACAGCTTTCATCGCCTGGGCCTGGTGCCCACGGCGCTGGCTGTGGCCGACCCTGGTCGGCTGAACGGCGACGCCGACAGTTGGGGCAGTTACTACGCGCAGCACCCGCAAGTGTTCGTCGGCAACATCAGCTATGGCCATGAGGCCCTGGCCCGCGGCGGAGTATTCGACCGACTGGGATTGCCCGCGAGCGTGCAGGAGGCCGGCCATGCCGCATGAATGCCAGCTGTTCAGGGAGGTGCTGCAACTGCATGCCCGCCACCGGGGGGCGCAACCGGCGTTGCTGGGCCTTGGCGGGCCATTCACCTATCAACAGTTGCTGGACGAGGTCGAGCAACGTCGGGCCTGGTTGAGCGCGCAGCCGCCGGGCACCTTCGCCCTGGCCCTGGAGAATGGCCCCGAGGCGCTGTTCTGGGACCTGGCGGCGCTGTTCGCGGCGCGCCCCATCGTCATACTGCCGGCATTCTTCAGCAGCGCCCAGCGCCGCCACTGCCTGGCACAGAGCGGGGCAGTGCTGGCGCTGGCCGATGAAGCCTTCGCTGACGACTTGCACGCCTGCGGCTTCAGTGCCGGCGAGCGTTTCTGGAGCCGCCAGCCGCCAGCGGGCGCGCCCTTGCCAGCGGGGACCGCGAAAATTACCTACACCTCCGGCAGCACCGGAGCACCCAAGGGCGTGTGCCTGAGCGCCGAAGCCATGCTGCGGGTAGCGCGTGAGCTGGAGGCCGCCAGCCGGCCTACGACGCCGGGCAAATACCTGGCGGTATTGCCTCTGGCGGTGCTGCTGGAGAACCTGGGCCTGTACGCGGCCCTGCTGGCCGGGGCAAGCATCGCCCTTTACCCGCAGGCACAGCTGGGTTTTCGCGGTGCCAGCCAGGTCGACTTCAGGCAACTGCTGGGCGCCATCGCCTTGAGTGGTGCCGAGAGCCTGATCCTGGTGCCACAGCTGCTGCTCGGCCTGGTTACGGCCATCGAGCGTGGCCTGATGCGGGTAGGCCCGTTGCGCTTCGTGGCGGTAGGCGGGGCACGCGTGGCGCCTAGCCTGCTGGCCCGCGCCGAGGCAGTCGGGCTACCCGTGTTCGAAGGTTACGGCTTGTCCGAATGTGCCTCGGTGGTGTGCCTCAACCGCCCCGGGGGCCGGCGCCCGGGCAGTGTCGGGCGGCCGCTGCCGCATGTGCAGGTGCGCATTGCCGAAGATGGCGAAGTGCAGGTGGCCGGCTCGGCGTTGCTCGGCTACCTGGGCGAACCACCGTTCAGCGAACTGTGGCTGTCGACCGGTGACCTTGGCCATTTCGACAGCGATGGCTTCCTGTACCTGGCCGGGCGCAAGAAGCACCAGTACAGCACCAGCTTCGGGCGCAACGTCAACCCTGAATGGGTCGAGGCCGAACTGACCCAGGGCGGGGTGATCGCCCAGGCGTTCGTCCACGGCGAAGGTCTGGCACACAACCTGGCGCTGATCTGGCCACTGGACCCCCAGGCTGACGACCATACCCTCGAACGGGCCATCCGCCAGGCCAATGCGGGCCTGCCGGACTATGCCCGGGTGCATGCCTGGCGGCGCCTGCCCGAGCCTTTGAGTGCCGCCGGGCAAACCCTGACCGCCAACGGCCGGCCACGCCGCGAACAGATCCTGCGGTGTTACCACTCCCTGTTATCCGACCTTCAATGATCTACGAGGTTTGCCATGCTTTTCTTCGACATGCTGCAGCAGGAAACCGCCGACGAGCGTACGGCATTGTTCAGTGTCCCGGTCATCCGCGACGCGCTGGCCGGCAAAGCCAGCCTCGAGGCCTATGTGGCCTTTCTCACCCAGGCCTATCACCACGTGCGGCACACCGTACCATTGATGATGGCCTGCGGGGCCCGTTTGCCGGCGCGGCTCGAGTGGCTGCGCGGCGCAGTCTGCGAATACATCGAGGAGGAATACGGCCATGAGCGCTGGATTCTCGATGACATCGCTGCCTGCGGTGGCGACCCGCATCAGGTTGCGGCCGGCCGGCCGGCATTGCCCATCGAGCTGATGGTGGCATTTCTCTACGACCAGATTGCCCGTGGCAACCCGGTCGGGCTGTTCGGCATGGTCAACGTACTCGAAGGCACCAGCATTGCCTTGGCCACCCAGGCCGCCGGTACCCTGCAGAGCAGCCTCGGCCTGCCGGACCAGGCGTTCAGCTACCTGAGTTCCCATGGCGCCCTGGACCAGGACCACATGGCCACCTACCGTGGGCTGATGAATCGCCTGGACCAGCCCGAGGACCAGCAGGCGGTAATCCACGCTGCCAAAGTGGTGTATCGCCTGTATACCGCCATGTTCGAAGGCCTGCCGCGTTCCGCACAGCAGGAGGTACAGCATGCGCTTGCCTGATTGCGTGGCGTTGCTCACCGGCGCCAGCGGCGGCATCGGCCTGGAGCTGGCGGCCCAGTTGTGCAGCGCCGGTGCCCGCGTACTGGCGGTCAGCCGGCAGCAGGGCGGGCTGACCGAACTGATGGCGCGCTACCCCGGGCAACTGCGCTGGCAGCAGGCCGACCTGCGCTGCGCCGAAGGGCGCCGTGAAGTGCTGGAAGCGGCGCGGGCGATGGGCAATTTTAACCTGTTGATCAACGCCGCCGGGGTCAACCGCTTCGCGTTACTCGAACAGCTGGACGAGGCCGCCCTGGACGAGTTGTTCGACCTCAACATCAAGGCCGCCGTGCAGCTCACCCGCCTGTGCCTGCCGCTGCTGCGCGCGCAGCCCAGCGCACTGGTGGTGAACGTGGGGTCGATCTACGGCTCGATCGGTTACCCGGGCTATGCCACCTACTGCGCCAGCAAGTTTGCCTTGCGCGGGTTCTCCGAGGCATTGCGCCGCGAGCTTGCCGACACCTCGGTGAACGTGCTGTATGCTGCACCGCGCACCACCCGCACGACGATGAACAGTAGCGCCGCGCAGGCCTTGAACCAGGCATTGAAGGTAGGCGTCGATGACCCGCGGGATGTTGCGCGGGCGGTGCTCGATGCAGTACAGGCCGAGCGTAGCGAACTGTACCTGGGCTGGCCGGAAAAACTCTTCGTGCGCCTTAACGGCATGCTGCCGGGCGTGGTTGATCGTGCCCTGCGCAAGCAACTGCCGCTGATCCGTCGCTACAGCACCTGGCACAGCAAGGAGTCGAGCAAATGAAACGTCTGATACTGGCCAGCCTGCTGGCCATCGCCCCGTTCAGCTGGGCCCTCGACCAGAACGGTACCCAGCAACTCAATGCAATCCAGCAGCGCTGGGCAGTGATTCGCTACAACCTGCCCGAGGCGCAGCGTGCCGGGGCGTTCGAGGCCTTGGCGGTACAGTCGGCGGCGCTGGTGCACCAGCAACCGGGTTCGGCCGAGCCGTTGATCTGGGACGGCATCGTCAACAGCAGCTGGGCCGGTGCCACCGGCGGGTTGGGCGCGCTGGGCAAGGTGAAGGCCGCTCGCGCCAGCCTGGAAAAGGCCCTGGCCATGGACCCCAAGGCCCTGCAGGGCTCGGCCTACACCAGCCTGGGCGCGCTGTACGACCAGGTCCCCGGCTGGCCGTTGAGCTTCGGCGACCAGGCCAAGGCCGAGGCCATGCTGCGCCAGGCGCTGGCGATCAACCCCGACGGTATCGACAGCAACTACTTCTGGGCTGACCACCTGTACCGGCAAAACCGCTACGACGAAGCCCGCGCGGCCCTGCAAAAGGCGTTGCAGGCACCGCCCCGGCCCGGGAGAGAGCTGGCCGACCAGGGCCGGCGTGGTGAAATCGATGCTTTACTCAAAGCGATCAAGGAAAAACAGGATTAAGCATGCGCCTGCTGCTGGTAGAAGACGACGCCGCGTTGGGGGAGGGGATCTGTGACGGCCTGCGCCGCGAGGGCTATACCCTCGACTGGTTGCAGGATGGCGCCAGCGCCTTGCATGCCCTGTGTCACGAGGAATTCGACCTGGCCATTCTCGACCTGGGCTTGCCGCGCCTGGATGGCATCGAGCTGTTGCGGCGCCTGCGTGCAGCCGGGAAGAGCCTGCCGGTGCTGGTGCTGACCGCCCGCGATGCGACAGAGGACCGTATCGTCGGGCTGGATGCCGGCGCCGACGACTACCTGGTGAAACCCTTCGACCTCAACGAACTCAAGGCCCGCCTGCGGGCCTTGCTGCGACGCAGTAGCGGCCGCGCCCGGGTGCTGATAGAGCATGCCGGGGTATGCCTGGACCCGGTCAGCCAGCAGGTGCACTACCGGGGCCAGCCGGTGGTGCTCACGCCCAAGGAATACCTGTTGCTGCACGAATTGCTGGCCCAGCCGGGCAAGGTGTTCACGCGCGAACGCTTGACCCAGTTGCTGTATGGCTGGGATGAAGAGCCGGAGAGCAATACCCTGGAAGTGAACATCTACCAGCTGCGCAAGAAGCTGTTCAACGGCCTGATCCGCACCGTGCGCGGAATCGGCTACCTGGTGGAAGGCAAGGCATGAGTTCGTTGCGCCAACGCACCTTGTGGCGGGTGATGCTGCTGTTACTGGTCGGCAGCGGGTTGCTGGCGCTGTACAACTACCACGACAGCCGTCATGAAATTAACGAAGTGTACGACGCCCACCTGGCACAGAACGCCCGGCTGCTGCAGGGCATCATGAGCCTGCCGGTGCAGGAGCAGAGCCGTGACGAGTTGTACCGCGCCTTCGACGCGGCCTTGAGCAAGGCCGGGCACCACAAGGTGGGGCACCGCTACGAAAGCAAGCTGGCCTTCCAGGTATGGGCCGACGACGGCGGGCTGCTGGTACACACGCCCAGCGCCCCGCAGCTGGGGCAGGCGCCGCGGGTGCCGGGTTTTGCCGACGTGGTGGTGGAAGGGCGCCGTTGGCGCAGTTTTGTCTTGCCGGTGCCGGAAAAACACTGGGTGATCTGGGTGGGCGAGCGCAACGACGTGCGTGACGACCTGATCGAACGCATCGTGCAGCACACGCTGTTGCCATTCCTGTTCGGCAGCCTGGCCCTGGCCTTGCTGGTGTGGGCGGCCATTGGCTGGGGGCTGCGGCCGCTGCAGAACATGGCCAGGGTGATCCGCGCCCGCCACGCCGAGTCGCTCGAGCCTTTGCAGCTGGTGCCGTTGCCCAAGGAGCTGGAACCGATGCAGGCGGCGATCAACCGCTTGCTCGGGCAGATCGACGACCTTCTGCGCCGCGAACACCGTTTCATCGCCGACGCTGCCCACGAGATGCGCACGCCCTTGGCCATCCTGCGTCTGCATGCGCAAAACGCCCTGAATGCGGACAGTGCTGCCGAGCGGGACAAGGCCCTGCAGTTCCTGATGGGCGGCGTCGACCGCCTTGCCCGGGTGGTCAACCAGCTGTTGACCCTGGCCCGCCTGGAGCCGCGACCAGGCCGGCGTGACTGGCCGCGGGTGGACCTGGAGGGCATGGTGGCCGAGACCCTGGCCGAGCTGACCCCCTGGATACTGGAGCGCGGGCTGGAGCCTTCGCTGGACATCGCCGCGGGCGACTACCATTTGCATACCGACGCTGGCGCGCTGGGAATTGCCTTGCAGAATCTGGTGGCCAATGCCGTGGACCATTCGCCAGCGGGGGGGAGGGTTGCCGTGACACTGCAGCGTGAAGGGCAAGCCCTGCTGATCAGCGTCGACGACGAGGGGCCGGGTATCGCCGAGGTCGACCAGCAGCGGGTGTTCGAGCGCTTCTACAGCAAGGGCTCGACCAATGGCGCCGGGCTGGGGTTGTCGATCGTCAGCACCATCATGACCCGCCTGGGTGGCAGCGTGCAGTTGCGCAACCAGACGCCACACGGACTGCGCGCGACCTTGCGACTGCCCGTGGAGCCCTGAACGTTGCTAGTGTTTCTGGGCGATCTGGATCAGGTTGCCGCAAGTGTCATCGAACACCGCTACGGTGACCGGCCCCATGGTAGTAGGCGGTTGGGTGAACTGCACACCCGCCGCGCACAGCCGGGTATATTCTGCCTGGATGTCCCGCACACCGAACGAGGTGGCGGGGATGCCGTCCTGCTTGAGCGCGGCCTTGTAGACCTTGGCGGCCGGGTGCGCGTCGGGCTCGAGCAGCAGCTCGACGCCGTTGGGGTCGTTGGGGGAGGTGAGGGTGAGCCAGCGGTGTCGGCCCATGGGGATGTCGTGCTTGGGCTCGAAACCGAGTACGTAGTGGTAGAAAGCCAGGGCTTTGGCCTGGTCGTCGACGAGGATGCTGGTGACTATGATCTTCATGAACGCACACCGTATGCCTGGAGTCGTTGAGTACCAGTAAAGACAATCAGCGGCATTTGGCCAGGGCACCGGGTTCACCGCGAACCCTGCAACGCGATCCGACAGCATTTCTTTTCACGGTCAAAGTTCCAGATGGGTTGGTAGCAATGGGGGCTGTAGCGTTGATCGGGCATTACCAACCAATCCAAGGAGTGAACCCCATGCAAGAAGAACCCGTTAACGAGCCAGACGACACTCTCGACCACGAACAGCTGGCAAATGCAGAACCGCAGGTAACGTTGTCCCGGCGCAAGCGCAGTGTACAGCCAGTAGTCGGCATGTCCTGCACGCCAGGGTACAAACTGATTGGTGATGACTGTGTAATCGCCAATATCGATTTCGAGTGAAGCAAAGGGGGGGGCGCACGGCGTCCCCGCGTAAAAACCTGCTCAAGCCATAGGTAAATCCTTCATCACCCGGCCCCCACCCAGCCGCTGCCGAGGGTAAAGTGACAGGCATGATCCCAGCGCGCCCAGAACGGCGTCAGAGAGGTGCCCGTGGCGGCCTACACATTGCGACAACTCAAGTACTTCGTCACCACCGTCGAGGCCGGCAGCGTGGCCGAAGCTTCACGCCAGCTGTACATCGCCCAGCCGTCCATCTCCACGGCCATCAAGAGCCTGGAAGAAAGCTTCGGCGTGCAGCTGTTCATCCGCCATCACGCCCAGGGTGTGTCTCTGACGCCCAGCGGCAAGCGCTTCTATGCCAAGACCAGGTCGCTGCTGCAGATGGCCCATGAGTTCGAGCAGAACGCCCTGGCCGACAACGATACCGTCGCCGGGCAGATCGACATCGGCTGCTTCGAAACCGTGGCACCGCTGTACCTGCCACGCCTGATCGCCGGCTTTCGCCAGCGTTACCCGGGGGTGGATATCCGCCTGCGCGACGGCGAGCAGCAGGAGCTGATCCAGGGCCTGACCGCGGGTACCTTCGACCTGGCGTTCCTCTACGACCATGACCTGGACGGCACCATCGAGGCCGAGCCGCTGATGCCGCCGCAGAAACCCTATGTGCTGCTGCCCGAGAACCACCGCTTCGCCGGCCAGGCCCAGGTGTCGCTGCGTGACCTGTGCCCGGAACCGATGATTCTGCTGGACGTTGCCCCCAGCCGTACCTACTTCGTCAGCCTGTTCAACGAAATGGGCCTGACGCCCAATATCGTCTTCAGCTCGCCATCGATCGAGATGGTGCGTGGCATGGTCGGGCAGGGGTTCGGCTTTTCGCTGCTGGTGACGCGGCCGCACTCGGAGTACACCTACGACGGGCAACGCCTGGCCATGCTGGACATTGCCGAGCCAGTGGCGCTGTCAGGGCTGGCGGCAGCATGGTTGAAACGTGTGCAACTGACCAAACCGGCGCAGCTGTTCGTCGAGTTTTGCCGGGAAGAATTGGCCAAGTTCTGAACGGGCACGCCATGCATCCTCCTGCCGAGGCATGGCGCGCCTGCTGATCAGGGGTTGACCTGATAGCCGCGCCCTTGCAGGCACCCGGCATAGGCACTGGCATGAGCCTGGGCTTTCGCTTCGTCCTGGCCGCGCCGGTCCTGACGGCGGTCCTGGCGCTGACGCATGCCACCGACTGCAGCACCAGCGGCGGCCACTTCGCCGGCGCGGTTCTGCCGGTATTCCTGCTTGGCGTCATCACCAACCCGGTCATACAGCTCGTCGTGCTGGTTGCCGCGCACCTGTGCGCCGGCCGCACCGGCAACCGCGCCGGCGGCGGCACCGCGTACCCGGCCACCGACATGGGGGTCGCTGGAGGTGGCGGCACTGTTCGCGGCATTGGTCGCGACGGTATTGCAATCATTGATATCCAGTTGCGTCTGCTGGCTGCTCTGGCCCTTGAGCGGCACCACCGACTGCGCCTGGGCTGCCGATGCCGCGCACAGCAGCACCAGCAGGTAACTCCACGTGAACGTACGCATGGCAAACCTCCAGCGGGTGGGGATCCCGCTTCAAAGGATAGTTCTCTTTGCTGTCGATGATGGCAGTTTTGCCGGGATGGTCTAAACCGGATATCAAACGTGGTTCGCCTGCGTATCACGGCGTGAATCAGGGCTACCTGTGGAAACCCCATGAGCCAGACCCAGCAGCTGATCATCTGTGAGTACTGTGACACGGTTTACCACCGTGCGCCGTTGCTCAAGCACCAGCGCGCCGTTTGCCAGCGCTGTGGCGGCGTGCTGTACCGGCACACCTCGCTGACCGTGCAGCAGCGGCTGGCCCTGAGTGTGACGGGCGGCATCCTGCTGGTGTTCGCCAACTTCTACCCGGTGATGACCATTGGCATGCAGGGGCTCACCCATTCCGCGACCTTATGGGACTCGGTGCAGATCCTCAGCCACGGCAGCATCACCTTCATCGCCCTGGTCATGGCCCTGTCGATCATCTTTGCGCCGGTGCTGCAGATTACCCTCTTGTGCTGGGTGTTGGGTTTCGCCCTGGCTGGCCAGCGCGCACCCGGTTTTGCCCTGTGCATGCGCAGCCTGGAGGGCCTGCGGCCTTGGAGCATGCTGGAAGTGTGCCTGCTAGGGGCGATGGTGGCGGTGATCAAGCTGGCGGGTTTGCTCGATGTAATCCCCGGCATCGGCCTGCTGGCCTTGGCCGCGCTGAGCATGCTGATCATTCATATCGCCGGCAAGGACATCCGCGACTTGTGGGAGCAGGTATGACTATCCCGGCCAACGCCGACGAACTGGGCCTGTGCCTGTGTCATGGCTGCGGTCAGGCCTGCGAACTGGGCAGCGGTGCGCATACCTGCGACCGCTGTGGGGCTGCCATTCACCGGCGCAAGGCCAATGCCATCAGCCGCGGCTGGGCGTTTCTGCTGGCGGCGCTGATTTTCTACATCCCCGCCAACCTGCTTCCGGTCATGCACACCGAAATGCTTGGCAGCGGCAGCGAAAGCACCATTGGCGGTGGCGTGCTGGAGTTCTGGGAGGCCGGTGCCTGGGACATCGCGCTGATCATCTTCATTGCCAGCGTGGGCGTTCCGGCCATCAAGTTCTTCTCGCTCGGCCTGTTGCTGTTTACCGCCGGGCGTGGTTCCACCTGGGCCTGCCGGCAGCGTTCGCAGTTGTACCGCTTCGTCGAGTTGATCGGTTACTGGTCGATGCTCGATGTGATGGTGGTGGCGCTGGTGGCGGCGCTGGTGCAACTGCGCGGGCTGGGCACCATCGAGCCACGGGTGGGCATCCTGTTTTTCGGCATGGTGGTGGTCCTGACCATGTTTTCTGCGATGAGCTTCGATCCACGCCTGATCTGGGATAGCCGAGCCAACGAAGGAGGCCGTATTGATGGTGCAAGAGACTGACAAGCGCGAGCGCGCGGGGCAGGTTGAAGTGCGCACCCGGCGCTGGAGTGTGTCGCTGGTATGGATCGTGCCGATACTGGCGATTCTGATCGGCGCTTCGCTGGTGGTGCGCAACTGGATGCAGCAAGGCCCGGTCATCGCGATTTCCTTTCACACCGGGGAAGGGCTGGTGGCGCACAAGACCCAGGTCAAGTACCGCAGCGTGGTGATTGGCGAAGTCACCACGGTGGACCTGGCCGACGACAAGAAGAGCGTGGTCGCCAAGGTCCAGCTGTCCAACGACGCCCGTGCGTTCGCTACCCAGGGCGCACGCTTCTGGGTGGTGCGGCCACGCATTGGGGTGGGCGGCGTGTCCGGCGTGGACACGCTGCTGTCGGGCAGTTTCATCGGTGCGGATGCCGGCGAATCGAAAGTGCCCGAGAAGTCCTTCGTCGGCCTGGAGTTGCCACCGCCGATCACCTACGACGAAAAGGGCAAGCGCTTTGTCCTGACTGCCAGCGACCTGGGGTCGCTGGATATTGGCTCATCGATCTATTACCGCAAGATCCCGGTGGGTGAGGTGGTGTCGTTTGCCCTGCAGAACGATGGCAAGGGCGTGGAAATTGGCATATTCGTGCAGGCCCCCTACGACAGTTTCGTCACCGCCGATACCCGCTTCTGGAACGCCAGTGGCGTCGACATGCAGATCGGTGCCAACGGCCTGAAGATCGATACCGAGTCACTGTCGTCCATCCTGGTGGGCGGGCTGGCCTTTGGCTCGCCCGACTTCGCCCCGCAAGCCGAGCCGGCTGCCGACCAGGCGCACTTCCAGCTGTTTGCCGACCGCGACACCGCCCTGGCCCCGCCTACTGGTCAGGCGCAGTACCTGCAGTTGCGTTTCGACCAGGCCATGCGTGGCCTGTCGGTGGGGGCCCCGGTGGAGTTCAAGGGTGTAGAGTTTGGCCGGGTCACCTCGGTCAAGCTCGACTACGATGCCACCCGGCAAACCTTCCCGGTGGTGGTCGATGCGGTGATCTACCCGCAACGGCTGGGGCCGGTGCACCGCAAGATGCTGAATGTGTTCAAGCATGTCGAAGGCGACATGGACGGCGCGCGGCGGCTGATCGGCACCTTCGTCGAGCACGGGCTGCGGGCC
This sequence comes from Pseudomonas sp. B19(2017), assembly GCF_002113165.1. Taxonomy (NCBI): domain Bacteria; kingdom Pseudomonadati; phylum Pseudomonadota; class Gammaproteobacteria; order Pseudomonadales; family Pseudomonadaceae; genus Pseudomonas; species Pseudomonas sp. B19(2017). The sequence goes on from NZ_NEJR01000003.1 coordinate 19,068, forward strand.
CAGGCGCGAAGCGGCAACCTGATCACCGGGCAGATGTTCATTTCCCTGGACTTCTACCCGGATGCCCCCAAGGTGGCTTTCGACAAGACCGCCGACCCCATCACCATCCCCACATTGCCGGGCAGCCTGGAGCAGTTGCAGGAACAGCTGCAGCGGGTGGTGGAGCGCATCAGCAAATTGCCGCTGGAAAGCATCGCCAACAACCTGGACGGCAGCCTGCGTGAGCTGCGCGCCAGCCTCAAACAGTTCAATGGCCAGACGCTGCCGGACGTGAAGGTGGCGCTGGACGAAGTTCACAAGACCTTGCGCACGGCCAATTCGGCCATTTCCGAGGACTCGCCGCAGCGCGAGCGCATGGGTGAAACCCTGGATGAGCTGGAGCGCATGTCGCGATCGCTGCGGGACCTGGCCGATTACCTGGGCCGGCACCCCGAATCGCTGATACGTGGCCGGCCGAAAGCGGCCAGTGCCACAGACCTTGAACCCTGAGGAGACGCCCGATGCATCGACTGCGCAATATGTGTGGTGCCGGCCTGCTGGCAGTGCTGTGGGGCTGCAGCAGTACCCCGAACAACTATCACACGCTGGTGCCGAGCGAACCGGTGCGCGACGGTGGCCAGCGTATTCAGGTGGCGAGGGTGGCCGTGCCGCCACAGGTGGACCGCCCTCAGTTGGTGGTGCGGCAGGGGCAGAGTGGCCTGGCGATCCTCGAGACGGAGTGGTGGGGGGCCAACCTGGTGGATGAGTTCCGCAGCGCCTTGCAGGACCAACTGGGTGGGCCGGTAGGTGGCGGCAAGGCGGTGTTGCGGGTGGACGTGCAGCGCTTCGATACGGTGCCGGGGCGCTACGCCTCGCTGGAGGCGCTATGGCGCCTGACACGCTCGGGGGAGGCCGGGCTGACCTGCCGAACCTCGTTGCAGACGGCGGCGGACAACAGCATCGCCAGCCTGGTCAATGCCCACCAGGCCAACCTGCGCAAACTGGCCGAGGCAGTGCGGGAGAGTGCCCGGCAGGGCAGCTGTGCCCAACCTGCCTGATGGCTGATCGATGCACGGTACTTGTGGGAGCGGCCTTGTGTCGCGAAAGGGGCGCAAAGCGCCCCCGGCAATCCCGACCGCACAACACTCAGTTCAGGTTCTTCCCGCTACTGACCGTCTCCCGCACCCGCTCGGCCTTGTCCAGCGGCAGATGGTCGAACTCGCGCAAGCCATCCTTGCGGTACGGGTCGCCAATCCAGCGCGGGGCCACCACGAATTGCGGGCTCACCAGGCTCTTGGCCGGTTCGTAACGGTCATAGCTCAGCCCGGCCAGGTCGGAAAAGGTATGGATCAGGTGCGAGCTGCTGTAGGGGCGCTCGGTCATTGCCTGCAAGTCGCGTGGGTGTTCGGCCTGCCAGCTGGGCGAAGTCCACAGCAGGAACGGAATGGTGTACATCGGCCGGGTCGGCGCGCCTTCGTTACGCCCCAGGCGGTCGTGGTTGCCTGAGCTGTACACATCTTCACCATGGTCGGACAGGTACAGCAGGAAACCATTGGCAGTACTGGCCGAATAACGCTTGATCAGGCTCGACACCACGTAGTCGTTGTAGCGCACCGCGTTGTCGTAGAAGTTGTAGGTTTGTACCTGGTCGTCTGTCAGCTTGCCGGGCACCCCCTGGCGGTCGTCGAAGTGCGCGTAGTCGTTCGGGTAGCGGTAGCGATAATCCATGTGCGTACCCAGCAGGTGCACGATGATGAATTTGTTCGGCGCCGGGTCCTGCAGGGCCTTCTCGAACGGCGCCAGCACCACGTCGTCGTACTGGCTGGCATTCTGGTTGCGCTGGTTGTTGAGGTACACCGGCGCGTCCGTCTGCTGCGAGAAGGTGGTCAGCATGGTGTTGCGTTTGGTCATGGTCTGCTGGTTGGTGATCCAGAAGGTTTTATAGCCAGCCTGTTTCATCAGGTTGATCAGCGACGGGTCGGTCAGGAAGCGGTCCGGGTTCTGTTCGTCGCCGAAGGTGAGGATCTGCTGCATCACTTCGATGGTGTACGGGCGTGGCGATACCACGTTGCGGAACACGGTCAGGCGCTTGTCGCTGGCGGCCAGTGCGTCGAGGTTGGGCGTGGTGTCGCGGTTGTAGCCGTACAGGTGCATGTGCTCGCGGGTTGTGGATTCGCCCAGCACCAGCACCAGCGTGCGTGGCGCTGCGCCACTGCTGTCATGCAGGTTTTGCAGGGGCGGCAGCGCGGCGTTCTGGGCCAGCAGCTCTTGCATGTTGTCCAGTTGCTGGCGGTACTGGCGGTAGCCGACCAGCAGCTGCCAGGGCACGGCGGGTTCCATGCGCTGCTGCACCTTTTCCGCTGCGTCGGCGAAGCTGCGCTGCTGGGTGACCATCTGCTTGTAGAACGGGTACACCAGGTTGGCCAGCAGCAACAGCAATACCACCGGCAGGCGGCTGCGCAGCGGCAGGCTGACCGGGCGTACGCGCCTCCAAAGCAGTACTGCCACCAGGGAGTACAGCAGCAACGCCAGGCCCAGCCAGACGCTGAAGTACTGGCTGAAGTACTCGCCGGCCTCGGCGGTGTTGGACTCGAACATGACGAAGATGACGCTTTGCGAGAACTCCTGGCGATAGATGCCGAAGTAGCTCAGGCCCACCAGTGAAGCAGCCCACAGCACCAGGCCTATGATCGCGGCCGTGGCGCGGGTGAAGCGTGGCAGCAGCAGTACCGGGGCCAGCCACAGGCTGCTGAGGAACAAAGCATCGCGGAAACCGGCGAACCCGGTGGTGCCGCTGAACAGCAGCAACGCCTGGGTCACGCCTGAGAAGTACCAGAAAAACAGCAAAAGCCAGCCCAGGCCGGCCCAGTCCACGCGCTTGGGCGAAGAGGGGGATGGAGTGTGTGACACGTTTGCCTCGTAGTCGCTCGGCGGCCAGCGGATGTGCCCGTGACCGGAAAGGGCGTGACGCTAATCTGCCGGGTGTGAAAATAACGTCAACGAGACGTTGGCCCAGGCAAGGTATGATGGGTTCAGCCAAACCAGACTGACAGGCCGAGTGAGAATGAACCGTCGCAAGAAGATCAAGCAGCTATTGCAGGCGCATGCCAAGAAGGCCAGCGCCAAACTGGCACCGCGCAAGCCCAAGTACATTTGCAAGGCCGACCGGTTGAAGATGGAGGCCGAGGCGGCGGGGGATACCCCAACCTGACTGACTGGCGCGGACATTGTAGGAGCGGCCTGTGTCGCGATCGGGCCGCAGAGCGGCCCACGATTTCAGCGTTGAAGCAGATATCGCCGGGGCCGCCTTGCGGCCCGATCGCGACACAGGCCGCTCCTACAGGGGATGCGTCAGCTGCTTACGATCAACGGCGGTAGTAACGATAGTCGTGATAGTAGCGGTCGTGCATGGCCCGATCATGGCGGCGCTCCCAGTCGCGGCGGCGTTCCCAGTCTCGCCGACGTTCCCAGTCACGGCGGGCTTGCTCACGGCGCCACTGTTCGCGGCGCCAGTCGCGGCGGTGGTCATGCCAGCGGTCGTCATCGTGGGCCAGCAGCGTGGCCGGCTGTGCATTGGCCACGCTGGCCACTCTGGACCAGGGGTTGCCGGCAGGCTGCAACGGTGCTTGAACCGCCGGGGGTGCCATCACGGGCGCCTTCGTTTGTGTTGCCGACGCCGTGCCCATCGCCGCGAACGAGAACAGGCCGAGCAGCATCAACCTTGCGACATGTATTTTCATGAGCGAAGCCAACCTCTGATAACAATTGAGCCATCTGGCCAGCAGGTGGTCGGCGAGCCTTGTCTCGCGTACCGCTACCTTTCTGGGCCTCCCACATAGACCGGTAAACGGGAAAAAGTTCGCAGCAGCAACAAGTTGTACAACTTCTGCGGGGAGACCGGCCCCAGGCGCATCGGGACTGGACCATTTCGATCTTCCTGTGCAAGCTGATGCACGACAGTGATTGCACACAGAAGGTGATCGTTTGTGAACCCCGAATCCATGCTGGCGGCATTGCCAGGCTTCGCCATGCCGGCCGAGGCGATCCAGGTGCTGCCCGATGCCAGGGCCTATCGCGCCTGCCTGCTCGAGCGCATTCGCGCCGCCACCCGGCGCATCGTCATCGTCGCGTTGTACTTGCAGGAAGACGAGGCCGGCCAGGAAGTGCTGGATGCCTTGTACCAGGCCAAGGCCGCGCGGCCGGGGCTGGAAATCACCATCGTGGTCGACTGGTTCCGTGCCCGGCGCGGTCTGCTGGGCGCCGGGCGCCAGCCGGGTAATGCCGCCTGGTACCAGGCCCAGCGCCAGCACCATGGGCTGGACATCGTCATCCATGGCGTACCGGTGCAGACCCGCGAGCTGTTCGGCGTGCTGCACCTGAAGGGCAGTATCATCGACGACTGCGTGATCTACACCGGTGCCAGCCTGAACAACGTGTACCTGCACCGTTTCGACCGCTACCGCCTGGACCGCTACCACCTGTTCCAGTCGCCGGCGCTGGCCGACGCCATGGTCGAGCTGGTGCGCCGCCTGCTGCACCACACCGCCACCCCGCGCCTTGACCTGCCGGCGCCACCCTCAACCCGCAGCCTGCGCGGCGACATACGGCGCTTGCGCGCGCGGCTGCGGCGCATGGCCTATCAGGCTCCGGTCAGCGCGGCGGCGCATGGCCTGCGGGTGATTCCGCTATTGGGTGTGGGCCGGGGCAACCCGCTGAACCGGGCGTTGTGCACCTTGCTCGCGGCGGCACGCACGCAGGTCATCATCAGCACGCCGTATTTCAACCCGCCACGGGTGCTGATGCGCGAGCTCGATCATGCCCTGGCGCGTGGTGTGCGGGTGGAACTGATCGTTGGTGACCGCACGGCCAACGACTTCTATATCGCCCCTGGCGAGCCGTTCAGTGCCAGCGGCGCGCTGCCCTACCTGTACGAAGACAACCTGCGCACCTTCGCCAGACGTCGCCACGCCGCGATTGCCACTGGCCAGCTGGAGGTGCGAATCTGGAACGACCCCGGGCACACCTTTCATGCCAAGGGCGTGTGGATCGACCAGCGCTATTCGTTGCTGACCGGTAACAACCTTAACCCGCGCGGCTTCAACCTGGACCTGGAGAACGGCCTGCTGATCGATGACCCGCAAGGGCAATGGCTGGCGCCAAGGGAGGCAGAGTTGGCCGAGCTGCGCCGACATGCGCCGAAGATCGGCTCGGCAGAGGCGCTGGGGGTCAAGGCCGAGCACCCCAAGGAAGTGCGCAAGTTCCTTCGGCGGCTGCGCTACAGCCGGTTGGAGCCGCTGATCAAGCGGGTGCTCTGAACGGGCCGGCACGCACAACCTTGATGGGGCTGGTAGGTCGTGAAGCTGAAGCCCCGGCTCACCACAGCCAGTCGTCGGTTGGACCGATCAACCCCAACCACCACCAGTCTATCCTGTAGACATGGCAAAAGGCGCCCATTGAATGGATGCAAGCTTCGGCAGTAATTCGTCGCGCAGTCAGGTGGTTCGGCAGTTGACGCTGGTGTTTTCCAGCCTGCTGTTGGTGATATTGCTACTGGGCCTGGTTTCCTTGTACCGCATTGCCGGGGCGCTGGACGAGCGTGAGCGGGCACAGAGTCGCTTTCACGCCGAGTCGGCGCTGAGCCAGTTGCAGAAGACCGACCGCAACTACCTGGTGGCCTATGCCGTCTGGCAAGCTGCGTATGACCACTTGGCAGGGACAGTGGACCGGCAGTGGGCCTATGACGAGGATAACCTCGGCGCTACCCTGTATAGCGCCGATGGCTATGAAGGGGTTTTCGTACTTGACGATAACGGCACCCACTACGCCATGCTCCAGGGCCGCCTCAGCGAACAAGGCTTTGACCGTCACAGCACCAGCAGCGCCCAGGTACTGCAGCGGGCGCGGCGGGCGGTGCAGCAGGAACAGGCTGCGTCCGGTTACCTGCTGTTCGACGGCCAGCCGGCGCTTTACACCTCGGCCGTCATTCGCCCGCCATCGACCGGGCAGCCGGTGCCGGCATCCGGTGCGGTGCTGGTGTTCGTGCGGGTACTCAGCCCTGCGGTGCTCGGGCAGTTGCAACGCACTGCCGGGCTGTCGGGCTTTACTGTAGCGGCGGCGTCCCGGGTGCCTGCAGACCACGGGCGTCTGCCGCTGGAGGAGAGTGGCTACGCGCTGACCTGGCATATCGAGCAGCCAGGAACCGAACTGCTTCACACCGTCTTGTTTCCCCTGGCCCTGGCGTTGCTGATCATCGCTTTGATCATGGCCCTGTTCGCCCGCTATGCGATGCGTGCCAGTTCCGGTATCGACCGCAGCCACCGCGAGCTCGCCGTTTCCAAGCTGGCGCTCGAGGCCAGTGAAGCGCGCTTCAAGGCCGTGGCCGAGGCGTCGTCTGACTGGATCTGGGAAACCGACGCGCAGCAGCACCTGACCTACCTGTCACCGCGTTTTGCCGAGCTTACCGGGCATGCCCCGGAGCGCTGGTTGCAACGACCTGTCAGCGAGCTGTTTGCCTGTGATACCAGTCAGGTCGATACCTGGCTGCAGGGCCTTGCCAGCAGCGAGGCTACCGGCACCTTGCGCTGCCAATACCATGATCGACATGAGCAACGGCGAGAATGCCGGGTCGCCGCCAAGGCCATCATCGAACACAAGACCTGCCAGGGGTTTCGGGGTACCTGCACCGATATCACCGACGAAGTGGCCGCCCACGCGCAGATCCAGCATCTATCGCTGCACGATGCGCTCACCGGCCTGCCCAACCGCAACAAGCTGTTCCGCTTCCTTGAAGAGGCCAGGCAAGGGGAACTGGCGTTGCTGATGCTTGACCTGGACAATTTCAAACCTATCAATGACAGCCTCGGCCACCCGGCCGGGGACGCCGTACTGATCGAAGTCGCCCACCGGCTCGGGCAAGTGACGCGGGACACCGACCTGGTGGCGAGGCTGGGCGGAGACGAGTTCGTCATCGTGCTGGCGCGGCCAGGCAAGCATGACGAGGTGGACCGCTTTTGCGCGCGGGTCATCGAAGCCCTGAAGCGCCCGATCACCTTCGAGCAACACAAGGTCCAGGTCGGGGTCAGCCTCGGGGTGGTATTGTCCGCCGAGTATGCCGGGCTACCCGGTGACCTGATCCGTTATGCCGATGTCGCCTTGTACAGTGCGAAGCAGGCCGGCAAGCATACCTGGCGCTACTTCTCGGCACAGCTGAACTCGGCATTGCTGGAAAAACGCGAACTCGAGCGTGAGCTGCGCGAAGGCATCGCGCGCGGCGAATTGCGCTTGCACTTCCAGCCGCGTTACAAGGTCGATGGGGTGACGGTGGCCTCCGCCGAGGCACTCGTGCGCTGGCAGCATCCACGGCTCGGCCTGCTACGGCCAGACCGCTTCATCGCGCTGGCCGAGGAGTCCGACCTGATAGTGCTGCTGGGCAACTGGGTGCTTCATGAGGCCTGCCAACTGGCCCGTGGCTGGCCGCTCGATATCATGGTCTCGGTCAACATGTCCCCGGCGCAGTTCAGCCGCAGCGATGTAGTCCGTGATGTGGCCGAAGCACTTCGACAAACCGGCCTGCCTGCCCATCGCCTGGAGCTGGAAATCACCGAGAACGTCATGCTCAACGACGTCGAAGGCGCCTTGCAGACCATGAATGCGCTCAAGGAACTGGGGGTGCGGCTTAACATGGATGACTTCGGTACCGGCTATTCTTCGCTGGGCTACTTGCGCACCTACCCGTTCGACAGCATCAAGATCGACAAGCGTTTCGTCCAGTCGCTGGGCACGAGCAGCAGTGATCGCAGCGTGGTACAGGCTATCATCAACCTGGGCAATGCGATGGGCATGACGGTCACCGCTGAAGGGGTAGAGACCTCGGAGCAGTTGGCCTTGCTCAGCGACGACCAGTGCCATGAGGTGCAGGGCTACCTGCTGAGCAGGCCGGTAGAAAACCAGGTCTTGATGCGTCTGATGGCCACGGTTGAGGCTGAAGATCGGGGTACGTCCCCCTAAGCGGGTGAGTTCAGACGGCCGTGCCACGCCCTCTTGAAAGTCATCGCAAGCGCGTACAATCGGGCCTTTTCCTCGTTAACCATACAGACCAATCCGTTTATGGCGCTTGATCCACCCACGATGCTGATTATATCGATCGCCCTGGCGGCCGCGGCTGCGTTGTACCTGGCGATCGAATGGCGCAGCGTCCGCGAGCCGTCGCTGCTGTTCTGGAGCGCAGGCTTTGCCACCATCACGCTTGGTTCTACCCTGGCATTGCTGCGTGGCATTGGCTTGTTGCTGGCTGGTATCTGGTTGGCCAACGGTTTACTTGTGGTGGCGCACGGGTTCTTTCTGATGGGGGTATTGCGCTTCACCCAGGTGCGGCTGTCGCATATCTGGTTATCGGTCGTGCTGGTGTGGTTCGCCTTGCTGCTGTTGCCTGTGGGACCACAGTGGTCGAAGGTGATGCTGATGGTCAACTCGTTGCTGGTGGCGCTGTTGACGCTGAAGGCCAGCTGGCTGTTGCGGCCGCATGGCAAGTCGTTGAGTGTTGGTGCGGTGCAGTTGCGCTATGTGTTGCTGGTACATGGACTGTTCTATATGGCCAAGGCGGTCATTGCGGTCATGCCGGGTACGCTGATTGACCTGGCCACTTTCGGCGGGCTGATCATTCAGGTGTCCCTGGTCGAAGGTGCGATGGCGATCATGCTGATTGCCTTGTCGATGACCGGCACCGTGCGCTACCGGCGCGAAGCGCGAATTGCCCGGTTGGCAGCCCGTGATCCGTTGACTGCGTTGTACAACCGGCGCGCGCTGGAGGGGCGGGCGGGGCCGTTCTTCAGTGAGGTGAGTTCGGCACAGCCCGGGGCTTTGCTGCTGATCGACATCGACAACTTCAAGCTGGTCAACGATCTGCACGGGCATGTTGCCGGGGACCGCTTACTGATTGCCCTGAGCGAAATGATCCGCGCGGTGCTGCCCGAGCGCTCGCTGGCGGCGCGGCTGGGCGGTGATGAGTTCGTCATTCTGCTGAGTGCTGCGAGCAGCGAGCGGGTGATGGAGCTGGGTGAGTTGTTGCGCGAACAGTTCCAGCAGTTTGCCGGCAAGACGGTGCCTACGCCGCAGCCGGTCACCTTGAGCATCGGCGCCAACCTGTTCGACCAGCCGCCGGCGAGCCTGGCGGCGTTGATCGAGCAGGGGGATGTGGCGTTGTACCAGTCCAAGCGCGGAGGGCGGGACAGTATCCGCTTCGTCGAACGGCCGATGGCCGGCTTGAGCCAGTAGCCTGCACTTTTGCTTTTGCTTTTGCTTTTGCTTTTGCTTTTGCTTTTGCTTTTGCTTTTGCTTCTAAGCGCGCGGTAGTTCAGGCGCCGCAGATTGCGACTTCAGGAGGCCGAGCGAAGGGACTGCGGAGGGAGGTGACGGGCATGGATGCCCGTCAAGCGCTGAGGCCCCATGGATGGGGCCTGCAGCGCGTACTCCCGGGAGCAGGCCCGTAGCGAGGGGACCCCGGAGCGCAGCGTAGGGGCCGGATGATGGGAGCCGACGGTTTTTGGTTCCTTTTTGCCACGACAAAAAGGGACCCGCCGTAAGGGCGGAAAGGTGATTAAGCGCCACCTTTGAAAATGAATGTTGACCTTGTTGTTGATGCCCACGCTTGAGAGCGAAAAGCGAAAAGCGAAAAGCGAAAAGCGAAAAGCGAAAAGCGGAAAAGTACTGGTCTTGAGATCGCGCATAGTCCATTTACGATGGCGACGCATACTCACCTTTTCGCCCTTACGGCGAGTCACTTTTTGTCAAACGCGACAAAAAGTAACCAAAAAACGCTGGCTCCTATCATCCGGCCCCTGCGCTACGGTCTTGCTCCCGGGAGTACGCGCTGCAGGCCCCATCCATGGGGCCTCAGCGCTTGACGGGCATCCATGCCCGTCACCTCCCTCCGCAAGCCCTTCGCTCGGCCTCCTGAAGTCGCAATCTGCGGCGCCTGAACTACCGCGCGCTTAGAAGCAAAAGCGAAGCAACAGCAAGTCATCTCGGCACTCAGGCTATCGATGAGCAACCCACAGGGGCATGACGGCAAACTTACAGTTCAGACAGGGCGAATCAGGTCACCACCTGGTAGCACGGTACATACGCCGCGCCGCCAGGCAGCTTCATCCGGTGCTGGTCGACGAATGCCTGCAACAGCCGGCCCAGTGGGTCCAGTACGGCGCTGTCGCCACGGATCTGATACGGCCCGTGTTCCTCGATCAGGCGGATGCCCTTGTCCTTCACGTTGCCGGCGACAATGCCGGAAAACGCCCGGCGCAGGTTCGCGGCCAGCTCATGGGCCGGCAACTCGCGGCGCAGGTCGAGGTCAGCCATGGCCTGGTGGGTCGGGTCGAACGGGCGCTGGAAGCTCTCCTCGATCTTCAGCAGCCAGTTGAAGTGGAAGGCATCGTTGCGCTCGCGGCGGAACTGCTTCACTGCCTTGAGCCCTTCGACCATGTGCCGGGCAACTTCTGCCGGGTCATCAATGATGATCTCGTACAAGCGATGCGCCGCCTCACCCAGGGTGGCGCCGACGAAGGCGTGCAGCTGTTGCAGGTACGGCTCGGCGCTGCGCGGGCCGGTGAGTACCACCGGGAACGGCAGTTCCTGGTTGTCCGGGTGCATGAGGATACCCAGCAGGTAGAGGAACTCCTCGGCCGTGCCGGCACCGCCGGGGAAGATGATGATGCCATGGCCGACACGGACGAAGGCTTCCAGGCGCTTCTCGATGTCCGGCAGGATCACCAGTTCGTTGACGATCGGGTTGGGCGCTTCGGCGGCGATGATGCCTGGCTCGGTCAGGCCCAGGTAGCGGCTGCCGTGCATGCGCTGCTTGGCGTGGGCAATGGTGGCACCCTTCATCGGGCCCTTCATCACCCCCGGGCCGCAGCCGGTGCACACATCCAGCTTGCGCAGGCCCAGTTCGTGGCCGACCTTCTTGGTGTACTGATATTCCTCGCTGCTGATCGAGTGGCCACCCCAGCACACCACCATCTTCGGCTCCACGCCCGGGCGCAGGGTGCGGGCGTTGCGCAACAGGTGGAAAACATAGTCGGTGATGCCCTGGGAGCTTTCCAGGTCGATGCGCTGGCTGGCCAGCTCGCTTTCGGTGTAGACGATGTCGCGCAGGGCGCTGAACAGCATTTCACGGGTACTGGCGATCATTTCGCCATCGACGAAGGCGTCGGCCGGGGCATTCAGCAGCTCCAGGCGCACGCCGCGGTCCTGTTGATGAATACGCACCTCGAAGTCCTGATAGGCCTCGAGGATGGTCTTGGCATTGTCGACATGGGCGCCGGTGTTGAGGATGGCCAGGGCGCACTGGCGGAACAGGGTGTAAAGGCTGCCGGTACCGACTTCACTCAGTTGCTGCACTTCACGTTGTGACAGCGTCTCCAGGCTGCCTTTGGGGCTGACGGATGCATTGATGACATTGCGTTGAGGCATCTAAGTCTTTCCTGTGCGGGTAAAACATCCTTCTTTGACAACACCATACCGAGAAAAGTGGACGGCAACGAGGGGGGCGTGGAAAAAGCTTGAGACCAGAATGGCTTCTTCGCGGGCTTGCCCGCTCCCACAGGTACGGCGCAAACCTCGAGAGCTGCGCGGTCCCTGTGGGAGCGGGCAAGCCCGCGAAGAAGCCAACCTGCTCTCAAGTCAGCCCAACAGCTTCTGCACACCCAGGGTAATAGCCAGCCCACCCCCCACCAGCCAAAGGTTGAGAATCGCCCCGGTGGCCAATGCCCGTGGCCCGGCCTGACGAATCTGGCTGAAGCGCGTCTCCATGCCCAGCGCCGTCATCGCCATGGTCAGGGCAAAGGTATCCAGGCTGTTGACCGCCTGCGTCACGCTGCCCGGCAGCACCTGCAGCGAATTCACCAGCACCAGCGCGAGGAAGCCGAAGGCGAACCAGGGCATGGCGATGCGCCCGTTGCCCTGTGCCTGGCCCGGATGGCGCGCGCGGCTGATCCAAAGCCCGACCACCAGCAGCACCGGTACCAGCAGCATCACCCGGGTCATCTTGACGATGGTGGCAACATGCGTGGCCTCTGGGCTGACGTTGCTGGCCGCACCGACCACCTGGGCTACTTCGTGAAGGGTGCCACCCAGGAACAGCCCGGCGCTCATGCTGTCCAGGTGCAGCCAGCCGGCATTGATCGCCAATGGGTAAAGCAACATCGAGAGGGTGCCGAACAGCACTACGCTGCCGACCGCCATGGCACTTTTGTGCGGGGCACTGCGCAGGGCCGATTCGAAGGCCAGTACCGCGGCGGCGCCGCAGATGGCGCTGCCGGCTGCGGTCAGCAAGGCGGTATCGCGGTCCAGCTTGAACAGCTTCATGCCGCACCACAGGCCGATCAGCAGGGTGCTGGACACCACCAGTAGCGACACGATCAGCCCGGACCAGCCGACTTCGGCAATTTCCTGCAGGCTTACCCGCAGGCCGAAGAAGGCCACGGCAATGCGCAGCAGGCCGCGGGCGGAAAAGTTGATACCCGCCGCCCAGCTTGCCGGTACACCGTCACGCAGTGCATTGCCATAAAGCGCACCGGCGACTATGCCGACGATCAGCGGGCTGATGCCCAGGTTGGCGATGGCGGGCAGGGCGGCCAGCTGGGTGACCGCAAGCGCGAACAGCGCGACGAACAGGATGCCATTGAGCCGCCCTCGGGTAGATAGGGTAGGCGCGAAGGCAGGGTTGGACGGAACCGTGGCCATGTGAGTCCTCCGGAAAGGTAATTCGACATTGCCTACGTTAATCTGGTTATAAGCTTATAAAAAATCGTAATTCAGGATGGCAAATATCCGTTTAGCTGATATTTTTTACTCATGACCCCAGAACAACTGATAACGTTCGCCACCGTCGCCGAGCACGGTAACATCAGCCATGCAGCCCAGGCCCTGCATCTGTCGCAGCCGGCGGTGTCTGGCCAGCTCAAGCTGCTGCAGGAAGCTTTTGGCGAGCCCCTCTATCAGCGCGCCGGCCGTGGTGTGCGGCTGACAACAGCCGGCGAGCAATTGTTGGCCCATGCCGAGCGCCTGCGCGAAACCTTCCGTCAGGCCCAGGCATTGCGCGAGGCCATGCACGGGCTGGAGCGCGGTACCTTGCGCATCGGCGCCAGTACCACGCCAGCCAGCTACCTGCTGCCCTACCTGATTGCCGATTTCCATGCCCGCTACCCGGAGGTGCTGGTGAGCACCTCCAACGGCAATACGGCGGAAATCGTCGCTGCGCTGGACAGCGTCGATATCGCCCTGATCGAAGGGCCGCCCGGGCAGGAATTGCCATTGGGTACGGCGGTGACACCGTGGCGGCAAGACGAGATCGTGGCCATCGTGCCGCGTGAGCATCCGCTGGCTGGCAGTGACCAGCAGACCTTGACGTCGCTGGGGGCCTACCCGTTGGTGCTGCGCGAGAGCGGTTCGGGTGTGCGGCAGATCGTCGAGCGGGCATTTGCCCGCAGTGGTGTGGCAATGCGCGTGGCGCTGGAGATTGCCGGGGTGGAAGGGGTGAAGGAGGCGGTGCGGGCCGGGATGGGCATCGGTTTTGTGTCGGCGATGTCGATCCGGCATGAGGATGGGGCGTTGCAGCGGTTGCAGGTTGTGCCAGAGCCCTTGGTCAGGCGGTTCTCCATACTGATGCCACATGCAGCGACACCGTCGCGGGCAGCGGCGCGGTTCCTTGAGTTGTGTGTCGGCCTGCAAGAGGTGGGCTGACTGTACCGGCCTTTTCGCGGGTGAACCCGCGAAGGGGCCAGCACAGGCGCCCTCAATCCACCTTGAAGACATGTTTCAGATAGGCCACGAAATTCTCGTCCCGGCACTGTGTCTTGCCCGGGCTGTCTGAAATCTTTGCCACCGGTGCCCCATTGCACGCCGTCATCTTGATCACGATGTTCATCGGCTCAACCCCCGGGATATCGCAGGTCAGCCGGGTACCGATACCAAAGCTCACATTGATCCGCTCATGCAGCGCCCGGTACAGCCGCAGCGCCTTGGCAAAGTCCAGCCCGTCGGAAAAGATCAGGGTCTTGCTCTTCGGGTCGATGCCCAGTCGTTCATAGTGGGCGATGGCCTTTTCCGCCCAGGCCAACGGGTCGCCCGAATCATGTCGCAGGCCATCGAACAGCTTGGCGAAGTACAGATCGAAATCGCTCAGGAACGCGTCCATGGTGATGCAGTCGGTCAGGGCAATGCCCAGCAGCCCCCGGTATTCCCGCACCCAGCATTCCAGCGCGGCAGCCTGGCTGTCGACCAGCCGCGGGCCGAGTTGCTGGTGGGCCATGAACCACTCGTGGGCCATGGTGCCGATCGGCTTGAGCTGGTATTCACGGGCCAGGTGCACGTTGCTGGTTCCGACAAAACGGCCCGGGAAGTCGCGCTTGAGAATGTGTACCACCTCTTCCTGCACCCTGTAGGAGAAGCGCCGACGGGTGCCGAAGTCGGCCAGTTGGAAAGCGGCCAGTTCATCGGTGCTGGCCTCGGCCTTGAGCCAGTCGAGGTTCTGATACAGGCGCTCGCGGACTTGCTCTATCACCACCTCGCGATACCGGTAGCGGTTGCGCACCTCGCTGATGATCGCCAGCAGCGGGATCTCGTACAGAATCACATGCAACCACGGCCCGCGCACGCGAATCGCCAGTTGCCCGGAATCATCCAGGCCTACCTGCACATAGCGCAGGTTGAAGCGGAACAGGCTGAGAAAGCGGATGAAGTCCGGTTTGATGAACGGGATCTTTTCCAGGTAGGCGAGCTGGTCATGGGTGACGCTGACATCGGCCAGCTGCTCGACCTGGTAACGGATTTCTGCCAGATAGGGTGCGAGGTTTTCCTCGTTACGGCAGCGGAATTCCCATTCCACCTCGGCGTTGGGGTAGTTGTGCAGCACTGCCTGCATCATGGTGATCTTGTAGAAGTCGGTGTCCAGCAGGTTCTGGATGATGCGCGGGCCGAAAACGCTGTCGCTCATGGGCGGTCTTCCTTGATCAGAGAGAGCTGGTAGTCGAGCGCCGCTTCGTCGCCGCAGAGGATCACGCCCTCCGCAGCCAGAGCGCCACAGGCCTCGATGGCGCCGGCCTGGGTGAGTGCGCGGCAAGCCGGCAGGTACAAAAGCACCTGAAAGCCGGCCTGGCGCAATTGGCGAGCGGTGGTCCTGACGCAATAGTCCAGGGCCAGGCCACCGACGATCACTGCCCCCACCTGCTGTACCTTCAGGTACTCGATCACCCCGGTGGAGCGACGCTCGGCCAGGTCGTGGTAACAGGCGCCGTAGGGGTGCAGGTCGGGCTCGACTCCTTTCCACACGAAATAGTCGTAGTCGATGGGGGCAGGCAGGCCGGGCAGCAACTCGAAGCCGCGAGTGCCCGGGACACAGTGGCTGACCCAGGTCAGGTCGGCGTTGGCCAGTGGCAGGGGTTGCAACATGTGCGCGGGGTCGGCGACCACCCAGGCGGCGTTGGCCGGGTGGGCGTCCTTGCTGCCCAGGCGCAGGTCGGCGCGCAAGGCCATGGTATTCAGGTCTGCCGCGATTTCGTCACCTTCGGGGACGGGTAGTTCTTGCGGCACGTTGCTGGTGAAGCCGTTCTGGGCGTCGACATCGAAACTGGCGATCTTCATGGCGGTTCTCCTTGCTGGAATGCCTATATAATTCACCTGGTGTATTAAGTGTGTCAAGTGACATCTAATTTGGGATCAATACTTGCCTTACTTAAACGCCCTGGTGGATTATGATGGCGTTGAAACAAGGAGTCGTCCGGTGAATGCAGTCGAAGTCCTGGCCAGCGTCGATATCGTCGCCCTGCGCATGGCCCCCGAAGCTCAGCATCTGCAAGTGCTGTTGCACCGTCGTGAGCGCGAACCCCATGCTGGCCAGTGGGCCCTGCCCGGGGTGATCGTCAATGGCCGTACCCCCGACACCAGCCTGGAAGCTGCCGCCGAACGCGCGCTGCGCGAGAAAGCCCAGGTCGTACCGTGCTACATGGAACAGGTGGGTACCGAGGGCAATGCTTTCCGCGACCCGCGTGGATGGTCACTCAGCACCTATTACCTGGCATTGCTCGAACCGGGGCAGGTCGTCCAGGGCGAGCAACTGGCGTTTTTCGACTTGGACAGCGTATTGGCGCGCAAGGTGCTGTTGCCCTTTGATCACAACCTGTTGGTGGAGCGCGCCCGCGAGCGGCTGGCGGCGAAGACGGTGTACAGCAGCCTGCCGTTGTATCTGCTGGCAGAGAAGTTCACTGTGCTGGATGCGTCAGGTGCAGTGCAGGCTTGCCTGGGGCAGGCGGTGAACAACACCTCGCTGCGCAAACGCCTGGAGCGTTTGCGCGAGCTGGGGTGGGTGAGGGATACCGGGGAGAAGAACCAGCCGAAGCTGGGCAGGCCGCAGCAGTTGTATCAGTACACCCCGCAGGGGGAGCGGGCGTTCATGTTTGATCGCAGCCTGCTGCCCGAAGGCGCTTAGCGCCTTCACACGTTGAAGCAACGCGGCTGGCACAGGCTGAATCAGTGCCCCATGGCCACCTTGGCGCTCATCTGCCGGCGACGGTAGGCGCTGTCGCGGCTGGCCAGCCACCAGTACAGCGGCGAGGTAACCGCCAGCCCCACCAGCCACGACAGGTCAGCTCCGTTGATATGCTCGGAAATCGGCCCGACGTACAGTGGCGTGTTCATGAACGGGATCTGCACCACGATACCCACGGCATAGGCGATCAGCGCCTGCGGGTTGTAACGCCCGTAGATGCCGCCATCGACCTGGAAGATCGACTGGATGTCGTAGTCACCCTTGTGGATGGCATAGAAGTCGATCAGGTTGATCGCTGTCCACGGCACCAGCACCACCAGCAGCACCAGCACCATGTCGACGAAGTGGCCGATGAAGTCCGCCGAAGCGAACACTGCCACCACGCAGCAGGCCGTCAGTACCACCAGCGACAGCACGGCGCGGCTCTTGGCGGTAGGGATCCAGCGGTGGGCGAAGGTTTGCACCAGGGTGATGATCGACAGCACCGCGCCATACAGGTTGAGGGCGTTGTGGCTGATCACGCTGAGCAGGAACAGCACCAGCATGATCGGGCCGAGGGTACCGGTGGCCAGCTTGACCGCGTCCCTGGTGTCCATGCCGGCCGGGATCGCCAGTACCGCCACGGCGCCGAAGATGAACGACAGGCTCGAACCCAGGGCCGAGCCCAGGTAGGTGGTCCAGAACGTCGAGCTGACCTTCACGTCCGCTGGCAGGTAGCGCGAGTAGTCCGACACATAGGGTGCAAAGGCGATCTGCCACAGCGCTGCCAGCGACACGGTGGCCAGCCAGCCGGCCAGGTTGAAGCCGCCGCGGGTGAGGAAGTCGTCGCTTTGCACGTGGCTGAAGATGTAGCCGAAGCCGACCACGATGCCGATACCCAGCACCCAGGTGCCGATGCGGTTGAGCACGTGGATGAAGCGGTAGCCGATGATGCCGATGATGCCTGAGCCCAGTGCACCGATGACGATGCCCACCGGTACCGGCACGGCGTCGACCACACCGTGCAGTGACTTGCCGGCGAGCACGATGTTGGAGGCGAAGAAGCCGATGTACATGACCCCGGCTATCACCACCACCAGCAGCGCACCGAGCGAGCCGAACTGGGCGCGGCTCTGGATCATCTGCGGGATGCCCATCTGCGGGCCCTGGGCCGAGTGCAGCGCCATCAGTACGCCACCGACCAGGTGGCCGACCAGGATGGCGACGATGCCCCATACCAGGTTCAGGTGGAACAGCTGCACGCCCAGTGCACCGGTGACGATGGGTAGCGGCGCGATGTTGCCGCCGAACCACAGTGTGAACAGATCCCTTACCTTTCCATGGCGGTCTTGCGGGGGCACGTAGCCGATCGTGTGTTTTTCTATGAGGGGTGCCGAATTGGCTGCACTGGTCATGACTGACTCCAAGGCAAGGTAGGGCATCGGGAGCTGCCCGGGGGCGTGCCGGCGAAGGGCGACGCGTTCTTGTTGGAGCGATGATGCGGGGCGCGGGGATAACGAGAAATTAGTAAATATGTGCCCATAAACCTTAAAAAACCTAAGGCTGACAGAAGGTTAAGCGGGGGACGGTAGCAAAGAGGGTGCCAGCGGGCGGGAGCGCTTGGGCTAGAGGAGGTTGGCGGGGTGGCAGGTAGACTGCGGTGGGCGGTGGTGGTGCGGTGTGCGCATTTTCAGGGCAGATAGAAAGCTGCCTGTGCGGGCCCTTTCGCGGGTGAACCCGCTCCCACAGGTACTGCGTATGACTTGAAACCGATGCGGTCGAGGTGGGAGCGGGTTCACCCGCGAAAGGGCCGGCACAGGCCGCAACGCTACATCGGCAACAACCGATCCTGAATCACCTCTTTCATCACCAGCGTAGAGCTCAACCGCTTCACATTGGGAATGCTGGTCAGCTGCTCGTCATACAGCTTCTGGAACGCCGGCAGATCCTTGGCCACCACATGCAGCAGGTAATCCGGGTCGCCAAACAGCCGCTGCGCCTCGACGATCTGCGGGATTTCGGCCAGCGCCGCTTCAAAGTCCGCAACCGGCTGGCGGGTCACTTCGCGCAGGGTCACGAACACCAGCGCGGCAAAGTTCAGCCCCAGGGCGCTCGGCGCCAAGCGGGCGTGATAGCCAAGAATCGCCCCTGATTCCTCCAACGCCTTCAGGCGCCGATGGCAGGGCGAGAGGCTGAGCCCCACACGGTCGGCCAGCTCGGTCACCGATAACCGACCGTCTTTTTGCAGTTCGGCAAGGATTTTTCGATCAGTCCTGTCCATCGAGAAGGATCTTCCAGTCATTGAGGGCTGTTGGGGAATATACGAAAGAAAATCCCTCGGCGGAATCCGTAATCTTTGGCCATCGCAAAGCAGTGGAAAAGGAAGATTCAAGTGGCTCTCAGTGTTCTGACGGCGTTCTGGGCCGTGTCGATGCTGTTCGTGATTACCCCGGGTGCGGACTGGGCCTATGCCATTTCGGCCGGCATGCGCGGGCGCTGGGTGATGCCTGCCGTGGCGGGGATGCTGTCGGGGCATTTCCTCGCGACCCTGGTGGTGGCGGCCGGGGTCGGCAGCCTGCTGGCCGGCCACCCGCTGGCGCTGACCCTGCTGACCCTGGCGGGGTGCAGCTACCTGCTGTGGCTGGGTGGCAACCTGCTGCTGAGCCCGGCATTGCCGGCGGCCGGGCAGGACGGGGCGGGGGAGTCGGGTTCACGCTGGGCATTGAAGGGGTTTTGTGTCAGCGGCCTGAACCCGAAGGTGTTCCTGCTGTTCCTGGCCCTGTTGCCGCAGTTCACCGACCCGCAGTCTAGCTGGCCGGTGCCATTGCAGATCTTGCTGCTGGGCCTGGTGCACCTGTGTAGCTCGCTGGTGATCTACTCGCTGGTCGGCTATGGCGCCAAAGCCGTGCTGAGCACCCGGCCGGGGGCGGCAAAACTGGTCGGACGGGTGTCGGGGGTAGCGATGATCACGGTGGCCCTGGGTTTGATAGCCGGGCAGTTTAGTTAAGTTTCATTGGCCTCATCGCCGGCAAGCCAGCTCCCACAGGGTTTCACAAGGCTTGGGATTAGCGGGGTACTTGTGGGAGCTGGCTTGCCGGCGATGAGGCCAGTACAGACGACAGACAAAGCCTCGGATAAACTCGCAGCACTTCAACGCACAACCAGGATGTGTTCCATGCCGGAAACCACGCAACTGCTCACTTTCGCCCTGATCTGCCTCGGCATGGTTCTGACCCCGGGGCCGAACATGATCTACCTGATCTCCCGATCGATCTGCCAGGGCCGCAAGGCCGGGTTGATTTCGCTGGGGGGCGTGGCCCTGGGCTTCGTCATTTACATGTTCTGCGCCGCGCTGGGCATCACCGCTCTGGTGATGGCTGTGCCCTTTGCCTACGATGCGCTGCGCATCGGTGGTGCGTTGTACCTGTTGTACCTGGCCTGGCAGGCGCTGCGCCCTGGTGGCCGTTCGCCGTTCCAGGTTCGTGACCTGCCTGCCGACAGCCCGCGGCGGCTGTTCACCATGGGCTTTGCCACCAGCCTGCTCAACCCCAAGATCGCCGTCATGTACCTGTCGTTGATGCCTCAGTTCATCGAGCCGGGGCATGGCAGCGTGCTGCTGCAGTCGCTGGTGCTGGGGTCGACACAGATCGCCATCAGTGTCTCGGTCAATGCACTGATCGCGGTCATGGCCGGGTCGATCGCCGTGTGCCTCGCCGGTCGCCCGCTGTGGCAGCAGGTTCAGCGCTGGCTGATGGGCACGGTGCTGGCGGGCCTGGCCGTGCGCATGCTGGCCGAAGGGCGGCGTTGATCGCTAGGCTTCAGGCGGTTGCTCCTGGGGCAGGTACAAGGTAAAGGTTGTGCCTTGGCCCGGGACGCTGTTCACCTGAACATCGCCCCCGGACTGCCTGGCAAAACCGAACACCTGCGACAGCCCGAGCCCGGTGCCTTCACCCGGCGCCTTGGTGGTGAAGAACGGGTCGAAGATGCGCTCCAGCAGTTCGGCGGCAATGCCTACACCGCTGTCGCTCACCGAAATCGCCGCGAACGGGCCCGGCTGTGGCGGCTGGCCGCGCAGGGCGGGCAGGCACTGGTCGGCCTGCAGGCGCAGTTGCAAGGTGCCTTCACCGGCCATGGCATCGCGGCCGTTGAGCATCAGGTTGATGACTGCGGTTTCCAGCTGATTGAGATCGGCGCGGATATGGCAAGGCGCCTGCGGCAACTGCAGCTCGACCTGGATCCGCGCACCGGTGGCAGTGTCGAGCATGTCGGCCATGGCCTCCAGCCGTGGCCCTGCCTCGAACACTTGAGGGCTCAGGGCCTGGCGGCGGGCGAAGGCCAGCAGCTGGCCGGTCAGCTTGCTACCGCGGTCGACGGTATCGGACATGGTCTTGAGGTAGCGCTCGCGGCGCTGTGCGTCGAGGTTGGGGCGCTGCAGAAAATGCAGCGACGAGCGAATGATGGTCAGCAGGTTGTTGAAGTCATGGGCCACGCCACCGGTCAGCTGGCCGATGGCTTCGAGCTTCTGGGTCTGGCGCAGCACGGCTTCGGTGTGCAGCAACTGGCTGGTGCGTTCGTCGACGCGCTGTTCGAGGGTGGCGTTCAGCGCCTCTAGTGCGGCCACGGCCTCGCGTACTTCGGCGTGGGCCTGTACCCGCTGGACATGCGCCCAGGAGCGCTCGGTGACTTCGCTGATCAACGCCTGTTCGTAGTGGGTCCACTGACGTGGCGCCTTGTCGTGGATGGCCATCAGCGCGGTCAGCCGGCCCCCTTTGATCAAGGGCATGCAAATGGTCGCGGTAATGCCGATGGCCTGGAAGGTGGCAGCTTCCTCTGCGGACAGCTCGCTCAGGTTGTCCCGGATGACCAGCGGCAGGCCACTGCGCAAGCGGCCGAGCGCCAGCTTGCCGAAGTCCTGCAACTGGTAACGTCCCAGAAGATGCGGCGAGCCGGGCGCCACGGCGTCACCGCAGATGGTAAAACCGTCTTCGTCTGGCTCCATCACCGCGTAGGCGCAACTTGACAGTTGCAGGTGCTCGACCAGCATGCGCGTGGTGATGGCAAGGATCTGGTCCGGGTCGGTAGCATCGGCCACGGCACGGCCCAGGTCGTCGAGGAATTTCAGGCGCTGGTTGGCGAGCACGCTGCCGGTGGTTTCGGTGACGGTATCCAGCATGCCCAGCACCTTGCCATCATGATCGCGGATGGGACTGTAGCAGAAGGTGAACCAGGCCCTTTCGGGGTCGCCGTTGCGGTCGATTACCAGCGGGAAGTCTTCGATGTACACCGCCTCGCCAGCCAGGGCGCGGTTGGCCAAATGGCCGATGTCGGCCCAGGCCTCCTGCCATACGACGCGGAAGGGGATGCCCAATGATGAGGGCTTTTGCCCGAGAATTTGCGAGAAAGCGTCGTTGTGCAGGGTGAGCAGGTCAGGGCCCCAAAGCACGGCTTGCGGGAAGCGCGAGGCCAGGCACAGGGCCAGGCTGGTTTTCAGCGGGTCGGGCCAGTGCTGTAGCGGGCCCAGCGGGGTGGCGGCCCAATCGTGGTTGCGGATGCGCTCGGCCATCAGCCCGCCGCCGTCTAGCCATCTTGCCATGTGCTCTGCTGGTCCTTTTGCATAAGGCCCTTTAGGGTGCACCGAGAATAGACCCTTGGCGAGGGTTTTGTGTTACGTGTACCGGCCTCTTCGCGGGCTTGCCCGCTCCCACAGAGATGGCACATTGCCAAGCTTTGCGCCGTACAGGTGGGAGCGGGCAGGCCCGCGAAGAGGCCGGTACAGGCTAGCGAATGAAGTGCACCTTGCCAGTGTCGTCATTGCCCATGTAGATGCCATAAACCCCGGCCTGCCGCTCGAGGATGTAGCGCTCCAGAATCTGCCGGATTGCCGGGTAGTAGATGTCCCCCCACGGGATCTCGTCCGGCTCGAAGAACCTGTATGCCAGCGTTTCCACCCCGTATTGCCCGGTTTCCTCGGTGGCGATGGCGCGGAAGATGATGTACACCTCGCTGATCCTGGGGACGCTGAAGATCGAGTACGGCGAGACGATCTCGGCGCGTACGCCGCTTTCTTCCCAGACTTCGCGCAAGGCCGCCTGCTCGGTGGTCTCGCCGGCCTCCATGAACCCGGCCGGCAAGGTCCAGGTACCGGGGCGCGGCGGGATGGCGCGCTGGCACAGCAGGTACTTGCCATCACGCTCGATGATGCAGCCGGCGATGATCTTCGGGTTGATGTAATGGATATAGCCGCAACCGGTGCAGTGCAGGCGTTCGTGGGTGTCGCCTGTGGGAACGCCCCGGGCCAGTTCCGTGGTGCAGTGCGGGCAGTAGCGCGGGGCGTTGGGCATGGTCAGCGACCTATACGTGGTTCCTTCAGGGCCAGGGGCTCGACGATGTCGCGCACCTTGGTATTGTCATCCTGCTTCTGGCGCAGGTAGTCCAGGGCCACCTTGGCGGCGGCGCGGACGTGGTCGACCGAGGCCTGGTGGGCAACCAGCGGATCGCCGCTCTTGATCGCCTCGACGATCTTTTCCATTTCGCGGTTGCTGGCGCCGCGGCGGTTCTCCTGCGACACCGAGGTGGCGCGCAGGTAGCTGATGCGCGCCTGCAACTGGCGCAGCTGCTGGGCCGCCACCTGGTTGCCGGAGCCTTCCAGCAGCACATCGTAGAAACCTTGTACCGAATCCAGCACCTGTTGCAGCTCGCCTTCCTCGAGGGCTTCGCGGTTGACCTCCAGCGCGCGTTCCAGGGCACGAATGTCCTTGGCCTTGGCGTTGAGGGTGAACAGCTGCACGATCAGGCCTTCGAGCACGCAGCGCAGCTCGTAGATGTCGCGGGCGTCTTCCAGGGTGATGATGGCCACGCGCGGGCCCTTGGCATCGGCGAATTCCACCAGGCCTTCGGATTCCAGGTGGCGCAGGGCTTCACGCACCGAGGTACGGCTGACCCCGAGGCGGTCGCAAAGGTCGCGTTCGACCAGGCGGTCGCCCGGCAGCAGATGGAAGTTCATGATCGCGGCGCGCAGCTTGTCGAGCACGATTTCGCGCAGGGTAACGGGGTTGCGGTTGACCTTGAAGCTGTCGTCGAGTGGCTGGCGTTTCATCAAGTGCGCTCTTAAAGAGGCTGCCCGGCCGCAACCGCAACAGCACCACGAACCTGGGTGCTCCTTGCGTGGGTTCGAACAGCCCGGTGTTAACGGGTTGACTCCGCATCGGCTTCAGCGAACGCTTCGCGGGCCAGGCGGAAGCTGTCCACCGCCGCGGGCACGCCGCAGTAAATGCCGACCTGGAGCAGGATCTCGCGAATCTGTTCACGGCTCAGGCCATTACGCAAGGCGCCGCGAATGTGCAGCTTGAGCTCGTGGGGCCGGTTGAGCGCGGAAATCATGGCCAAGTTTATCATGCTGCGCTCTTTGAGCGACAAGCCTTCGCGGCCCCAGACGTGGCCCCAGCAGTATTCGGTGACCAGCTCCTGCAGCGGCCGGGTGAAGTCGTCGGCGTTCTGGATCGAGCGGTTGACGTAGTCCTCGCCCAGCACCTGGGTGCGGATCTGCAGGCCTTTTTCGTACTTTTCATTGCTCATGGGCAGTACTCCGGAATAAAACAGGGGACGCAACCGAGGGTGAGACGATAGCGCGGCCCCTAAAAACAGGGTCATCGGCGTTGGCTTCTTCGCGGGCTTGCCCGCTCCCACAGGTACTGCACAGGTTTCTGCATTTGTGCGATCCCTGTGGGAGCGGGCAAGCCCGCGAAGAAGCCAACGCGGTTTATCAGCCCAAGGGCGGCAGAGCACCCAGCTTGCCCTTGTGATAGACCATCGGGGTCACCGGCTCGGCCGGCAGCACCAGGTTCTTCACCGCGCCGACGATGATCGCATGGTCACCGCCGTCATATTCGCGCCACAGCTCGCACTCGATGATCGCCGTGGCCTTGGCCAGCAACGGGTTGCCCAGCTCGCTCAGGTGCCAGTCGATGCCGCGGGCCTTGTCCTTGCCCTTGCCGGCGAAGGCATAGGCCTCGGCAGTCTGGTCGGCGGACAACAGGTGAATCGCGAACTGCTTGCTGTCACGCAGGATCGGATAGGTGTCGGAGGCGTAGTTGGGGCAGAACAGCACCAGTGCCGGGTCGATCGACAGCGCGCTGAACGCGCTGGCGGTGATGCCGACGATGCCACCGTCGGCGTCGAGGGTGGTGACCACCGTGACGCCCGACGGGAAGGAGCCCATCACGTCTTTGTAGATGCCGGGTTCGATCATCTCTTGCTACCTCTTAGCGCATCACAAACGGGTCGGGCATCGGCGCGGTGGACAGGTTGATCCACACGGTCTTCAGCTCGGTATAGGCCAGCACCGAATCGATGCCGCTCTCGCGGCCGTAGCCGCTGTTCTTGAACCCGCCGATCGGTGCCATGGCCGACACGGCACGGTAGGTGTTGACCCAGATGATCCCCGAACGCACATCGCGGGCCAGGCGGTGGGCACGGCCCAGGTCGCGGGTCCAGATGCCGGCGGCCAGGCCGAACTGCGAGTCGTTGGCAATGGCCAGGGCCTCTTCCTCGGTCTTGAAGCGGATTACTGCGGCAACCGGGCCGAACACCTCTTCCTGCATGATGGTCATCGAGTTGCTGTCGCACTCGAACAGGGTCGGCTCGTAGAACCAGCCGTCACCCTCGACCTCGGCGCGCTTGCCGCCCATGTGCAGCTTGGCGCCTTCGGCCTTGGCCGCGGCCACCAGGCCTTCGACCACTGCCAGCTGCTGCGCGGTGGCCATGGGGCCCATCTCGCTGGCGTCGTCTTGCGGGTTGCCGATGCGGATGCGCTTGGCACGGGCGATCAGGCGTTCGACGAACTCATCGAAGATTTCGTCCTGCACCAGCAGGCGCGAGCCGGCCACGCAGCTTTGCCCGGAGGCGGCATAGATGCCGGCCACGGCGCCGTTGATGGCGCTGTCCAGGTCGGCATCGGCGAAGATGATGTTCGGCGACTTGCCGCCCAATTCCAGCGACAGCTTGGCGAAGTTCTCGGCGCTGCTTCGTACCACGTGGCGGGCAGTGGCCGCGCCGCCGGTGAAGGCGATCTTGCGCACCAGCGGGTGGCGGGTCAGCGCAGCGCCGGTGCTGGGGCCGTAGCCGGTGACCACGTTGACCACACCGGCCGGGAAGCCGGCTTCGAGCGCCAGGCGGGCCAGTTCGAGGATGGTCGCCGAGGCGTGTTCGGACGGCTTGAGCACGATGGTGTTGCCGGCGGCGAGGGCGGGGGCCAGCTTGATTGCGGTGAGGTACAGCGGGCTGTTCCACGGGATGATCCCGGCCACCACACCGATCGGCTCGTGCACGGTGTAGGCGAACAGGTCGGGCTTGTCCAGCGGCAGGGTGCCGCCTTCGAGCTTGTCGGCAAGGCCTGCGGTGTAGTGGAAGAACTCTGGCAGGTAGCCGACCTGGCCGCGGGTTTCGCGGATCAGCTTGCCGTTGTCACGGCTTTCCAGCTGGGCCAGGTGTTCCTTGTTTTCGGCAATCAGGTCACCCAGGCGACGCAGCAGTTTGCCGCGCGCGGTTGCGGTGATGCTGCGCCATGCCTTGCTGTCGAAGGCGCGCTGGGCGGCCTGTACGGCCAGCTCCACATCGGCCTCGTCGGCGTCGGGCAGTTGTGCCCAGGCCTGGGCGGTGGCCGGGTTGAGGCTATCGAAGGTCTTGCCGCTCTGGGCATCGCGCCATTGGCCGTCGATGCACATCTGGAAACGAACGAGGGTCATGCAACAATCCCCTTGGCGGATTCGGTGAGGGTGCGGGCTTGCGCGAGGAAGTCCAGCAGCATCTTGTTGACTTCACGCGGTGCCTCCACTGGCATCATATGTCGTTGCTCGGCGAGGACCACGCTGCGCGCACCAGGAATGCAGGCGGCGAGCTGGCGGGTCATGGCCGGGGTGGAGCCCGAGTCGAGTTCGCCGGTGGCGATCAGCGTCGGCACCTGGATACTGGCCAGGTCGGCGGCGCGGTACATGTCCTGGGTAGCGAACAGCGCATAGGTGGTGTGGTAGCCCTGCGGGTCGTTGCTCGCCAGCACCTGGCGAATGGCGGCGACCTGCGCCGGGTTGGCAGCCTTGTATTCACGGCTGAACCAGCGGTCGAGCGCGGCGTCGACGTTGGCGTCGGGGCCCAACTGCGCAGCCTGGGCGGCGCGGGCGATAACGCCGGCACTCTGCTCGGGGGTGCGGTTGAATACGCTGTTGAGCACTACCAGTGCCGCCAGGCGCTGCGGGTAGCCGAGGGCGAACGCCCGGGCGACCAGGCCGCCCATGGAGAAGCCGATCACGGTGGCTTGCGCGATCTGCAGGTGGTCGAGCAGTTCGGCAAGCTGGGCGGCATAGCCTTCCAGGCCGATGTCGGCGGCTGGCAGCGCGCTCTGGCCGTGGCCGAGCATGTCGTAGGCGATGACGCGGTAGTCGTTGGCCAGGCCAACGAACTGACCGCCCCACATTTCCTTGTTCAGGCCCACGCCGTGGATCAGTACCACGGGTTGGCCCTGGCCGACGGACAGGTAGCTGGTGCCAGCGGGTGTGCGTTCAGCGACAGGCTGAATCATGGAGGGCGCTCCTTGAAGGTCGGGCGCGGCGGGTAAGCACGCCACGCCCCGGCCCGTCTTGGTTGTTGTTATTGAGCGTTGGCTTTTTCGGCAGCCAGTTCTTCCAGGTCGATGTAGCGGTTGCCGATGCGCGGGTGCAGGCGGCCGCCGTCGGAGGCGCCAAGGACCACGACGATTTCATCGGCGCGCGGGGCATCTTCGATCTGCATTTCCAGGGTGATGTAGTGCGAACGCAGGCCTTCGTCGTCCTTCTGCATCATCGGGATCTGGATCGAAGTGCCCGGGCCGCCGCGCTTGTTGGTGAAGCTCAGGTAGCTCTTGGCCTGTACCGCTTCGCGGTAGTGGTTGCCGAAGCGCAGGGTGTGAATTACTGCCGAGGCGTGTTCGATTTCGCCGTCGGCGCCGACGACTGCGGCCTTGCCGTAGGCTTCGATCTTGTCGGCGCCGCCGATGGCGGCAGTCAGGCGCTCGACCATCAGGGCCCCCAGGTCCGAGCAGTTGGCACGGATTTCCGGCTTCAGATCTTCAACGAAACCGCGACCGGCCCATGGGTTCTTGATCACGACGGCCAGGCCGACCATGGTCACCGGCTTGTCGGTGGCCTTGCCGCCTTCGATGCGGGTCTCTTCGGAGTAGGTGACGATCTTGCGGATTTCGAAACTCATGGGTGGCTCCTGGTGAGGGTTATCAGCTCTTGTTGTCTGATGGTATACCATAATATTTGTAGTGCAAGAGGTGGCTGGAAATTTCTCTTGCGGGGGGACGAAAGGTGGCCTGATGCCTTGATTTCTCTATTGTCTGCACTGGCCTTTTCGCGGGCTTGCCCGCTCCCACAGGTACAGCGCAGGCCGTGCAAGCTGTGCGGTCCTTGTGGGAGCGGGCAAGCCCGCGAAGAGGCCAGTACAGGCTTCAAAAAAAACCCGCTCACGCGGGCCACAGGGGCCCACGTGAGCGGGCTGCGTCCCGCAATGGTTCAGGCAATGGGAAATCAGGCGAACGCCGGTACCACTTCCTTGATGAACAGCTCCAGCGATTTTTTCTTCTCGGCGTGGGGCAGGCTGTTGTCGCACCAGAAGCTGAACTCGTCGACGCCGAGCTCCTGGTAGTACTTGATACGCGCGATGATTTCTTCCGGCGTGCCGATCATGGTGTTCTTGCGGATGTTTTCCAGCTCGAACGCCGGCACGTCGGCGAACTTCGATTCCGGGCTGGGCTCGAGGAAACCGTTGACCGGGGTGGTCTTGTTGCCGAACCAGGCATCGAACGTACGGTAGAAGCGCGAGATGGCCTGGGCGCCGACTTTCCAGCCTTCAGGCTCGGCCGGGCTGTGCACGTGGGTGTGGCGCAGCACCATCAGCTGCGGGCGTGGCACGCCCGGGTTGTTGTCCAGGGCGGCCTGGAACTTGTTCTTCAGGTCCAGCACTTCCTCGTCGCCCTTCATCAACGGGGTGACCATGACGTTGCAGCCGTTGGCCACGGCGAAGTTGTGCGAGTCCGGGTCGCGGGCAGCGATCCACATCGGCGGTGTGGCGTTGAACGGCTTCGGCACGCTGGTGGAAGTGGGGAACTTGTACACTTCGCCTTCGTGGGCGTAATCACCTTCCCACAGCTTGCGCACCACCGGTACCATTTCGCGCAGGGCCTTGCCGCCGTCGGTGGCCGGCATGCCACCTGCCATGCGGTCGAATTCGAACTGGTAGGCGCCACGGGCCAGGCCCACTTCCATGCGGCCGTTGCTGATCACGTCGAGCAGGGCGCATTCGCCCGCCACGCGGATCGGGTTCCAGAACGGCGCGATGATGGTACCGGCGCCCAGGCGAATCTTCTCGGTGCGCGCAGCCAGGTAGGCCAGCAGCGGCATCGGGCTTGGCGAAATGGTGTACTCCATGGCGTGGTGTTCGCCGATCCACACGGTGCTGAAACCGCCGTTCTCGGCCATCAGGGTCAGTTCGGTCAGGTCTTCGAACAGCTGGCGGTGGCTGACCTGTTCATCCCAACGTTCCATGTGCACGAACAACGAAAATTTCATGGGGCTTTCCTCAACGCTTGAAAGGGGCTGGCGCCTGGCAGGGGTGGCGCCAGCGGTCTCGATTCAGAACAGGTTTCAGGCAAAGGCCGGCAGGCTGGCCATCTTGCCGCGGCAATACACCATCGGCCGTGGCGCCTCTGCAGGGACGATCAGGTTGTGCACCTTGCCGACCATGATGGCGTGGTCGCCACCCTCATATTCGCGCCACAGTTCGCATTCTATGACCGCGGTGGCACCGGCCAGGATCGGGTTGCCCAGTTCACTCAGGGACCACTCGATGCCGCTGGCCTTGTCCTTGCCCTTCCTGGCGAACGCATAGGCTTCGGCCTGCTGTTCACCGGACAACAGATGAATGGCGAAGCGCTTCTGCCTGATCAGCACGGGGTAGGAATCGGAGGTGTAGTTGGGGCAGAACAGCACCAGCGGCGGGTCCATCGACAGGGAGGAGAAGGCGCTGGCGGTCAGGCCGACGACCGAGCCGTCGTCGTCCAGGGTAGTGATGACGGTAACGCCGGACGGGAAGGAGCCCAGGACGTGCTTGTAGACGGTTGCGTCGATCATCTGGTGTACCTCTATGGGGCTGCGGTGGTCCGCGGTTTTTATCGTTGATATGTCTGATGGTATACCGTAATACCTATTTTGCAAGCGGAATTTTCAGCCGAGGTTTTTCACGATGAACGGCTCAAGGCCTTGTGAACCGTGGCCTTGAGCACTGAGGCGGTTTGTCGCAGGGCTTTTGCAAGCGGATCAGCGGGCGTTTTTTACTGCGGATCAGTGTTGTCAAAAGTTTGGAATACCATAATATGGTCCGCAGCTGAGAGGCCGCCTAGATGCGGTTTCCTTACAACGATAAAAACGACCTTTCGAGCTGAATCCTATGTCCCAACCGTCGTCGCAACACCAGTTTGTCGAGAACCACACGGTCGATTACGTTCCCCCTGCCGAGCGCCACGGGAAGGCGCGCGACCTGTTCACCCTCTGGTTCAGTACCAACATCGCGCCGCTGCCCATCGTCACGGGTGCCATGGTGGTCCAGGTGTTCCACCTGAACCTGTTGTGGGGCCTGGTCGCCATCGTGCTGGGCCATCTGTTCGGGGGCGTGGTCATTGCCCTTGCTTCTGCGCAGGGACCGCAGCTGGGCATTCCGCAAATGGTGCAGAGCCGTGGCCAGTTCGGCCGCTACGGTGCCTTGCTGATCGTGTTCTTCACCGCGCTGATCTATGTCGGCTTCTTCATTTCCAACATCGTCCTGGCGGGCAAGACCATCCACGGCATCACCCCGAGCGTGCCTATGCCGGGCGCGATCGTGATCGGTGCGCTGAGTGCCACCGCCATCGGCGTGATCGGCTACCGTTTCATTCACATTCTCAACCGCATCGGTACCTGGGTGATGGGTTCGGCGCTGCTGGCCGGCTTCATCATGATGTTCGCCCAGGAACTGCCGGCCGACTTCTTCAGCCGTGGCGCGTTCAACCTGTCGGGCTTCATCGCCACCGTGTCGCTGGGCACCATCTGGCAGATCAGCTTCTCGCCGTATACCTCCGACTACTCGCGCTACCTGCCGCGTGAAGTGGGCATTGCCAAACCGTTCTGGGCCACCTACTTCGGCGCTACCCTGGGCACCATCCTGTGCTTCAGCTTTGGTGCGGTGGCGGTGCTGTGCGTGCCGGAAGGTACCGATGCGATGGACGCGGTCAAGCAGGCCACCGGCTGGCTGGGCCCGATCCTGATGGTGCTGTTCCTGCTCAACATCATCAGCCACAACGCCCTCAACCTGTATGGCGCGGTGCTGTCGATCGTGACTGCGATCCAGACCTTCATCGCCGAGTGGACGCCGAGCATCAAGGTGCGGGTGGCGCTGGCTACGGTGATTCTGGTGGGTTGCGGCCTGGTGGCGCTGAATGCCTCGGCGGACTTCATTGGCCAGTTCATCGGGCTGATCCTGGCGCTGCTGCTGGTGCTGGTGCCGTGGGCGTCGATCAACCTGATCGACTTCTACCTGATCAAGAAGGGCCAGTACGACATCGCCTCGATCTTCAGTGCCGACGGCGGCATCTATGGCCGCTTCAACCACCACGCGATCATTGCCTATGCCTGCGGCATCCTGGTGCAGTTGCCGTTTGCCAATACGTCGCTGTATGTGGGGCCGTATGCCAATATCGTCGAAGGGGCTGACCTTTCCTGGCTGTTCGGCTTGCTGGTGACGGTGCCGCTGTATTACTGCCTGGCGACCCGGGGCACGGCTGCCGGGAAGGCGGGGCGGGTGGTGAGTGTCAGTGACTGACAGAAAACTGCTGCAGTAATCGGGGCCGCTCTGCGGCCCTTCGCGGGCGCGCCCGCTCCCACAGGTATCGCTTTGCCCTTGCAGGCGTCACTTATCCTGTGGGAGCGGGCATGCCCGCGAAGGGCCACAAAGTGGCCCCGGCAGTTCAGAGACCATTGCGTCAAGCGATGGTGATCGACGGGTCGGCAGCGGCCAGTGCCAGAGCGCGATCGGCCGCTGGCGGGTAGATCCATACCGAGTTGATCTGGCGCTTGAGGTCTTTGCCTTCCTGGCCATGCAGTTTCAGTTCGCGCTCCCAACCCTCGCTGTACGCCGCGCCCCATTCGCCCAGGTCCAGGCAAGTGACGTACTTTGGCTGGCGGTACACCAGCGGCTGCAGGCCGAGCAGGTCGGCCGCGGCGTTGTTGCCGGAGTGACGGCCCATGGGGATAGCGTGCTGGCAGGTCATCAGGGCGTGGTTGCCCAGCTCGTCCACAGCGGCCCAGGCGGTATCGCCCGTGGCGTACACATGGTGCTGGCCCAGCACCTTCAGGTGGTCGTCCACTTTCAGCCGGCCGAAGTTGTCGCGCTCGCCGGCAACCTGTGCTGTCAACGGGCTGGCCTTGACGCCAACGGTCCAGATCACGGTGTTGCTGGCGATATGCTCACCATTGTCCAGGGTAACGCCACCGGCATCGACAGCCACCACCGAAGCCCCGATCTTCCACTCGACCCTGGCCTGTTCGCAGGCGGCAATGATCGACGGCGTGATACCCGCGCCCAGCGCCGCGCCTATTTGCGCACCGCGGTCGACCACCACTACCCGCAGCCCCGCGCTGGCACCAAGGATGGCCCGCAGACGGGCGGGCATTTCCGTAGCGGTTTCAATGCCCGTGAAGCCACCGCCGCAGACCACCACGGTGTTGCGTGCAGGCGAAGCGGGCAGGGCGGCCAGACCGACCAGGTGCTGCTCCAGGCGCATGGCCGATTCCATCTGGTCGACATCGAATGCATGTTCGGCAAGGCCAGGCACCGGTGGGCGTGCGACCTGGCTGCCCGCGGCGAGGATCAGGCGGTCGTAGGCGATCTGTTGCCGGTGCCCCTGGGCGTCGGTGTAACTGACGCTGCGCCCTTCGGTATCGATATTGTCGGCATTACCCGGGATGAAGTGAATGCCCACGGCTTCGAACAGCTCCCCCACCGGGGCCTTCATGCCGTGCACGTCGGGCTCGTAGAAGCGCGGGCGAATGCGCAGTTCAGGCTGCGGAGCGAGGACGCTGATGCTGATGTCGGCGCGCTGGGCCTGATCGAGCAGGCGCGCAGCGCTCAGGGCGCTCCATACACCGGCAAAGCCGGCACCGATGATGAGGATGTTCGATTTCATGAAGGTGCTCCGCAAGGTTCGAAAGGGGCTTCGAGGGCGGGTTGTGTGCCTCTCGAATAACTACGACTGTATTGATCGTAGTTTGTGTGCGCAAGTCTTTTTTCAAGCAGGGCGACTCTCGGCACCGCCGCTTTCTGGCCGGAGTAGCCGTATTTGTTGGGATAAATGGACAAAACAGGTCGACCGGCGGCGGCAATGTGCTTTGCGGTGCAGGTACTAGGGGCGTATCATTTGCGACAAGATTGGTCGGAGATAGATATGTCGCTCTACAGTGCTGGCGTCGAATACGGTATCCATTGCCTGCTGTTTCTGGTGGACGAGCGCGGCGAATCGCGCGAGTCCAGCGTGCGCGACCTGGCGGAGTTGCAAGGAGTGCCCCAGGAGTACCTGGCCAAGGTCTTCACCAAGCTGGCCCGTGCCGGGCTGGTGGCTGCCACCGAGGGCGTGCGCGGTGGCTTCCGGCTGGCGCGGCCTTCGGATGAAATCACAGTGCTGGATATCGTCAATGCCATCGACGGCCCGAAGAAGATCTTCGATTGCCGCGAAGTTCGCGAGCGCTGCAGCCTGTTCGAGGGTTCACCGCCGGGTTGGGCGACCGAGGGCACCTGCGCCATTCATGCTGTGATGCTGGGGGCGCAGAAACGCATGGAGGAGGCCCTGGCCCAGCAGACCATCCTTGACCTGGCGCGCCGCTTCGGGCGCAAGGCGCCGGCCGAGTTCGGGCAGAAGGTCAATGCCTGGATGGGCGAGCGGCGGGAGGGTAAAGGGGCAGGGGATATCCCGGTCACTCAGGTCTGATTCTGCTGCCTGTACTGGCCTCTTCGCGGGTTCACCCGCGAACAGGCCAGTGCAGGCTAACGCCCCTCATGCTGCCGCCGATACGCCCCCGGCTGCACCCCCACCGCCTTGGCAAACGCCCGGGTAAACGCCGCTACTGATTGATACCCCACCTGCGCCCCCACCTGCTCCACGGTATGCCCCGCCTGCAGCAATTGGCTGGCATGGCGCATGCGCAACGCCAGCAGTACTTGCCCAGGCGACTGTCCGGCCAGTTCATTGAACCGCTTGAAAAACGCCGAGCGCGACAACCCGGTGCAGGCGGCCATGCTTTCCAGCGTCCACGCGTGCCCCGGTTGCTCGATCAACCGTTCCAGCAGCCCGGCAAACGCCGGTTGCCGGGCGAGGGCGACCAGCCCGCCCAATGACTGCCCGGCATGCACCTGCTGGCGTAGCACATACAGGAACAACAAGTGCGTCAGCCGCTCCAGCAACGTCTGTGACGGCCCGGCGGCGCGCCGGCATTCCTCCAGGATCAGCTCGAACAACGCCCGCGCTGCATGGCCGGCCGGTTCATCGGCGCGCAACAGAATCCAGTCGGCCAGGCCGTCAACGATCAGCGCCGACAAGCCCGGCCTGAAGTGGAAGAAACCACATACCAGCCCCACGCCATCGATCGCGTCGGCGTCCAGGGCCTGCATGTGCTGGCGCGGCTGGGTGCAGGCGCTGGCCGGGTCCTGGTCGCTGGCCAGGCGATAGCCGAGGTCGCGCAACAGGAACACCGCATCGCCGGCCTTCAGGCGCACTGCCTCAGGGTGGCCATCGATGTGCAGCCAGCAATGCCCCTGTACCACCAGGTGGAAGCTGGCCCGGCCCATGCCTTGTGTGCTGGCGTGCCAGCCACCACAGTAGCGGCCCACATGGAACAGACTGGCATCGAGCTCCAGGCCTTCTAATAACCAATCGACAAGATGGCTGGACGAAATCATCTAATGCAAAGACTCAAGAGCAAGGAAAGGCGACTGATGAATATGGAGGGTAGTTCTTATAACCAACAGACTGTAGTGATACCCATCAAAGGAGACCACTACATGTCCTCGCGTATTACTTTACACACGCTGCAGAGCGCCCCGGAAGCGGCCCGCCCGTTCCTCGAGAACGCCCAGAAGAATTCCGGCTTCATCCCCAACCTGCTGGGCGTGCTGGCCAATGCCCCGGCGGCACTGGAAACCTACGTGACCGTTTCGGCACTCAACGGCAAATCCGAACTGAGCCTGGCCGAACGTGAAGTGGTGCAGTTGATTGCCGCCACCCAGCATGGCTGCGACTTCTGCGTGGCCGGCCACACGGCCGTGGCCCTGAACAAGGCCAAGCTGCCGCAGGAGGTGGTCGATGCCTTGCGTGCCCGTGGCGAGCTGCCCGACGCCCGATACGAAACCCTGGCCGCGTTCGCCCGCGAAGTCATCGCCACCCGTGGCAATGTCAGCGAGGCCAATTACCAGGCCTTCCGCGCGGCCGGCTTCACTGAAGGTAACGCTCTGGAGGTGATTCTGGGCGTGAGCCTCGCAACCCTATGCAACTTTGCTAATGTGTTCGCCCAGACGCCGCTCAATGACGAGCTTGGCAAGTACCGCTGGCAGCCTTCTGCCTAGCGCGTGTGTGACAGCGGCCATTATACGGTCGTTGTAGGAGCGGCCTTGTGCCGCGAACGGGCCGCACAGCGGCCCCGGCGTCCCAAAAGGAGCAAGACCATGCAAGATTGTGCATTTCGACACTGGCTGGATGCCAATGCCGAGGCCATTGACCGCGGCCATTGCGAGCCGCAGCTGGTACTGTCGCAAATCGCCGAATCGCAGCTGTTGCGCGTCGGTGTCGACCCGGCCCAGGGCGGCACGGGCGGGCAAGTGACCGACGCGGTCGAGGCTATTGCCGCAATCGCCAGCCGCTCGCTGGCAGCGGCGTTTGTCTGCTGGGGCCAGCGCGCCTTCATCGAATACCTGTTGCACAGCCCCAACCAGCCCCTGCGCGAGCGCCTGCTGCCGCGCCTGCTGACTGGCGAACTGGCTGGTGCCACCGGGCTTTCCAACGCCATGAAGTTCCTCTCCGGCATCGAGGCCCTGCAGGTGCGCGGCCGCCCGGCAGCCGATGGCTGGCAGTTGGAAGGGCGCCTGCACTGGGTGACCAACCTGCGCAAAAGCGGTTTCGTGGTGGCTGCGGCCATCGAAGACGAAGGCGGTGGCGCCCCGTTCGTGCTGGCCATTCCGTCCGACGCACAGGGCCTGGAGCGCTCGGACGACCTGCAACTGATGGGCCTGCAATCGAGCAACACCGCGGCACTGGCCTTCCACCAGGTGCAATTGCAGCGTGGCTGGTTGCTGCATGAAAATGCCCGCGAGTTCCTTCCCCGGGTACGCCCGGCTTTTCTGGCGCTGCAGTGCGGCATGGCCATTGGCCTGGCGCGGCGGGCACTGGCGGAAGTGCAGGCACACCTGCATGGCCGTGCCTCGTTCCTCGACGAAGCCCGCCAGGTGCTCAGCGAGCGCCTTGAAAACACCGTGAGCGAGCTCAAGCAGGGCCTGCTCGATGGCCGCTTCCAGCAGCAACCGGCAGCCTTGTTCAAGCTGCGCATCACCCTGGCCGAAAGCGCTGCCGACGCCGTACAGCTGGAGTTGCAGGCCAGTGGTGGCAAGGCCTACCTCAGCGAGTACGGTGAAGGCTTTGCCCGCCGCTGGCGCGAGTCGGCCTTTGTCCCGATCGTCACGCCCAGCCTGGTGCAACTGCGCGCCGAACTGCAACGCCAGGCGGGCGCGGCATGAGCTCAGTGTTGCTCGAAGCCCGCGACATCAGCCTGGGCTACCCGCGCGAGGGTGGCTGGCAGGCGGTGCTGGCGCAGTTCGACCTGCAGCTGGCCCCCGGCGAAGTGGTGACCATCCTCGGCCCCAGCGGGGTCGGCAAGTCCAGCCTGCTGCGGGTACTGGCCGGCCTGCAGCAGCCCCGTGGTGGCAGCGTGACCCTGCACGGCCAGCCGTTGCAAGGCCCGCACCCACGCCTGGCGGTGGCCTTCCAGGACCCGAGCCTGTTGCCCTGGTTGAACCTGGAGAAGAACGTCGCCTTCGGCCTGGACTTCGCCCG
Source organism: Pseudomonas sp. B19(2017) (assembly GCF_002113165.1). Lineage (NCBI taxonomy): Bacteria > Pseudomonadati > Pseudomonadota > Gammaproteobacteria > Pseudomonadales > Pseudomonadaceae > Pseudomonas > Pseudomonas sp. B19(2017). The sequence goes on from NZ_NEJR01000003.1 coordinate 55,724, forward strand.
CCAGCCAAAACTTGCCGCTGCCGAACGGCGCGCGCGCATTGATCATGCGATTGCCGCCGTGGGCCTGGCCCATGCCCGCGGCCAGTACCCGGCGCAGTTGTCCGGTGGCATGGCCCAGCGCACCGCGCTGGCCCGCTGCCTGGCCCGCCAGCCCGAAGTGCTGTTGCTCGACGAGCCGTTCGGCGCGCTGGATGAAGTGACCCGGGCCGACATGCAGCAACTGCTGCTGCAACTGATCGCCACCCACAACACGGCGGCGGTATTGATCACCCACGATATCGACGAAGCCCTGCTGCTGTCCGACCGGGTACTGCTACTGGGCAACCACCCAGCGCACACCCTCGGCCAGTGGCACATCGACCTGCCGCAACCACGGACGCAGCGGGTCGAGGAGCTGGGCGCCTTGCGCATCGAAATCCTCAAAACCCTTCGGCGGGCAAGCCGCACAGTCGAACCTACCCTAACCCCGTTGCCCTCGGAGGCTGTCCATGTGCATGGATGACTGCTGTTCTTCTTCGCGTCGCGATTTCCTCAAGCTTGGCGCCATGCTCACGGCCGCCGGTGCGCTGCCGTTGCTGTCGAGCCTGCAGGCCCGTGCCGCCGCCGAGCCGGACGCGCCGGTGCGTATCGGCTATCTGCCTATCACCGATGCCACGCCGCTGCTGGTGGCGCACAACAATGGCCTGTTCGAGGCCGAGGGCATCAAGGCCGAGCGCCCGGTGCTGCTGCGCAGCTGGGCCCAGGTGATCGAGGCGTTCATCTCTGGCCAGGTCAACGTCATTCACCTGCTGTCGCCGATGACCGTATGGGCCCGCTACGGCAGCAAGGTGCCGGCCAAGGTGGTGGCGTGGAACCACGTGGGTGGTTCCGGCCTGACCGTGGCCCCGGACATCAGCGACATGAAACAGCTCGGTGGCAAGACCGTGGCCATCCCGTTCTGGTACTCCATCCATAACGTGGTGCTGCAACAGATGCTCAACGACAACGGCCTGACCCCGGTGTCGAAGCCGGCCAATGCGCCACTGGCCAGCAACGAAGTCAACCTGCTGGTGTTGCCGCCATCCGACATGCCGCCAGCGCTGGCCAGCAAGCGCATCGCAGGCTATATCGTCGCCGAGCCATTCAACGCCCTGGCCGAGAACCTCAAGGTCGGCCGCGTGCAGCGCTTTACCGGCGATGTTTGGCGCAACCACGCCTGCTGCGTGGTGTTCATGCACGAGCACGACCTGAACAACCGCCCGGAGTGGTCGCAGAAGGTAGTCAACGCCATCGTCAAGGCCCAGCACTGGACCCGTGACCACCGCGCCGAGGCCGCCGCGTTGTTGTCCAAGGCCGGCCCCAACAAGTACACACCGCACGAGCCAGCGGTTCTCGGCAAAGTGCTGGCCCCGGCCGCCGAGGACCGTGCCGGTTACATTGCCAGTGGTGCCATTCGCCACCAGCAGTGGGACGAAAAGCGCATCGATTTCCAGCCTTACCCGTTCCCCAGCTACACCGAAGAACTGGTCAAGCGCCTGAAAACCACCCTGATCGAGGGCGACCACGCTTTCCTGGCCGGCCTGGACCCGGCACAGACCGCTCGCGACCTGGTCGACGACCGCTTCGTGCGCAATGCCATCGCCAGCGTTGGCGGGCCGTCGGTGTTCGGCATCGCCGATAACTTCGAGCGTAGCGAGGAGTTCGCGGTCTGATGCGCAAGCATGTCGTTCATGCCGGCCTGGGGCTGGCCGGTTTGCTGGGTTTGTTGCTGTTGTGGTGGGCCGGTGTCGTGCTGTTTGGCCAGGCCGATGGCCTGTCGGCGCGCTTTTCCCCGGCAGCGACCCTGGCCAGCCTGGTCGAGTTGCTGGGGCAGGGCGAGGTGTACGGGCATATCTGGGTCAGCCTCAAGCGTATCCTGATCGGGCTGCTGCTGGCGCTGCTGGTCGGCGTGCCGCTGGGTTTGCTGGTGGGCAGCTACCGGCACCTGGAGGCGGCTACCACGCCGGCGTTCCAGTTTCTGCGCATGATCTCGCCGCTGTCGTGGATGCCGGTGGTGGTGATGCTGATGGGCGTGGGTGACCAGCCAATCTACTTCCTGTTGGCATTCGCCGCATTGTGGCCGATCTTGCTGAACACGGCGGCCGGGGTAAGGCAGCTGGACCCGCGCTGGTTGCAGTTGAGCCGCAGTTTGAGTGCCACGCGTTGGGAAACCTTGTGCAAGGTGATCGTGCCCGGGGTGATCGGCCATGTGCTGACCGGCGTGCGCCTGGCCATCGGTATTCTGTGGATCGTGCTGGTGCCGTGCGAAATGCTGGGGGTTAGCGCGGGGCTGGGGTACTTCATTCTCGACACCCGCGACCGGCTGGCGTATTCCGAGCTGATGGCAATGGTGCTGCTGATCGGGGTACTGGGGTTTGTGCTCGATGCCCTGGCGCGTGGGCTGCATCGGCGCTGGGTGCATGGCTGAAGGGCCAGTGGGGCTTGTTCGCGGGCTTGCCCGCTCCCACAGGTATCCTGGCGATACCCCTGTGGGAGCGGGCAAGCCCGCGAACAGGCACTTGGATCAATGCACGAGCTTGCGCTGCCGTACACACTCCTGCGCCTGAGCGGTCAGTTCGTCCAGCCGCTCATCCCGCATCTGTTCTGCTTCGATCATCGCATCCTCACCCTGCTGGTTGAGCAGGTAGGTATGGATCTGCATCACTTCCGCCGTCTGGTAGATCGGCGCAATGTCCAGCCGCCCGATCAGCGCGCCGCTAGCCTGCCCGGTACTGCTCATCAATACTTGCGGCCCATTGACGGCCACCACCTGCATGCCCATCGCCTCGAACCACGGTACCTGGCTGGCAAAGGCATTCAGTTCGACGCAGGCATGGCGTGCCTGCAGGTCGCCCAGCAGTGCGCGGGCGATGCCTTGGCGACGATGGCTGGCGCGCACGGCCAGGAACGCCAGGGCGCACGCTTGTTCATCGTCCTCGGCGGGCAGTGACAGGGCAAAACCCAGCAACTGGTCCGGCGCCTCGGCATCCAGCGCAAGGGTCAGTGTCACGGCCAGGCCGCGGGTGCCGTCCAGCGCTTGCAGGTACTGGTGCACCTCCATGCCGACGCCGTACTGGTACAGCGGGTACAGCGGGTTGTCGGCGCTGATGGCGACACTGCTCAGTTCGCCGACGTGGTGGATCACCAGTTCGCGGATCTGGTTCTGGAAAGATTCAGGCGGCACGCTGTCGAGGCGGCTCAGGATGAACATCGGGGGGCGGGCTCCGGCGGGTAGAAGGACGGCCCGCGCCATGCGGGCGCGGGCTGTACAGTCTAACCGTTTTTGCCGATCAGCCTTGTACCTGCAATGCACCGAGCATCAGATCGAGGTTTTGCACTGCCGCACCGGAGGCACCTTTGCCAAGGTTGTCGAACACTGCGGTCAGCAGTACCTGGCCATGCTCCGGGTTGGCGTAAAGCGCCAGGCGCAGGTCGTTGCTGTCGTTCAACGCCTCGGGGTCGAGGTTCGGCGCTGCGCCGTGCTGGTGCAGGGGCATCAGCTGGACATGGCGTGCACCTTGGTAGTGCTGCTGCAGGCAGGCCTGCAGCTGTTCGGCACTGACCTGGCCGGGCAGCAGGCGTAACTGCAGCGGGATGCTCAGCACGATGCCCTGGCGGTAGGCGCCGTAGCCGGGCATGAACATCGGGCGCGCCGACAGCCCGGCGTGTTGCTGGATTTCCGGCACGTGCTTGTGCGCCAGTTCCAGGCCGTACAGTTGCAGGGCGGGGGCTTTGCCAGCGGCGGGCTGTTCATGCCGTTCGACTGCGGCGCGGCCACCGCCGGAGTAGCCTGAGATGGCGTGGATGTTCAGCGGGTAATCCGCTGGCAGCAGGCCGGCCTTGACCAGTGGGCGCAACAGGGCGATGGCGCCGGTAGGATAGCAGCCCGGGTTGCTGACGCGCTTGCTGTGCGCGATGCGTTCGGCTTGCTGTTCGTCTAGCTCCGGCAGGCCATAGACCCAGCCTGGGCTGGTGCGGTGCGCGGAGCTTGCGTCGATCACCCGCACCTGCGGGTTGTGAATCGCCGCCACGGCCTCGCGGGCGGCATCGTCAGGCAGGCACAGCAGGGCGATGTCGGCGCTGTTGATCGCCTCGCGGCGGCGTTGCGGGTCTTTGCGCTCGGCTTCGGGCAGGGTCAGCAGACGCAGGTCGCTGCGGCCTTGCAGGCGGGCGTGGATCTGCAGGCCGGTGGTGCCTTGGTCACCGTCGATGAAGACAACAGGGGTGTGCATGGTCAAAGTCCGGTCGGGGAGGGATGGCCTATGCTCGCCGGTAGTTGTAGTAAAGAAAATTTGAATATGATGACCGATATGTTCATCTTTTCTGAATGAGTCGGGCCCATGCGCGAAATCAGCCTCGATCGCCTCCGCACCCTGGTAGTCATCTGCGACCTGGGCTCCTTTGCCGAAGCAGCTCGCCAGCTCAACCTGGCGCCGCCCACCATCAGCCTGCACGTGGCCGAGCTGGAAGCGCGCATCGGCGCCCCGTTGCTCACCCGTACCCGTGGCCAGGTGCGGCCCACGGTCATCGGCGAAACCCTGCTGGCTCGAGCCCGCCGCCTGCTGGCCGACGCCGACCTGGCGCTGGACGAAGTGCGCCGGCAGGTTGAAGGCCTGACCGGGCGGGTGCGCCTGGGCGCCTCCACCGGTGCCATTGCCCACCTGCTGCCGCAAGCGCTGGAGCACCTGCGTACGGAGCACCCCGGGATCGATGTGCAGGTACAGGTGCTGACCTCCCAGGCCTCGTTGACGCGCTTGCGGGAGGGCACGCTGGATATCGGCCTGGTGGCCTTGCCGCAGGTGGCCGGCAAAGGGCTTGCGGTTACCCCTTGGCGGCGCGACCCGATACTGGCCTACGTGCCGGCCGACTGGCAGCCGCCGGCCAGGGTCACGCCGGCGTGGCTGGCACAGCGGGCGTTGATCCTCAACGACAGCAGCACCCAGCTTTCGCGGGTGACCGGTGAGTGGTTCGCGGCGGCGGGCTTGTACCCCGAGCCGCGAATCGAGTTGAACTACAACGATGCGATCAAGAGCCTGGTCGGGGCCGGGTATGGGGCGACGTTGCTACCGCAGGAGGGGGAGTCGGCCGAGCTGGACCGGCGCATTGCCCGTCGGCCGCTGCGGCCGGGGTTGTGGCGGCAATTGGGCATCGCTTGCCGGGAAGGGCAGGTTGAGCGGGCCACGGGGTATGTGTTGCAGGCGTTGGGGCGGTTGCGGCAGTAGGGGCTGCACAGCAGCCCCCATGGGGTTACCTCCGCGGGTTGTCTGTTCGATCAGCTGGCGCTTGTGTTCAGCGCCCACATCTTCATCGGTCACGCGAAGATGGACATAGGGCATGTCGCCACCGCCACGCTGGTGCGCCATGGCGGCGGGCTGATGCAGGCCTACCGCTTTACTGTGCAGGACGCACTGGCCAGTGGCGAACTGGTAGAAGTGCTCGCCGAGTTTGGCGGCACCGCGCGGCCGATTTCCTGTTGGCCGAGGGGGCATGGTCCCCGGGCTGAGCCGAGGCGCCGGAAGGTATGGCCGACTATGCTGTTTGCTGCGTCGAGCCAATGTCATCTCGATGACCCTTCAGGTTTTCCAGGAGAACGCTCCATGAAATCCACGAAATGCATACCGTTGCTAGTGATTGCCTCGGTCCTCAGTTTTGCCGCACACGCAGACCCGGCGAGCAACTGTGCGGCGAAGATCAAGGAACTTGAGGATTTCGACAAGGCCAGTGGCCAGGCAATGCATGGCGGCATGGCCCATGACTTCAAAGTCCACCTGCAAAATGCCAAGGATGCTCAGAGCAAGGGCGATATGACTCAGTGCCAGGCCTCGGCAGACCTGGCCAAGACCATCTACAACAAGGCACGTAGCAGGTAAGCCCTTCCCGGCCTCTTCGCGGGCTCGCCCGCTCCCACAGGTACTGCGCAGGCCTTGAGCCTGTTGGAAACCCTGTGGGAGCGGGCAAGCCCGCGAAGAGGCCGGTGCAGGAAAGCCCAGTCAGAACCAGCGATCGTTCTTCCTGCGCCCACGGGTCAGTGCCGGCAGGATCAGCCCCGCCAGCAAGCCCGCGCCGGCAATGCTGCCGCCATACACCATATAGCGCATCATCACCTGCTTGTTCTCATCCCCCAGGCGTGCCTGGGTATCGCGCAGCTGCGACTGGCTCTGGTCGAGCTGTTCATTCAGCGCCTTGTTGCGCGCTTCCAGTTCGTCGATCAGTTTCTTGCGTGAATCGAGGGTTTCCTGCATGCCCTGCACACGGTTCTTCCAGCTTTCGTCGATATTCTTCAACTGCCCGGTCAGCTCCGCGACCTGGGCATCAAGCTGCGGCAGGCGCTCGTTCTGGCCTGGCACCGACTGCAGGTCGCTGCTCAGAATCCACACCACATCGCCGTTCTGCCCACGCACCTGGCTGTAGTTGCCCTGGCTGCCGATCAGCGTCAGTTTCTGCCCGGACTTGAGCGTACCGACGATGCGGTGGCCATCGGTCGGGCCGCTGCGCACATAAGTGCTCAGGCTGTCGCTGACCCAGCGTGCATCGCTGGCAGGCTCTTCGGCGTGCACCGGTGCGGCAAGGGCTACCAGGGCGGCGATCAGGCCGCCGCGCAGGACGGTGAGGGCGGAAACAGTTGGGCGGGAATCGGGCATGTTGGGTCTTCGCTGAAACAGGACAAAAGTAGGCCCGGTGACTGGGCCGATGAACCGGTCGGTGAGTTGACCGTCAGCGAAAGACCCTTTTTTTGTCAGCAGGTTCACTACCTGATATCGGAAATGTCTGCAGGATGTTGCACGGCAGCAAACGGCAACGCCGGGCTAGACTCAAAGGCTCACACACTTTCATGGAGCAAGACCATGACTGCCAAGAACACCATTTGCCTCTGGTACGACAACGATGCCGAGGAAGCCGCGAATTTCTATGCCAGGGTTTTCCCTGACAGCAGAGTGATTGCCGTGCACCTGGCGCCTGCCGACTACCCTTCCGGCAAGCAGGGTGACGTGATTACCGTGGAGTTCAGCGTGATGGGGATTCCCTGCGTGGGGCTCAATGGCGGCAAGGCCTTCACACACTGCGAGGCTTTTTCGTTCCAGGTCAGTACCGAGGACCAGGCCGAGACCGACCGGCTGTGGGATGCCATTGTCGGCAATGGTGGCGAGGCCAGCGTCTGCGGGTGGTGCAAAGATAAGTGGGGGATTTCGTGGCAGATCACACCGCGCATTCTCATCGAAGCCATTGGCAACCCCGACCGGGCGGCGGCCAAGCGGGCGTTCGAGGCCATGATGCAGATGGGCAAGATCGATGTGGCGCAGATCGAAGCGGCATTGAAGGGCTGACCGCGCCGCCTGATTCGCGGGTGAACCCATTCCCACAGGTACTGCACCTGGCTTGGAGGCAATGCGGTCGGGGTGGGAGCTGGCTTGCCGGCGATGGGCTGCGCAGCAGCCCCCGGCTCCCCTGGCGTGCCCGATCAGTTGCCGGTCACTTCGGTCCCTGCCGACGTCGCCTTGACCGAAGCTTTCTTCTCCTGCACCACGATGTAGAACTCTTCGCCATGCTTCACCGCACCATACAGCACGGCCTTCTCGATCAGTTCGTTGCCGCGCAGGTGGCGCAGCATCATCGGGTCCTTGCGCAGGTCGCGATACAACGCCAGGCACAGCAGCACCATCACCACCACGAACGGCAGGGCCACGACGATGGTCAGGTTCTGCAGGCCGGTAAGCGCCTTGCCAGGGTCGCGCGGGTCGCCGATTGCCAGCATGATCGCCGCCACCGTACCGGTCAGCGCGCCCCAGAAGATCACCGTGCGCCGTGATGGCGTGGTGGTGCCGTGTTCCGACAACGTGCCCATCACCAGCGAGGCCGCATCGGCACCGGAGACGAAGAAGATACCCACCAGAACCATCACCAGCACTGATGTCGCCGAGGCCAGCGGGTAGCTGTCCAGCAACTGGTACAGCGCGTGGTTGCTGTTGACCGCACCATTGGCCAGCTGGAGGGCGCCATCGCGCAGGGCGTCGATACTCGCACCGCCAAAGATGGTGAACCACACCAGGCTGACCAGGCTCGGTACCAGCAGCACTCCGGTAACGAACTGGCGGATGGTGCGGCCGCGGCTGATGCGGGCGATGAACATGCCCACGAACGGCGTCCAGGAAATCCACCAGGCCCAGTAGAACACGGTCCAGCCGGCCAGCCAGCTGTTCATCTGCTCACCGCCGCTGGCGTTGGTGCGTGCCATCATTTCCGGCAGCATCTTGACGTAGATGCCGATCGAGGTGGGCAGCAGGTTGAGCATCAGCAGGGTCGGGCCGACCATGAACACGAACACCGCCAGCACCAGTGCCAGCACCATGTTGGTGTTGGATAGCCACTGGATACCCTTGCCGATGCCGGACACCGCCGAGGTGACGAAGGCAATGGTCAGCAGGGTAATGATCGAGATGTAGAACAGCTTGCCGGGGCTCTCGATCCAGCCGTTGTATTCCAGGCCACCGGCGATCTGCAGCGCGCCCAGGCCCAGCGAGGCCGCCGAGCCGAACAGCGTGGCGAAGATTGCCATCATGTCGATCAGGCGGCCAAGCGGGCCGTTGGCATGCTTGCCGATCAACGGCCGGAAGGCGGCGGAAATCAGCTGCGAGCGGCCGCGGCGGAAGGTGCCATAGGCAATCACCAGGCCGACGATGGCGTACATGGCCCAAGGGTGCAGGGTCCAGTGGAACAGCGTGGTGGCCATGGCCACCTGCATCGCTTCACTGGACTGCCCGGTGGCCGTCCCTGGCGGTGGCGACACATAGTGCGACAGCGGTTCGGCAACACCGAAGAACATCAGGCCAATGCCCATGCCGGCACTGAACATCATCGCCACCCAGGACACCGTGCGAAATTCTGGCTGTTCGCCATCACGGCCCAGCGGGACCCGGCCGTAACGGCTGGCGGCCAGCCATAGCACGAACACCACGAACAGCGTGGAGGTGAGCACGAAGAACCATCCGAAGTTGAGAATGACCCAGGATTGCGCGCTGGAGGCGCTGCTGGCGAGGCTTGCCTGGTTGAGGAAGCCCCAGAGGACGAAAGCGATTGCCAGAAGGCTGGTGAAACCAAAGACGATCCAGTCCAGCTTGCCCTCGAAATGCCGATCCTGGCGTGCTTCTGCGGTTTTTGAGGGGTCCGTCACGCCAAGGTCAAGCGTTTCGGTGATGTGTTCCTTTGCCATGAATGATGAGGCCCCTTTCTGGCTTACCCGCAGGTGCAGGCTTGTAGTTTTGTGTGGGCTACCGAGTTCGGTGACTGCCTCGGCGGAAGTATTGCCGGCGCGATTATCCTGCGCAGCAAACGACCGCTCCTGTCCCGATAGCGCCCCGGGGCGTCCATTACGCGACCTGGCAAATACTTTTAGTTCTGGGGGCGATGGCCCTTTCTGCCTCGCGTTCTGGTACCCTGATGGGCATTACCCGGGCCTGCACATCCGAGCACCGTAGAAGCGCTGCTGCTTGTGGGCCTGGCCGTATCAGGAAACGGAGATTCGTGAAAATGGCCACTGACCGTGTGAGCCTGATCCATTTCGATAAATTGAGCATGAGCCCTGCCGCTGCCGATCGGTTCCAGAAAGCCCTCGACGCGCTGGAAGCGCTCAAGCTGCAGGACCGTTACGTGTATCTCATCGCTCCTTATCTGGGTGATGTCGCTGACGCCTCCGACCGCGAGCAACTGGCTACCGCCCTGGAGCAGGGCCTGCGTGTGGTCGAAGAACTGCTGGCTGCCAGGTCGGTCAGCAAGGTCAAGGCCGAGGAAGTACGCCAGGTATTCCACACCGCCGCCGAGCGTGCGCGGGCAGAATTGCCCGGCTGATTGGTGGCATGGCCAAAGACATCGACAGCCCGTGCGTCTCGCTATGCCAACTCAATGGCGAGTTGTGCCTGAGCTGCGGCCGCACCCGTGACGAAATCCGCAAATGGCGGGGCATGAAGCGCCCCGAGAGGATGGCCACCGTGCAGCGGGCGGCAACGCGAATGAAGGCTATCGCCAAGAAGGCGGCCAAACGGCAGAATGCGGGCTGAACCTGCGTGCCTCGCGCGCGGCCCTTTCTGATTGCCTGAAGAGTTTGAAATGGATTCTCACTCGCTGTTTGCGTTTACCTTGGTCGCCGCCATCGCGATCGCCAGCCCTGGCCCTGCCACGCTGATGGCCATCAACAACAGCCTTGCCCATGGCCAGCGCAGCGCGATCTGGTCATCGCTTGGCAATGGCTCCGGGCTGTTCTGCCTGTCGGCTGCCGCCATGCTGGGGCTGGGTGCGCTGCTGGCCAGTTCCGAAGTCCTGTTCAATGCCGTGAAGATCCTGGGGGCGGGCTACCTGTTCTACCTGGGGGCGCGGCAACTGCTGAAAAAGAGCCCGATGCTGGCGCAAGGCGCTGCAGAGGGTATGGCCAAGGTCCGGCCCTCGCCGTTGAAGCTGTACAAGTCGGCCTTCCTCACGGCGGTGACCAACCCCAAGGCGACCATGTTCTTTACTGCGCTGTTCCCGCAGTTCATTGACCAGGGGGCGGCGTTGCTGCCGCAATTCCTGATCCTGACCGGAATTTTCGTCGCGTTGTCGCTGGTTTCGCTGAGCCTGTATGCCGCGCTGGCTGCGCGGGCCAAGGGTGTGCTGACCCGGCCGTCGCTGTCGCGCTGGGTGAGCCGGGTGGTGGGTACGACCTTTATCGGTTTTGGCGCGGCGATCCTGGCGATGCGCCGGCAGGGGGCCTGAAAAACCAGGGCATCTGGCCGATGAAAGGCCAACCTGATGCCCCCACATGGTCCAGACTGTCTACAGCACGCACAGTTGGATGCTGCAGTCGACCACAGGATGTGGCAGCCTTCGGCCACCGCCGGGTCTGCGGATGTTACCTGGGCCGAGGGTTGACGATGATCGAGCGCTGCTTTCGCCACGCCTTGCTGCTGTTACCGTGCCTGTTGCTGCTTCCGCTGGCGGCGGTAGCGCACGAGGACTGCCGGCGGCTGACTGCTACCGGCAACTCGGAATATCCCCCCTACCTGTGGCGCGACCCGCAAAACCCCGGGCAGCTGATCGGTGCCAATGCCGACCTGCTCAAGTACCTGGGCAGCCAACTGGGGCTGGAAATCGAGGTGGTCTACGGCGGGCCATGGTCGCGCGCCCAGGAAGAAGTACGCACGGGCCGGATCGACCTGATGGCCGGGTATTTCCTGACCAAGGCCCGTCAGCAGCAGATGGACTTCATTGCACCGGCATTCCTGCATACCCCAAGTGTTGTCTGGGTGCGCCAGGACAATACCTTTGCCTACCGGGAATGGGCCGATCTGAAGGGCCGCAAAGGCGGCACGCTGGTGAACAACAGCCACGGCCAGCAGTTCGACGACTACGCCAGGGCCAACCTCCTCCTCGAAGCAGTACCCGGTGCCAGGCAGGCGTTCGAGAAGTTGATGCTCAAGCGCAGCGACTACGTGGTGTACGAGCAGTATCCCGGCTTGGCGCTGGCACGCACTTTGGGAATTGCCGACACATTGCAGGTACTGGAACCACCGATATCCAGCGAGGGGCTGTACCTGGCGCTGTCGCATGAATCGCCTTGCAACCAGCCGAAGCTGCGTGAGGCGCTGGCTAGGGAGATGGAAAAGATCGTTGCCGGGGCGTTGCCGGAGCAACTGTTGCAGCAAAACCTGGAGCGTTGGCAATAGCAGCCAGGGATGCGCTCCTACAGGGTCAGTTGCTCGGCTTCCTTGGCCCGGGTCACGCTGACCGCGTTCTTCGTCGCGAGGATCTCGGCCATGACGCTGACGGCGATCTCGGCCGGTGTCTTGCTCCCGATATAAATGCCGATAGGGCCGTGCAGGCGCTGCAACGACGCTTCGCTTTCGCCGAAGTGCTCGATCAGCCGCTCGCGGCGCAGCTGGCTGTTGCGCCGTGAGCCGATCGCGCCGATGTAGAACGCCGGGCTGTGCAGGGCTTCGAGCAGGGCCAGATCGTCCAGCTTGGGGTCGTGGCTGACGGCGACGATGGCGCTGCGCAGGTCCGGGGCGAAGGCGCGGACCACGTCGTCCGGCATGCCGGCCAGGCGGGTGACGCCGGCAACGTTCCAGCCTGCCGTGTACTCGGGGCGTGGGTCGCACAGTGAAACGCTGAAGCCATTGAACAGTGCCATGGTCGCCAGGTATTCGGCGAGCGCGCCGGCACCGATCAGCAGCAGGCGGTAGCCGGGGCCCAAGGTACTGAGCATGTGCCGGCCATCGAAGCTGAACAGTTCGGGCGTGGTGGTGGCGGTGAGGCTGGCTTTGCCGCTGCCCAGGTCGAGCCCGCGGCGTACCAGGTTGCCGTCGTCGAGGCCGGCAAGCAGTTGCTCGAGATGTGTCAGCGACGGGGAGAATTCCAGTACCAGTTCGAGGGTGCCGCCACAGGGCAGGCCGAAGCGGTGGGCCTCGTCGGCACTCACGCCATAGCGCACCACCTGGGGCAGGCCGCCGGACATGCCGGGGCCGCCATAGGCGCTGGTGTAGCGGTGGATGAGGTCGTCTTCGATGCAGCCGCCAGAAACACTGCCGACCACGCGGCCGTCGCTGCGCAGGGCCATCATCGAGCCCACCGGGCGGGGGGAGGAACCCCAGGTGCGGGCGACGGTGGCGAGCAGGGCGCGGTGGCCGGCGGCGAGCCAGTCGCGGGTGGTGCGCAGGACCAGCAGGTCGATGCTTTCCATGGGGACTCCATTAAACCTGATGTTGGCTGTACCGGCCTCTTCGCGGGCTTGCCCGCTCCCACAAGGCCCCCACAGTCCTGAAGGGCGGCGCCATAGCTGTGGGAGCGGGCGTGCCCGCGAAGAGGCAGGTACAGGCATTACCCATTTCAGCGCATATGCAAAATGATCGGGCTACTGCTGGCCGGGTTGGTATGCCCGCGCAACTTGCCCACCGCCTGCGCATTCACCGCACCGCCATTGTTCCCCCAGGCACTGCGCACGAAGCCCAGCACATCAGCAATTTCCTGGTCGCTCAATTGCTCACGGAAGGCCGGCATGCGATAGGCATCGGGCAGCCCGGCCGTCACCACCCGCTGGGAACCATTGAGGGTGATATTGATCGCCGAGGCGTCTTCCTTGGCCAGTACCGAGGTAGCGCCGGCCAAGGGCGGCATCCATTCGGCCTGGCCCTTGCCGTCCAGGCCGTGGCACGACGCACAGCGGGTTACATAGGTATGTGCCCCGGGGCTATCGAGCCGCGCCGCCGTCGCTTCGGCCTGGTATTGCCACGGCGCGCCATCGCGTTGCGGGTCGCCGGGCAGCGATTTCAGGTAGTGGGCGATGGCGGCCAAGTCGTCGTCGCTCATGAACTGCGTGGAGTTGTTGAATGCCTCGGTCATCGAGCCGAATACCACCGCGTGCCGGTTGCGCCCGGTCTTCAGGAACTGCGCAATCTCGGCCTCGCTCCAGCGTCCCAGCCCGTTGTTAGGGTCGGCACGCAGGCTCGGTGCATACCAGCCGTCGAGCAGGGCACCGGCGAGGAACGGCTTGCCGCTGTCATCCAGGGCCTTTTCGTTGAAGGCCAGGCCGCGCGGCGTATGGCAGCTGCCACAGTGGCCGGGGCCCTGGACGATGTAGGCGCCGCGGTTCCACTGCGCATCCTGCCCGGCCTGGTCGGTGTACGGGGTGGTGGCGGTGAACAGGCCGTTCCACAAGGCGATGGGCCAGCGCATGTTCAGCGGCCAGGGAATGTCGCTGGCCCGGTTGGCCTGTTGCACCGGTTGCACGCCGTGCATGAAGAACGCATACAGTGCCTTTACATCGTCATCGCTGAGCTTGGCGTAGGACGGGTAGGGCATGGCCGGGTACAACCGCCGGCCCCCGGGTGCGACGCCCTGGCGCACGGCACGGTCGAAGTCGGCCAGGCTGTAGTCACCGATGCCGGTGTTGCGCTCGGGGGTGATGTTGGTGGCGTGGATCGCCCCCAGCGGGGTGGCCATTTCCAGCCCGCCAGCGAACGGTTTGCCCTCCGGCAGGCTGTGGCAGGCCACGCAGTCGCTGAGGCGGGCCACGTACTCGCCACGGCTGACCAGCGCCGGGTCGGCAGCGGCGGCCTGTACATCGGCAAATGGCGAGGCGGGCTCGCGGGTGACGTACCAGGCCAGCAGGCCTGCCGCGACCAGGCACGGCAGCGCCAGCCAGCCAGCGGTTCTTGCGAAACGATGGTTCATGGGGCGTCCTTGTCTGCTCAGCTGAAGGTATGGCGGCTCAATGGCAGGCTGCGCACGCGCTGGCCGGTAAGCTGCGCGACTGCGTTGGCCACCGCCGGTGCCACGGCGGGCAACGGTGGCTCGCCTATGCCGCCCATCTTCGCCCCGCTCTCGATAATGCGCACATGCACCCTGGCCATGCGCGATGGCGGCAGGATCGGGTACAGGTCGTAGTTGCGCGCGCGCGGCTTGCCATCCACGTACACCGCTTCTTCCAGCAGCGTCTGCGACAGGCCCAGGGCGACCGCGCCGTTTACCTGATGCTCGATGATCGCCGGGTTGACGATGCTGCCTGGGTCGATGGCCTGCCAGATGTCGTGGACCTTGACCTGGCCGTTCTCGATCGACACCTCGGCAATGACCGCTGCCTCCGAGCCGAACGGCGAGGCCATGGCCACGCCACGTGCACGCTTGCTGCCGTCTTCGGCGGTGAACGGCCCACGCTTCCAGCCGCCGGAAAGCTCGGCGACGGCCTGCAACAGGTTGGTCAGGCGCGGGTTGTCGCGCAGCAGGTGCAGGCGCAGGTCGAACGGATCCTTGCCGCCTTTGTCGGCCAGTTCGTCGAGGAACGACTCATAGAAGAAATCGTTCAGCGAGTTGCCCACCGAGCGCCAGTAGCCGAGCATGGCCGGGCCTTTGACGTAGATTTGCGCGATGCGCTTGTTGGCGATGGCGTAGGCCTTGCCCGACAAGCCTTCGAGCGCGGTCGGGTCGAGCTTTTCGCCCTGCTTGCCGGCGATGGCTTCGGTCGGGCCTTCGGTGGCGCTGACTGCTTCGAGGGCCACCGGCAGACCGTCGGCATCCAGCCCGGCGCGGAACTTCACCACGGCGACCGGGCGCAGCACATCGCGGAGGAATTCTTCCTCGCGGCTCCAGATGAGTTTCACCGGCCTGCCGACCGCCTTGGCCAAGGCAATGGCCTGCGGGTAGGGGTTGGCCGAGTCGTACAGGAAGTGGCGGCCAAAGAAACCACCCAGTAGCGGCGAATGCAGGGTGATCTGCGCCGGGGCCAGGCCGGTGCGTTTGGCGATGTCGTCACGGAACATGTCCGGCGCCTGGTTGGGCAGCCACACTTCCAGGGTGCCGTCCGGGTTGAAGCGTGCCAGTGCCGACGGCGGTTCCAGCTGGGCGTGGTTGAGGTACTGGTTGTGGTAGGTCGCCTCGACCCGGGTCTTGGCACTGGCCAGCATGCCGGCTACATCACCCTGGTTTTCGTCGTCGCGCGCCGGGCCCGTGACCGTGGCCAGGTGCTCGCGCCAGCCATCGCTGGAAAAATCGGCCGGCATCGGTCTTACCGAGCTGTCGGCCGCGGGCTCCTTCCAGTCCACCTGGATGGCTTCGACCGCGCGCTTGGCGTGCCACCAGCGTTCGGCAACCACCGCCACTGCGCCCGGCAACTGATGCACCGAATGCACGCCCTTCATGGCCTTGACCTGGTCTTCGTTGCGCATGCTGCCGACGGTCATGCCCAGGCGTGGCGCGTGCTGCACGGCAGCGTGGAGCATGCCGTCGACCTTGATATCGATGCTGTACACCGCCTTGCCGGTGGACTTGTCGTAGGCATCCAGGCGACGTACCGGCTTGCCGATCCAGCGAAACTGGCTGGGGTCGCGCAGCTTGACGCTGGCCGGGTCCGGCACCGGCAGGTCCATGGCACGCCCGGCCAGTTCACCGTAAGGGATGGAACGGCCAGTCGTGGTATGTACCACGTAACCCGGTGTGGTGGTGAGCTCTTCGACCGGTACGCCCAGCTGTGCGGCGCCTGCCTGCAGCAGCATGGCCCGGGCCAGGGCGCCCAGGCGGCGCATGGTCGGGTAGCTCATGCGTACCGACATGCTGCCGCCGGTGATGCGCATACCGTTTTCCATCACCACATAGGCTTCCCCGGGCGGTGCGCTGTCGACCACGAAGTTGGCCGGGTCGACGTCCAGCTCTTCACCAACGATCTGCGCCATGGCGGTGAAGGGGCCTTGACCACCCTCCATGAACGGGCTGAGCAGGCGCACTTTGCCGTCCGGGCGGATCTCCAGAAACGCCGGCACCTGGGTGCCGCGCTCCGGGGGTGCGGCGGCTGCCTGCACGCGGGCCGAGCCCATGGGCAGGCCGAAGCCAAGCACCAGCGCACCGACAGCCGTACCGGCAAGAAAGCGCCGACGCGACAGGTTGACCGTTTCGCCCTGCTGCAGCCTGAGCAATTCGGCGGGGGTATCGACTGGTGTGTTCATCAGGCCTTCTCCCCTTGGGCCAGTTCATGCACGGCGGCATGGATGGCGTTGTAGGTGCCGCAGCGGCACAGGTTGACCATGGCCGCCTCGATCTGGGCGTCACTGGGCTTGGGCGTGTGCTTGAGCAGCGCCGTGGCCGCCATGACCTGGCCGGACTGGCAGTAGCCGCACTGGGCCACCTGGTGCTCGACCCAGGCCGCGACCACGCGCTTGCCGACGGCATCTGCCTCGATCGCTTCGATGGTGGTCACCTCGCGCCCGACCACGCCGGCCACCGGGGTAACACAGGCGCGCACCACGTTGCCGTCCACCAGCACCGAACAGGCGCCGCACTGGGCCAGGCCGCAGCCATATTTGGTGCCGGTCAGCCCCAGGTCGTCGCGGATCACCCACAGCAGGGGCGTGTCGGCGTCTGCCTCGACCTGGTAGGTCTTCTGGTTGATGCGTAGTTCCATGGTTCACCTGCCCGTCAACGGTTGCTGTCGCCTGGTTTCTTCTGATTGGGGAGTACGGTGCTCCCCAGTGCAGAAACGCTAGCACAGCGGGGTGGCCGCCGGTCTGCTGGCGGCGCAGGTTCAGAGGATCAGGCAAGCAATTCGTTGAAATGCGCAAGCCTGTACCGGCCCTATCGCCGGCAAGCCGGCTCCCACAGTGTCCCGTCCAATCCAATGGGTCATCTGCAGTGGCATGACAACTGGCTTGCCTGCGATCAGCAGGCCATGCGGGTGTATCAAGGCTTGATGAAGGTTCGCCCGCCGTCGGCATTGGGTAGGGCGCAGATAAATCAGCCCCGGCTGGCCTCCAGTGCCTGGGCCAGGTCGGCGATGATGTCGTCGCTGTGCTCGATGCCGATCGACAGGCGCACCATGTCCCGTGGCACGCCGGCCCTTTCCAGTTCCTCGTCGTTGAGCTGGCGGTGGGTGGTGGAGGCGGGGTGGCAGGCCAGCGACTTGGCATCGCCGATGTTCACCAGGCGCACCACCAGTTGCAGCGCATCGATGAAGCGCGCACCGGCCGCCTGCCCGCCCTTGATGCCGAATGACAGGATCGACGCCGGCTTGCCGGCGGTGTAGCGCCGGGCTAGTTCATGCTCGGGGTGGTCGGGCAACCCGGCGTATTTCACCCAGGCTACCTGCTCGTGGGCTTGCAGGTAACGGGCGACTTTCAGCGCGTTCTCGGTGTGACGCTCCATGCGCAGGGCCAACGTTTCCAGGCCTTGCAGGATCAGGAAAGCGTTGAACGGCGACAGCGCGGCACCGGTGTTGCGTAATGGCACCACGCGGCAGCGGCCGATGAAGGCGGCGGGGCCGAAGGCTTCGGTGTAGGTAACGCCGTGGTAGGACGGGTCGGGGGTGTTGAGCAGGGCGAAGCGTTCCTTGTTGTCGGCCCAGGGGAATGTGCCGGAGTCGATGACGATGCCGCCGATGCTGGTGCCATGACCGCCGATGTACTTGGTCAGCGAATGCACGACGATATCGGCGCCATGCTCGAACGGCCGGCACAGCACCGGGGTGGCTACGGTGTTGTCGACGATCAGCGGTACACCGTGGCGGTGGGCAGCCTCGGCCAGCGCGGCGATGTCCACGATATTGCCGGCCGGGTTGCCGATGGACTCGCAGAACACCGCTTTGGTGCGCGAATCGATCAGCGCTTCGAGGGCGGCAATGTCGTCGTGGGCGGCAAAGCGGGTGTGGATGCCCATGCGCGGCAGGGTGTGGGCCAGCAGGTTGTAGGTGCCGCCGTACAGCTTGGCCACCGAGACAATGTTGTCGCCAGCCTCGGCGACGGTCTGGATGGCGTAGGTGATGGCCGCCATGCCCGAGGCCACCGCCAGCGCGCCGACCCCGCCCTCCAGGGCGGCCATGCGCTGCTCGAGCACGTCGTTGGTGGGGTTCATGATGCGCGAGTAGATGTTGCCGGCCACCTTAAGGTCGAACAAGTCGGCGCCGTGCTGGGTGTCGTCGAAGGCGAAGGAGGTGGTCTGGTAGATCGGTACGGCCACTGCCCGGGTGGCCGGGTCGTGGCTGAAGCCTGCGTGGATGGCGAGTGTTTCCAGCTTCATGCAATCGTTCCTTGAGCGTGGGTGGAGCGACCGAGCATGTGGCGGGGGAAGGGTGTGGGTCAAGAACGTTGTGGAGCCCACTTGAGCAGTGCCGCACACTTAATGTGCAAATCGAAGGGAGCGGTAAGGTGCCGTCATCTGCGACCCAACAGAGGCGACTTACGGAAAGAATGAACGCAACTGCAGACTACAAAAGGTGACGTATCACCATGAAAAGGCGGGCAGGCGTTGGCCTGGGTTGCGGACAGGTGACAAGCGGTATCTGTTAGGGCAGGATATGGGTGATGGCTAATTGCCTCTAATGTATGGATAAACACAAGCCTGCATTGGAATCCACATATGGAGGGTGGGGTGCAACAACTCTGGCATGACTTGGAAGCCTTCCTGCAAAAGCACAGTCCGCGGCAATTCGCTGACCTCAATGCTTGCGCGTCGGTTGTACAGATATCAGCACTGCAAGACCAATTGGGCGCGGCGTTACCCGCTGACTTCGTACAGTGCCTGCTGCGACATGACGGCCAACAGGGCAAAGCAGAAGGGCTGTTCGAGGGCTACGAATTTCTTTCGTCCCGCAAGATCCTCCTGGAATGGTGCGCGCTACGCCGTCTACTCGACCACGGCGACCTAGACGAGCCACTTGATCATCCCGATCCCGCTGTACTTCATACATGGTGGCACCCGTGCTGGATTCCTTTTGCTGCCAACGGTGCCGGTGACAACCTCTGTCTTGACCTTGCTCCAGCCGCCGCAGGCGCCCACGGTCAAATTATCAGCTATTCCCATGAATTCCCTCGTCGATCGGTGAAGGCACCCAATTTCACTGTTTGGTTCGAGAATTTAGTCAATCGCATGTGTGCTTGAGCCCCCCATGGAAATGACCCTTACCGAAATGCGCGAGCAGCGCTTGCAAAAACTGTTCGATGATTGCCAGCAACAGGTCATCGGGCAAATCATCGGGCCTTTTGGTCTTTCTACGGCTATGTTTGAGGACAAGAACGGCGGAAATGTCACTACGCTGCACAACTTCTCTCGTGGCGATGACGGTTACATCGCCACTGACTCCGACAAGGCGCTGCATGCGCATTCGAAAACAGAGTACAGCGAAGAAGTTCGATCCCAGTACGAGATCAAGACTCAAAAACAAGCTGAGGCGACTGGCGGCAAGACTTGGGATAAGAAGCGTGACGAGCGGATTGCGAAGGGGCGGGACGACTATACCGGTGCCAAGGTTGCGGCTGATGGGACCACGGTCATGCATACAGGCGAGACGGTTACTGTAGAGCTGGATCATGTGGTGTCCATCAGTGAAGTCCACCGTACCCCCAAGAATCATCTTGCTCTAGGCGATGTAGTGGTCGACCCCACAACGGGCAAGAAGCAAGTCGACGCTGGGCGTATGCGTAAGATGGTCAATGATGATAATAACCTTGCCTTGACCAACAAACCCGCAAACGGGTCGAAGAAAGGTCATGATCTTGACGAATGGTCAAACCGTGAACGAAATGACGGAACGACCAATGCGGAGGAGTTTGGGCTCAACCAGAACATGGTCGAGGAGGCTTACCAAAAAGCCCGGGCACATGTCGACAAGACTGCCAACAGTGCTCTGTTCAAGAAGCAGGCTGGCGAGTTGCTCAGCACCGGTGGCAAACAAGCGGCGACCATGGGCCTTAAGCAGGCGCTGGGAGTTCTTCTGACGGAGTTGGTCAATGGCCTGTTCATCGAGTTCAAGGTGCTGATCAAAGCGGGGGCAAGTGCGGGCAAGACCCTCTTCGAAGAAATCAAGGTGCGTTTGCAACGGGTAATCGCCTCGGTCATCAAGAAGATTCCGGACGCTGCATCCCAGGCCCTTAAAGGGGGGGCCAGTGGATTCATGAGCAATTTGATCACGTTCTTGATCAACAACTTCCTGTCCACCGCCAAGCGCTTCGTTACTGTCATCCGCGACGGTTTGCTGAGTTTGGTAAAGGCCATCAAGATGATCATGTTTCCGCCCAAGGGCATGACGTCTGACCAGGCTCTTCAGGAAGGACTGAAGATTCTCACCACCGTCGTAGTGACAAGCGTCGGCTTCCTGTTGCAAGAAAGTGTGGCGACGTTTCTGAAGACGCTGCCGTTCCTGCTTCCGATTGCCGACATTGTCGCCGGTGTGCTGGTTGGCATGCTCACCGGTTTGCTCAGTGCCTTTCTGGCTTACCAACTGGATAACCTGTTCGCGCGCTACCGTTATGCCTACGACGAAAAACTTCTGGACGCCATCATCCTTGATGGGCGCTTGAGTGAACGGCTGGCGGGTGACTTGCTGGCGCAGGCTGAGGTCTCGCTGCAGTCCATCGGTAAATATGCTGAGTCAATCAAAAGCTACGAGTCCACCGAGCATTCATTTATTAACGCTGCACAGGCTGCCCAAAGTACATTGTTCAGCCTTGCAGCGAGCATCGAGACGGCCAAGGCGCAGGTCAGCGAAACGCGCCAGATGGTGGCCTATCTGGACGAAACCCAGGTGCTGCTGGAAGACTTTTTCAGGACAAGGTAACGCAATGAGTAGTTTGAAAGGCAAGGAAATCCAGATCGTCACCGCGTTGTCTCAAGCGGATTTGTCAGAATCGGTAATTGGTGGCAGCTGTGTAAAACAACTGATTACTGCAGTCGTTGATGCGCAGAACCAGGCCAAGAGCGCCAACGATGCGTTGCAAAGGGCGCGCAGTGAAAAGAGCTCTCAGAATATTCTGAGCAATTGGTGGAACAACACCGAGGACAAGATCAAGGATGCTCAACTCACCCTGAGTACCGAGATTGCCAACCTCAACCGGCACTCATCGCAGTTGCTCATTTTCAACACCGCGGTGTCGAAAGTGCTGTGCGATCAGCAAGATATTTTACTAAGTCAGCAGCAGCGTCTTGAGGCTCAAGCGGCCCAGTTGCGGGCACAGAATGTTCAAATCCTTGAGCAGCAGGAGCAGCTGGCGTCCCAACAGCAGGACATTCGCACGGCCAACCAAGGGCTACTCGAGGCTAAAGGCCTCACCGCGGCCCAAGCGCGTGACTTGATCGGTTGCGTACAGCGGGTCGAGGCGGCCGAGAAGCGCATTGGCCAGGTCAGCCAGGAATTACTGACTGAAATTGGTCGGCAACTCGAAGTTGCACGCAAGGATGTTGCAGATTCTCTTGCAGCCGCAGTCAGCAATCTGGAAGCAAGGGACAAGCAGCTACTGCGCATCGCCCATGACCAAAAGCAGAAACTTGCCAGCCATAGCGAAGCGATTGACGGTAAGCTTGATGCCTTCGATCAGGCCTTGCCTGCTCGACTTGAGCATGCGATCAAACAACACTTGGAGCCCAGCATTGAAAAAAGCCAGGCGCTGGAATTGCGTCTGGAGCAACAGACGGTCGAGCAGGCTCGCTTGGCCAAACGCCTGCTGATCAGCTCAACTGTTCTCGGTGCTGCACTCCTTGCAGTCGGCGTGGCAGCGGTATTGCTTTGAAGAAAGTCGCACAGTAGGGAGTCGCCAGTGTTCGCGGGTGAACCCTACTGCCCATCAGCTAAACAAGTTGAGGCCACTTCGCGGGCTTGCCCGCTCCCACACAGGTACTGCACATCACATCAAATCGGTGCGATCGAAGTGTGAGCTGGCACATTGAGCACAGAGTCAGCCGCCGAACGCTCGCGATTCGCCACCCCGAACGGCACATGCACCATCGGCAAATCCCCCGCCGGCGACTGCAGATGACTACGCTGGTCATCAAAGAACACATGCGGCTTCAATATCGACAACACCCTGGGCTTCTCCATCCCACCCAGAAAGAAGCACTCGTCCGGCGATACGCCCCAGTCCTTCAGCGTCGTCACCACCCGCTCATGCGAAGGTGCATTGCGCGCCGTCACTATCGCAATCCGCAGAATCCGTTTGTACGCCGGGTCCTCGGCCAACTTGCGGTCCTCGAGCATGCGAATCAGCGAAAGCTTGCGGTACAGGTCCGCCAACGGCCCCGGCGAGTGCGGGATGCCCTTGCGCGCCCGCTCATGCTCCTGAAACTCGTCCAGGTTGTCGTCGCGCTTGTACACGCGCTCCGCCTCGTCATCGGCGATCACCCCGTCAAAGTCAAAGGCCACCCGCAGTTCGGTGTCGATCTCGTCATCGTAGATGCGTGTCGGCAGCACCCGACCGGCCGGGTAGTCGGCGTCGATGGCTTTCTGCACATCCTCCTCGTTGGCACTGAGGAACAGCGAGGCATTGAACGCCGGGATATACTCGTAGGGCGATCGGCCCGACATGAACGCCGCACGGGTGATGTCCAGCTGGTAGTGGCTGATCGAGCGAAACACCCGCAGGCCGGTTTCCGGCGAGTTGCGCGACAGCAGCACGACCTCTACCGGCAACTGCTCGGGGAACGCCTGGTTGATGCTCAGGAAGCGGCGAATGAACGGGAACGCCACGCCCTTGGGGAAAGGTTCGTCCAGGTTCTGCTGCTGGTGCTGACGGTAAGCCTCGACGCCCTGGGTCTGGTAGATGTCATCCGAGACGGTGAGGTCGAACAGCGCACTCGAAGCAACGCCGATGACCAGTTTCTGTTCGATGGGGTAGGGCATGAAACAACTCCTGAGCCTGAGCTGAAGGCAAGTGTACCGCGCGCTTCGCGGCGCTGTTGGCGTCAGATCAGGATGTAGTCGTTACGCACCACCACCGGCTCGTGTGCGCCTTCGACCAGGTGCACGAACTGGCCTGCCACCCGATCGATCGCCAGGCAATCGTCCACATCCAGCAAGGCATCGGTATGCGGCTTCAGCCAGTCCGCCTGCATGCGTTGTTTGCCCAGGGCCTTGGCCTCGGCCTTGTTGTGGGCAGTAACCAGCAGGTAGCGGTGGGCCTCGCCGAATATCTCGCGTTCGTAGCCACCGAGGTTGATGAAGTACAGGCGCAGGGCGCCAGGGGCCGGGGCGTCAGGGCGCAGTTCGATGCGTTGGCCGTCGATACCGTGCAGTTCCAGCCACGAATCGATATGCAAACCTCGCGGGCTGCCGAACCAGGCCTGGCGCAATTGCGGGTAGGCCTGTTCGAAGGTGTCGGCCTGGGCGAACACCACATCGTGGACTTCGATCTTGGCGCCGGGGTGGCGGCCTCCGAGCATGACGACGTAAAGCATGGGCGGTCCTTTGCGTGGCTAACGTAAGAGTGCGGCATTGTACTGCCTGATCGGTGGATGCCGCTTTCATGGAACCGCACATGACTCATTGAATTGGCAGGGGCCCCGTGGGAGCGGGCATGCCCGCGAACACCGGCGTAGCCGGTGCCAGGCACTGTGTTGGATTCTTCGCGGGCACGCCCGCTCCCACAGGTGCGCGAATGGGCTTGTGGACTCAGTTCTCTGCGCGACAGCCCAGGCCTGACGGTTGCTCCACCAGAAAATCCACGAACACCCGCACCCGCGCCGGCATCGCCGGGCCGCCGACGAACACCGCATGGATCGGTTCGCGATCACCGGGGTTGTACACCTCCAGCAACGGCACCAGCTGTCCGCTGGCCAGGTCATCGGCCACGGTAAAGGTTCCGATGCGCGCCACGCCGGCGCCGAGCCTGGCCAACTGCGCCAGGGCTTCGCCGCTGCTGCATTCGATATTGCCCGTCACCTTCAATGAAAATACCTGCCCGTCGCGGCGGAACGGCCAGTCGGGCGCGGCGCGGCGGAAGTTGAAGCGCAGGCAGTTGTGCTCGGCCAGGTCCTCCGGCACAAGCGGCGTGCCGCAGCGCGCCAGGTAATCGGGCGAGGCGACGATCACCTGACCGGTTTCGCCAATGGCGCGGGCGCTCAACGAGCTGTCCGGCAGGTGGCCGAAGCGCAGCGCCACGTCGGCCTGGCCTCCGAGTATGTCGGCCACTTCGTCACTGAGGGTAAGGTCGACCAGCACCTGCGGGTAGCGTGCGCTGAACGCGGCCAGCAACGGCACCACGGTCAGCCGGCCATGGCCCAGCGCAGCGCTCACCCGCAAGCGCCCGCGTGGCACGCCCTGGTCGGTGATGGCCTCTTCCACTTCGAGCATGTCGGCCAGCACCCGCCGTGCACCGCGCAGGTACGCTTCACCCTCGGGCGTGAGGGTGATCGCCCGGGTGGTACGCAGCATCAGGCGGGTGCCCAGGCGCTGTTCGGTCCGCGCGAGGATGCGGCTGACCGCCGAAGGCGTAAGGCCCAGCGCCCGGGCGGCGGCGGACAGGCTGCCCTCCTGGGCCACCTTGGCGAATATTTCCATCTCTCCGGATCTTCCACTGAAGTCCATTTGTGCCTCTTCAGCAAAGGTGGTTCGCAAAAACGCAGTCTAGTGCCGCTCAGCTTCTGATCGTAGCATTTGCAGCACAGATAAGGAGTTTGCCATGCGTATCAATCCACCGCTTGTCGCACTCGCCATCGGAGCCTTTGGCATCGGTGTCACCGAGTTCGCCCCCATGGGCATGCTGCCCAGCATCGCCACCGACCTTGGCGTCTCAATCCCGGCTGCGGGGCTGTTGGTCAGTGCCTATGCGATCGGTGTGCTGATCGGCGCACCACTGATGACCCTGGCCACGGTGAAGGTCCCGCGGCGTTACCTGTTGATCGGCCTGATGGCCATCTTCACTTTGGGCAACCTGATGTCGGCCCTGGCCAGCGACTACGCCAGCCTGCTGGTCGCCCGCGTGGTCACCTCGCTGAACCACGGTGCGTTCTTCGGCATTGGCTCGATCGTCGCGGCCAGCGTGGTGCCGCCCGAGAAGCGCGCCGGGGCCGTGGCCGCGATGTTCATGGGCTTGACCCTGGCCACCATCGGCGGGGTGCCACTGGCGACCTGGTTCGGTGAAATGCTGGGCTGGCGTACGGCATTCTGGGGCATCGCCGGGCTCGGCCTGGTGGCAATGACCACCCTCTGGCATGCGCTGCCCAATGTACCGTTGCCCAAGGGTGACGGGGCAATGGCCGAAATCCGCGTGCTGGGCCGCGGGCCGGTGCTGGCGGCATTGCTGCTGACCGTGGTGGGCTCCAGTGCGATGTTCACGGTATTCACCTATATCGCGCCGATCCTGCAAAGCGAGGCGGCGGCTTCCACCACCTTCGTCACGGCCATGCTGGTGTTGTTCGGTGTCGGCCTGACCTTGGGCAACGTCTGGGGTGGCAAGGCCGCGGACCGCTCGATCGACCGAACCCTGATGCTGTCACTGGCCACGTTGATTGCGGTGCTGCTGGTGTTCCCGCTGGTGATGGACTGGCCGCTGCCGACCGCGCTGGCGGTACTGGTGTGGGGCGCTGCCAGCTTTGCCTTGGTGCCGCCGCTGCAGATGCGGGTGATGGAAGCGGCCAAGGATGCGCCTAACCTGGCGTCGGCGGTAAATATTGGGGCGTTCAACCTGGGTAACGCGATTGGCGCGGCGCTGGGTGGGGCGGTGATCAATGCGGGGTTGGGGTATCCGGCGGTTTCCCTGGCGGGGGCGGCGATGGCGGCTTTGGGCTTGGTGATGGTGCTGCTGTTCGCCTGGCGGGGGCGGTCGGGGGCTGCGGCGAGTCAGGTTGCTGTTTAACAGGTGGAGACTTCAGGGGCTGCAAGGCAGCCCCACACTTTTGCCCATCACGGCGTACCGTTACGGCCATGCAGGTGATAGGCCGGGCGTTCGCTCAGCCGCTCGTAATAATCGCGCACGGCCGGCAGGTGCGGGTGCTCGAACGGCGTTTCGAACCAGCGGTTGACCGACAGGCCAATTGGGATGTCGGCCAGGGTGAACTGGCCGCCGGCCACGTAGGCACCGGTGTTTGCCAGCTGGCGGTCAAGAATGTGCATGTAGCGCGACCACTCCGCGCAGCCGGCTGCCAGGGCCTGTGCGTCCTGGTGGGCGGGCGAGTGCCTGACCAGCGACATGAACGGGTAGCTCCACGAGCGATTGAGGTCCGACGCCTGCCAGTCGATCCACTGATCGATCCTCGCCCGTGCCTGTGCCTCGCCCGGGTAGAACGCGGTGGCGCCGTAGCGCGTGGCCAGGTAGCGGATGATGCTGTTGGATTCCCACAGGGTGAAATCGCCATCCTGGATCACCGGGATCATGGCGTTGGGGTTCAATGCAAGGAATTCGGCGCTGTCCGTGGGCCTGAAGCCCGACCCCCAGTCTTCGCGCTCGAACGGGACCTCGAACTCGGCGCACGCCCACAGGACTTTTCGTACGTTGATGGAAGAGGCTCTGCCCAGTATCCGTAGCATGGTGTTCATCCTTGTGTGGGGGAGGTTGATCGTCCGCCACTGGCGGTTGCCGGTCAAGCGCCTGGTCATTGGCAGAGCGTCCCTTTCGTGGGGATTTTGTAGTCCATTTCCGAAAGTTAGCCTTTCCACCCCAAGGTGATTGTAGTGGGGCAGGCAGCACCCTAGTCTCGGCACGCTCGTAACCCCGAGGAATGGACATGGACAAAGACACTCCGAAAGAAAACAGCAATCTCAATGTCGTGCGCGCAGCGGGCCGCTTTGGTCACGGCGGTGCCGAACTGGTGCAGATGAAAGCGCAGTTGCCCATGCGCACGGCGCTGATGGAAGCATCGAATATCATGGGCTGCATTACCGAGCTCACCCGCAAGGCCATCGACCGGCCTGGCGACCGCAAGGTGATGATGCAGGCCACGTGCTACCTGGCAGGCATGGCCAAGGCGCTGATCGATGGCCAGTTGCAGCAGTTGCGCCAGGCGCGGGAAGGTGAGGAGCAGCCCTAGTCAGGCTTGCCTGGGGGGCGCGAACTTGGCACCCTTGGTCAGTTTGAATCGTCTGTATCACCACAGAAGGAAGGTCGCATTGAGCTGGGACAAGGTGGGGAAGCTTCTGGTAGCCGTGCTGCTTGGCCTGATGGTCCTGCTGGTCGTCTATGGGGTGTTCAGAAGCAACCCGCGCCTGGAGGCATCGCTGACCTACGCCTACCTCACCTATCCCAGCCAGTTCAGCGAACGCATCAGCAAGGCCAGCGAACAGCTCAAGTACGAGCAGTTGCAGGGGCATATCAACACCATCAGCCAGGGCACGCTGAGCCACGATCAGGTCGAGCGCCTGATCGAAATGGCCCAGGCACCCTATGCCCAACTGTTCGCCAAGCCCTTCGAGGCCGGGCTGGTCGACCACCGCACGGGTTTGCTCATCGAGTTGCGCAACAGCGGTGATACGCAAGTGCGTCAGGTGAAAATCCGCCTGCCGGCCAAGGGCCTGGTGCAGGTGCGCGATGCCGCGGGCAATGACACCATCCTGGAAACCGCCACCATGCAAGCGGATATCGCCGCCATCGAGCCGGGTGGCGCATGCAAGGTATGGGTGTATTTCGATGCGGACTATTCGCAGATCCGCCAGGGCGGGGTCAGCATCAGTCACGCGGACGGTAAGGCCGACATACAGGTGTACCGCGAGGTCATCGGTTTCCCGGCCTGGGTGGCCCGCTACAGCCGCGAGCTGGTGGTACTGCTGGGTTTGTTGGTGGCCAGCGTGCTGGGCCTTGGGTATGCCTGCCTGTCGCGCCGTAAGCCGCACTGAACGCTTCAACTTTAGGGGAGCCTCTTCGCAGCACAAGGCTGCTCCTACAGAAAATGCAAAATGGGTGTTTCTGAGGCAAAGGTCATTTGCCCCCAAGTCAACAATCGTGAGTTTGCGACCCTCTATAGTGCTCGGCATTCCAAGACCCATGCCGAGCCTGCCCGATGATTCCCACCCTGGATTCGATTTTTTCCCGCCTGCGCCTGCGTCAGTTGCGCCTGCTGATCGAACTGGACCGCTGCGGCTCCTTGCACAAGGCGGCGGAGGCCATGGCGATCTCCCAGCCCGGAGCCACCAAGGCCTTGCGTGAGGTGGAGGAGGTGCTGGGCGTGCCGTTGTTCCAGCGCCTGCCTAGCGGCTTGGTGGCCAATGACGTGGGGCGTTGCGTGGTGCGTTATGCGCGCTTGATCCACAGCGACCTTGGGCATTTGCGCGAAGAAGTGCTGGGCATCGTCCAGGGGCAGGGTGGACGGCTGGCGGTGGGCAGCATCATGGGTGCCATGCCGACCTTGGTCGGCGCCCTCGGGCGGCTGCGCAGCAAGCAGCCGCAACTGGCGGTGGAGATCGCCGAGAACACCAGTGCCAACCTGCTGGCCCAGCTCGATGAAGGGCGCCTGGACCTGGCGATCTGCCGGCCGGGGTTGGGCCGTAATGCGGCGGACTACGCTTTTGTCGAGTTGGCCCAGGAGCCGCTGGCGGTGGTCGCGCACCCGCAGCACCCGCTGGCTGGGGCGGCGGCGCTGGCAGTGGGCGACCTGAGCCAGTACCGCTGGGTTGTGTACCCGGCCAACATGCCCATGCGCCAGGCGCTGGAGCGTGAGTTGAGCGAGGCGGGGGTGGAGGTGCCACGCTATCCGTTGGAAACCTTCTCCACCTTTGCCACCTTCATGCTGCTGGAGGATGACCCGACGCTGGTAGCGGTGATCCCCAGCGCGGTGGCGGCCTTTGCCGAGCATCGCGGGTTGCTGGTGTCGCTGGCCGTGCAGCTGCGGGCGCTGAGCGAACCGTTCGGCATCGTGCACCGGGTGGCCGCGCCGCTGTCACCGGCGGCGCGCTTGCTGGTGGAGGAGTTGACGGCTGGTCGAAACCTATAGCGGCCCCTGTGGGAGCGGGCGTGCCCGCGAACACCGGCGCAGCCGGTGCCATCCACCGCGTTGCCTGCTTCGCGGGCACGCCCGCTCCCACAGGGGCTTGCAATCCCAAACCTCAGAACTGCCGCTCGCGGTAATCGATAAGGCTCGAGAACACCGCAATCAACACCGCCGCCACCACAAAGAAGATCAGCGCAAAGAAGTAATCCCCGGTGAACTGTACGATCAGCCCGATCACGATCGGCACCAGCACCCCGGCCATGTTGCCGCAGAAGTTCATGGTGCCACCCAGTACGCCGGTGCGCGACGGCCCACCAATGATCGCCGGCAGGCACCAGTACATCCCGCACCAACGGATGAAGAACATCGCCACGCACAGCAGGCTGACCACCGCGACGGTTTCGCCCACATAGGCTGCTGCCAGGATGCACAGCGCCGCCACCAGCGCCGAACCGCTGAACAGGGTGCGCATCACCAGGTTCGGCGAGGCACCGCTGGCCCGCCAGCGGTCACCGATCCAGCCGCCGATCAGCTCGCCGACAAACCCGCACATGAAGATCAGGAAGGTTGCTCCGCCCATGGCCGAGATGTTCAGGCCATGGGCTTTGTGCAGGTAGCTCGGCATCCAGGTCAGCAGGCCGTAGAACACCGCCAGGATGCAGCTGTAGCCGGCGAACATGGCAAAGATCGAACGGTCCTTGAGCAGCTCGCGCAGCGGCAGGTTGGTCTTGGCCGCCGCGGCATGGGCACTGGCATTGCCTGCGGTGATGTGGCGCAGCTCGGCCTCGTTCACCCCCGGGTGTTCGCTGGGGTGGTTGCGGATGTACTTCCACGCCAGAATGCCGGCCAGCACGGTGCCGACCCCGGCCACCACGAAGGCCAGGCGCCACGAGCCCAGCCAGGCGATCAACCCGGAAATCAGGATCGCCCCCAGGGCGCTGCCCAGAGGTGCGCCGCCATCTACCAGCACGGCGCCACGGCCGCGCTCGTTGGGCGTCAGCCAGGCGCCATTGAGTTTGGCCCCGGCGGGCATGATCGGCGACTCGGCCACTCCCAGGCCGATGCGCGTCAGCAGCAGGACCAGCCAGTTGTGCGAGGCCGCGCCCAGCGCCTGGAACAGGCCCCAGGCCACGGTTGCCGCGCCAATGATGCCGCGGGTGTGGAAGCGGTCCAGCAACAGGCCGCCAGGAATCTGCATCAAGGCATACGACCAGAAGAACGCACTGAGCATCAGACCTTCCATGGCCGGGGTCAGATTGAATTCGGGGGCGATCAGCGGCAGCGCCACCGACAGCGAGGCGCGGTCGATGTAGTTGATTGCGGTCAGCAGCAACAGGATCAGGAAGATGCGCCAGCGCACCGTGGTCATCGGGGCCGCAGCGGGCAGCGCCAGGTCGGCCGGGGAGGGGAAGGTCTTCATCGCAGGAGCTCGTTGTTGTGATTATCGGGAGGCGTAGCAATTACGCAGGCCGATTGTTGGAGCGCAGCCGACGGGGCGGGTAATGAAAAGAGCTGATCCGCCAATAACGGCTGCTTATTACCCGGTCAGGGGATAAGCAGTGGTTATTGGCGGATCAGCTCTTTTCATTATCGGCGGCCCCGGCCTGCGCTCTAGATTGCCCCGGCACGGCCCGCCAGCGTCGCGGCGGGCACAACAAGAACAACGCAGTTGCCTGAGGACCCCTCATGAACCAGTTCCAGTTCCATTTTCCTACCATTGCCAAATGCGGCGCGGGCCTGGCCGACCAGGCCGGTGCGCTGTTAAAACCGTACCTGGACGGCCCCCTGCTGGTGGTCACAGACCAGGGCCTGATCGACGCTGGCATCCTGGCCGGCTTTTTTGCCTCGCTGGAGCAGGCGGGCATCGACTACCAGCTGTTCTGCGCCGTTGAAGCCAACCCCGGCACCGACGTGCTCGATGCTGCCGTGGCGCTGCTTAAACAGCGCAACTGCACCGCCGTGATCGGCGTGGGTGGCGGCAGCAGCATCGACACCGCCAAGGGCGTGGCGGCGATGGCTACCAACCCTGGCAACATCCTAGACTATGAGGGCTACGACAAACTCACCCAGCCGCCGCTGCCGATCTTCGCCATCCCGACCACCTCGGGTACCGGCAGCGAATGCACGGCGTCGACCGTGTTCACCAACAAGCGCACGCTGTTCAAGACGGTGATCGTCAGCCCGCGGCTGTTCCCGCGGCTGGCAATCCTTGACCCGGCACTGACCCTGAAACTGCCTGCGGCCATCACCGCTGCCACTGGCATGGATGCGCTGACCCACGCCATCGAGTCGTATGTGTCGCGCCAAGCCAACTCCATCAGCCAGGCCATGGCCCTGCAAGCCATTCGCATGATTGCCGGCAGCCTGAAAAAAACCTACTTCGTCGGCACCGACATGGCCGCCCGCGAGCAGATGCTGCTGGGCTCGTTCCTGGCCGGGGTGGCGTTCTCGCAATCCAGACTGGGCAACGTGCATGCCATTTCCCACACGTTCGGCGGGGTGTTCAACATCCCCCATGGCATCGCCAACGCCGCCCTGCTGCCTTACGTGATCAAGTTCAACCTGCCGGCCTGCCCGGAGCGCTTCCGCGACATCGCCATTGCCCTGGGCGCCGATGTGACCGGGCTCAGCGTGGAGCAGGCTGCGGCGTGCACGGTAGAGGCGGTGGTGGCCCTGAACCAGGCCATCGGCATCCCCGCGACCATCCGTGAGCTGGGCGTGGACCTGGAGTTTCTGCCGCAGATGGTCAGCGACTCGATGCGCAGCGGCAACGTGCTGGTCAACCCACGCCTGACCACCGCGCGTGATGTCGAGCGCCTGATCACCGACGCCTACCACGGCAACCTCTGAACCTTAACGGAACCACGACCATGTTCTATGAAATGCGTACCTATACCCTGCACATCGGCAAGATGAAGCAATACCTGGAGCACTTCGAAAAGGAAGGCTTGCCGGTGATCTCACGCTACGCCAAGCTGGTGGGCTGGTGGTACACCGAGATCGGCGAACTGAACCAGGTGGTGCACATCTGGGCCTACGAGAGCCTTGACGAGCGCATCGAGCGCCGTGCCGCCCTGTACCGCGATGCGGACTGGCTGGAGCGCTTCATCCCGGTAGCCTTTCCGATGCTGGTGCGGATGGAGTCGAAGCTGCTGATGCCGGCCGCGTTTTCGCCGATCCGGTGACCCTGTAACGGCATTGCATCAAGGAGCAACCCAATGGATCTAGGTATTACCGGCCGCTGGGCCATCGTCTGCGCGGCCAGCCAGGGCCTGGGCAAAGGCTGCGCCGAGGCGCTGGGCAGAGAAGGCGTCAACCTGGTCATCAATGCCCGCACCCAGGCCACCCTGGAGCAAACGGCCGCCGAGTTGCGTGCGGCCTGCCCGGGTATCGAGGTGCGCAGCGTGGCCGGTGATGTCGCTGACGCCGAGGTGCGCCAGGCACTGCTGGCCGCCTGCCCGCAGGTGGATATCCTGGTCAACAACGCCGGTGGCCCGCCGCCGGGTGATTTCCGTGACTGGGGGCGTGAGGACTGGCTGAAGGCGCTGGACGCCAACATGCTTACCCCTATCGAGCTGATCAAGGCGGTGGTCGATGGCATGGCCGAACGCGGGTTCGGCCGGGTGGTGAACATCACCTCCGGCGCGGTGAAGGCGCCGATCGACATTCTGGGCTTGTCCAATGGTGCACGCAGTGGCCTGACCGGCTTCATTGCCGGCCTGGCCCGTCAGCAGCGCCTGGCGGGCAGCAACGTGACGCTGAACAACCTGCTGCCTGGGGCGTTCGACACGGCGCGCCTGCAGAAAACCCTGAAGGCGGCAGGTGGCGATGTGCAAGCCACCGCCCAGGCGCGGCGCAAGGCCATCCCGGCGGCGCGCTTTGGCAGTGCCGATGAATTCGGTGCTTACTGCGCGTTCCTGTGCAGTGCGCATGCCGGGTACATCACCGGGCAGAACCTGTTGATCGATGGTGGGGCGTTCCCCGGTACGTTCTAACGGCCCGACCGTTCCCCCCTTGTAGGAGCAGCCTTGGGCTGCAAAGCAGCCCCAGTGAAGCCTTTTGAAACCTTAACTGACTGGCATTACCCCGGGGGGGGTAATGACTTTTGCTTGCCACTCAACAACCCTCCTCGTGCAGCGCCAGGCTCTGGCGCAACTGTTCGAGCATGGCCTGGCGCAGTGCCTGTGGCGCCTGCACACGGATCGAACCGGCCTGGGATAACAGCCAGCCCATCAGCGCACGGTTGTCGTTGACGGTGGCCACCAGCCTGGCGCCGCCGTTCGCTTGCGGCGTCAGTTGCATGTCTGCCGACAGTGGCGACGCTTCCAGGCGCCGGGCCAGCGCATCGTCGACCCAGGCGTGCAACTCGACCTGTGGCGCAGGTGTGAGCGCATCGGGCTGCAGCTGTTGCGCCTCGCCCAGGCTCAGGCCTGGTTGCCAGTACCAGCCGTAGGGCATGCCTTTGCTGTTGCACTGCAGCGGGAACAGCGCCGCGAGTTCGACCAGGTCGCGTTCGACGGTGCGTTTGCTGGTGGTATGGCCCGTGGTTGCCAGGGCAGCCTGCAACTGGGTGGAACTCATCCCCGGATGACGGCCCGGCAGCAGCCTGAGCAACTGCCACTGGCGGGCGATGGTGTGACGGGTAGGGTGGCTGGGCAAAGGGCTCGTCCTTGAAGGCAGGTACGAAGCCTGCCTGGATAGTGGCGTTTAGCTATTGCCCAGCATACCGTGTCGCAGAATGGGATCCAAGTTCTCCTGCACAGCCTTATTCGAGGCGTGTCACCCATTTGCCTGGGCCTTGGCCTTCTTTCAACTGCCGCAGCGCCAGTGGCAATGCCGAGAAGGCGAACTCACGGCGCTGTGGCGTGATCAGGCTGCCATCGGCGACAGCCTGCAGCAGTCGTTCACCGGCCACGCGCAGGGCTTGGCGGTCTGCCAATCGGCCGTGGGCGTGAATGCTGTTGAGCGCCACCTCATGCAGCGAGATCGCCGTGCTGAAGGCAGGCGTTGGCGCGGTTTCCTGGCGGTCCTGAATGCACACCAGGTGGCCGTTGTAGCCGAGCAGGTGGGCAAGGCTGCCTGCATGGGCGCCGCTGACCGTGTCGAACAGCGCATGCAGCGGGCGCTCGCCCAAGGCGCCCTGCAGTTGGGTCTGCCAGTCGGCGTCGTGGTAGTCGAACACCCCGCTCACACCGAGGGCCTTGAGCGTGGCGTGGTGGCGTTGGCCGGCACTGGCCCATACGCGCAGGCCACGTTGCGCGGCCAGTTGCGCGAGGTAGAAGCCCACCGCGCCACCGGCGCCAATCACCAGCACGTCGCGGCTGGCACCCTCGGGTACTTTGGCCAGGGCCTGCCAGGCGGTCAGGGCGGGGCAAGGCACGGCGGCCGCGGTGGTGTCGCCGAGCGCACTGGGGATATGCAGCACCAGGCTTGCATCGAGCAGGCAGTGCTCGGCAAAACTGCCGTCACGCGCCAACGATTGGTGGTAGGCAACACGGCTGCCCAAGGGCATGTCGACGCCTGCGCCAACGGCGACTACCACACCGGCGCCATCCACGCCCGGGACCGTGCCCTGCTGCCAAGCCGGGTGGCCCCACTCGCAGATCTTCCAGTCCACCGGGTTGAGGGCAATGGCGCGGTTGGCCACCAGCACCTCACCGGGGCCGGGTTGTGGCAGGTGTTTACGCAGCAGATGCAGGCCGTCGAGGCCGGCGTTCGGGGTCCAGGCCCAGGCTTGATGATCGGTTGGCATGGTGCGGGTCCTTTCGAGACGGGTGTGGGCGGCAGGCTAGCGGAGATGGGGCGGGGGAAACAGCTGCGGCGAGGGCAAGGTGTTTTGATTTCAGGGCAAAAGTCTGGGGCCGCTTTGCGGCCCCCAGGTTGAACTCAGATAGCCAGGCTGTCGACTACGCCGCCGTCGACCCGCAGGGCCGCGCCGGTGGTGGCGGAGGAGTAAGGGGAGGCCAGGTACACCGCCAGGTGGGCGACTTCGTCGACATCCGCGGCGCGCTGGATGATCGAGCTCGGCCGTGCAGTACGCACGAAATTGTCGGCTTCTTCACGAATGCTGCGCCCGGACGCCTGGGCTGCATCAGCCACCAGCGCGGCCACGCCGTCGGTCAGGGGCGGGCCGGGCAGCACGGCGTTCACGGTTACCCCGGTACCGGCCAGGCGCTTGGCCAGGCCATGCGATACCGCCAGGTTGGCGGCCTTGGTGACGCCGTAGTTGATCATGTCGGCAGGGATGGCAATGCCCGATTCCGAGGAGATGAACAGGATCCGCCCCCAACCTTTTTCGACCATCCCCGGGGCATAGTGACGGGCCAGGCGCACGCCGCTCAGTACGTTGGTATCGTAGAAGCGCGTCCACTCGCTGTCGGCCACCTCGAAGAAGTCGACGTCGTCGTAGATACCCAGATTGTTGACCAGGATGTCGGCCCGTGGGTGGGCGGCGAACAGGGTTGCGGCACCGGCGGCGGTGCCCAGGTCGGCGACCACGCCGTGGATCTGCCCACGGCCACCTTGCTCGCGCAGTTCGGCCAGGGCGGCATCCAGCGAATGCTGGCTGCGCCCGGCAATGACGACGTCGGCGTTGGCGCGGGCCAGGCCGCGGGCGATAGCCAGACCAATACCGCCGGTCGAGCCGCTGATGATGGCGGTGCGTCCGCCGAGGTCGATGTTCATGGAATGGCTCCTGTGGGTGAGTTGCATCGATGGGAGCCATCCTAGAGAACCGCTTTTAGACTGTAAAAGACGCAATTCGACTGAGTTCAGACCTTCCTGGACTTATCCGCTTCCTGCTCGGCCAGTGCCAGCACTTGCTCGCGGAAAATGCCCACGATCGGTCGCAAGTCGACCTGGTGCCATACCGCCCACAACTGCTCGCTGGGCTGGAACCAGTCCAGTTGGCGCAGCACCACGGTCGGCCCGGCGCTGGCCGACAGGCTGCTTTGCACCATGGCCAGGCCCAGGCCGGCGGACACCAGGCCGAGCACGCTCAGCGGGTCGTTAGCCTCCAGCGACAGGCGCGGGGTGAAGCCGGCATCGCCACAGCGGGCGATGAAATTGTCGCGCTTGTGAACCTGGTCGGGCTGGCCCCCAGTGATGATCCAGTCCTGCTCGTGCAGGTCGGCGGGGGTCAGTCCGGCCTTGCCGGCCAGCGGGTGCGCGGCCGGGATGGCGAGCAGCAATGGGTCGTCCAGCACCGGCTGGCCACGCAGGTCGGGGTCGTCCTTTGGCGGCCGCTCGCACACCAGGGCAATGTCCAGGCTGCGCTGACGCAGGCCTTCGAACTGTTCGTTGGGGGTCATGTTGTACAGCGCAATGTGAATGTTCGGGCGCTCGCCTCGAATGGCCCGCACCGCGCCCGGCAGCACGCCGGCATGGATGGCGTGGTTGACATAACCGATGCAAAGCCCGCCTTCTTCGCCACGGCCCAGGCGCTTGCCCAGCGATTCCAGGCGCTCGGCATGCTTGAGCAGGCCACGCGCTTCGGCCAGGAAGGTGCGCCCGTCCCTGGTCAGGTACAGGCGCTGGTTACGCCGTTCGAACAGCGCCAGGCCAAGGTTGTCCTCCAGCTGGGCAATCTGCCGGCTGAGGGGCGATTGGGAAATGTGCAGCTGCTCGGCGGCACGGCCGACGTTCTCGCATTCGGCGACGGCCACGAAATAGCGCAACTGACGTAGATCTTGCATGAGACCTCCAGGGACTTAACTGTTAACAATTATGA
The DNA here is from genome assembly GCF_002113165.1 of Pseudomonas sp. B19(2017). Taxonomy (NCBI): domain Bacteria; kingdom Pseudomonadati; phylum Pseudomonadota; class Gammaproteobacteria; order Pseudomonadales; family Pseudomonadaceae; genus Pseudomonas; species Pseudomonas sp. B19(2017). The sequence continues at coordinate 92,601 of NZ_NEJR01000003.1, forward strand.
CTTGGACGGTCTTGATCTTGCCAGCCTGAGGGCGGCCACTTCGTCGGTTGAGCATGGCGACAGCGACCCGGTGGCTCCATTCGCGGGCACACCCGCTCCCACAGGTACAGCGCTGTTTTCAACTGCAGTGCAGTACCTGTGGGAGCGGGCGTGCCCGCGAATGCGTCTGTCTAGGCAACACAATAGATTGACCCTTTCGCAACAGCACGGTCGCAACCTTTGCTTCCAGATCAAAACTCATTGTCCCGCACCCATCTTTTTCCCATCCCTGCGTCCCTCGAGAATTCACCTATTCCAACCTTCAACAGGTGATTCTCAAATGCCTCTCGCCTTGTTAGCCCTGACCCTGGCGGCCTTCGCCATCGGCACCACGGAGTTCGTGATCGTCGGTCTCATTCCAGCCATCGCCAATGACCTGGCCGTGACCCTGCCTTCGGCCGGCCTGCTGGTCAGCCTTTACGCCCTCAGCGTCGCCATCGGCGCCCCCCTGCTCACTGCCATGACCGGCCGCGTACCGCGCAAGCTGTTGTTGGTCGGCCTGATGGCGCTGTTCACCGCCGGTAACCTGGTGGCCTGGCAGGCGCCCAGCTACGAATCGCTGATCATGGCGCGTATCCTCACCGGCCTGGCCCACGGGGTGTTCTTCTCGGTCGGCTCGATCATCGCCACCAGCCTGGTGCCGAAAGAAAAAGCCGCCAGCGCCATCGCCACCATGTTCAGTGGCATGACCGTGGCCTTTGTCACCGGTATCCCGCTGGGCACCTTCATCGGCCAGCACTTCGGCTGGCGCGTGACCTTCCTGGTGGTGGCCGCCTTCGGCCTGGTGGCGCTGCTTGGTGCACTGGTGTTCGTGCCAAGGCGCATCCAGCACAGCCAGCCGGCACCGTTGCTGCGCCAACTGCGGGTGATGCTGCAACCGCGCCTGCTGCTGGTGTATGCCATGACTGCCGTGGGTTACGGCGGCTCGCTGATCGCCTTCACCTTCCTTGCCCCGATCCTGCAGGACATCGCCGGCTTCGGCGCCAACAGCGTCGCCCTGGTGCTGCTCGCCTACGGTGTTTCGGTTGCCCTGGGCAACATCTGGGGCGGCCGCCTTGCCGACCGCAAAGGCCCGGTCAAGGCCCTGTCGATCATCTTCCTGCTGCTGGCCGTTGTGCTGCTGGCACTGACCTTCACCGCGCCGCATCCGGTGCTGGTGGTCGTCACTGTGCTGGCCTGGGGGGCAGTAGCCTTCGGCAATGTGCCGGGCCTGCAAGTGTACGTGGTACAGCAGGCTGAAAAGGTCGCCCCCGATGCAGTCGACGTGGCCGCCGGTTTCAACATCGCCGCCTTCAACCTGGGTGTGGCCGGTGGCTCCTGGGGCGGTGCCCAGGTGGTGCAGCAGCTGGGCCTCGGCCATACCCCGTGGATCGCCGCGCTGGTCACCCTTGCTGCCTTGGCCCTGACCCTGTACAGCGGCCGCCTCGATCGCCGCGTACCTGCCCAGCCACAACCTGTCGTCAGCCGCGCCTGACCCCCTGATTCGACTTACGGAGATGCTCGCAATGACTCAAGATCCGCTGTTCCAACCCTTGCAACTCGGCGCCCTGAACCTGCCCAACCGCGTGCTGATGCCGCCGATGACCCGCTCCCGCGCTGCCCAGCCTGGCGATGTACCGACTGCGCTGATGGCCGAGTACTACGCACAACGCGCCAGTGCCGGGCTGATCGTCAGTGAAGGCACCTGGATCTCGCCACTGGGCAAGGGTTACGCCCGCACCCCGGGCATCCACACCCAGGCGCAGGTCGACGGCTGGCGCCTGGTCACCGAGGCTGTGCATGCCGCGGGCGGGCGTATCTTTGCCCAGCTCTGGCACGTCGGCCGCCTCAGCCACAGCAGCCTGCTCGGTGGCCAGGCACCGGTGTCGTCCTCGGCGATGCAGGCCGAAGGCGTGAATGTGTTCATCGACAATGCCGATGGCACGCCTGGCTTTGTCCAGGCCTCCACACCGCGCGCATTGAGCGAAGCGGAAATTGCCGAGATCATCGAGCAGTACCGCCAGGCTGCGCGCAATGCCATGGCTGCCGGTTTTGACGGTGTCGAGTTGCACGCGGCCAACGGTTACCTGGTCAACCAGTTCCTCGACTCCGGCGCCAACGACCGCACCGACCGCTACGGCGGTTCGCTGGAGAACCGCCTGCGCTTCCTCGACCAGGTCACCCGTGCGCTGGTCGATGGCACCGGCGACGCCCAGCGCGTAGGTGTACGCCTGGCGCCGCTGACCACGCTCAATGGCTGTGTCGATGCCGACCCGGTCACTACCTATACCGCAGCGGCCCGGCACCTGGGCGAAATCGGCATCGGCTACCTGCACATTGCCGAAGCCGACTGGGATGACGCGCCGGACATGCCGGTGGACTTCAAGCAACAACTGCGGGCGGTGTTCCCCGGGGTGATGGTGTATGCCGGCAAATACACCGGCGAACGTGCACGACGTGCGCTGGAGGAGGGCTGGGCTGACCTGATCGGCTTTGGCCGGCCATTCGTGGCCAACCCGGATCTGCCGGCACGGCTGCAGCTGAATGCACCACTGGCCGAGCATGAACGGGCCACGCTGTTTGGCGGTGATGCCCGTGGCCTGACCGACTACCCGGCGTTGGCAACAGCCTGACCGCTTATTCGCCGCTGACCAACTGACGCGCCAACTGGTTGTGGCGCTCCAGTACCCGTGGCAGGTCGACCGTGGCCAACTGGCCGTCCTTCACCACCAAACGGCCATTGATGACGCTGGTGTGCACCTGGGTCGGGGTGCAGAACACCAGCGCTGCCAGCGGGTCGTGGTGACCACCGGCATAGGCGACGTGGCCGAGGTCGAAGGCCACGAAGTCGGCCACCATGCCTGGGGTCAAGGCGCCGATGTCAGTGCGGTTGAGCACCTTGGCGCCGCCGAGTGTGGCAATTTCCAGCGCTTCGCGTGCGGTCATCGCGTCGGGGCCGAAGCCTACCCGTTGCAGCAACAGGGCCTGGCGCACCTCACCGATCATGCTGGCGCCATCGTTGGATGCCGAACCGTCGACCCCCAGGCCCACCGGGACCCCGTAGTCGCGCATCTTGCGCACCGGGGCGATGCCCGAGGCCAGGCGCATGTTCGAGCAGGGGCAGTGGGCGACACCGGTGCCGGTGCGGGCGAACAGTTCGATACCGTGCTGGTCGAGCTGCACGCAGTGGGCGTGCCACACGTCGTGGCCAACCCAGCCGAGGTCCTCGGCATATTCGGCGGGGGTCATGCCGAACTTCTCGCGGCTGTAGGCGATGTCGTTGACGTTCTCGGCCAGGTGGGTATGCAGCGACACCCCGTACTGGCGCGCCAGCACGGCGGCTTCGCGCATCAGGTCGCGGCTGACCGAGAACGGCGAGCAGGGCGCTACCACGATGCGGCGCATCGAGCCGTGGCTGGCGTCGTGGTAGTCCTCGATCAGGCGCTGCGATTCCTTGAGGATGTCGGCTTCCTTTTCCACCACCGAATCAGGCGGCAGGCCGCCCTGGCTGCGGCCCACGCTCATGCTGCCGCGTGCGGCATGGAAGCGCATGCCGATCTCGTCGGCGGCATGGATGCTGTCGTCGAGCTTGCAGCCGTTGGGGTAGATGTACAGGTGGTCGCTGGAGGTAGTGCAGCCGGACAGGATCAGTTCGGCCATGGCGGTCTGGGTCGACACCGCGATCATCTCGGGGGTCAGGCGCGCCCAGATCGGGTACAGGTTGGTCAACCAGTTGAACAGCTCGCCGTCCTGGGCCGCCGGCACCACGCGGGTGAGGCTCTGGTACATGTGGTGGTGGGTGTTGACCAGGCCTGGGATGACCACCTTGCCGGCCATGTCCAGCACCACGTCGGCGTGCTGCGGCAGGGTATCGCTGGGGCCGACCTGGCGGATCAGGTTGCCTTCGATGAACATTCCGCCGTGCTTGATCTCGCGGCGTTCGCCGTCCATGGTGACCAGCAGTTCGGCGTTTTTGACCAGTAGCGTTTTTGGAGCATTTGTAGATGACATGGCTTGAGCCTGTCGCAATATGCATCGGCGATTACCGATGTCATAGGCGCAGGGCATTGTAAGCAAGGTATTTGCAAATTGTATACAGGGTTGGTTGTCCTGTACCGGCCTCTTCGCGGGCACGCCCGCTCCCACAGGTACTGCACAGTTCTCGAACCCTGTGCAGTACCTGTGGGAGCGGGCGTGCCCGCGAAGAGGCCGGTACAGGTTACCTCGTCAACAGATCACGCCGCTCCACGGCTGGCAACCCCATCCACCAACCGCGCAATCCCCAGCGGGTTGGCACTTTGCAGTGCTTCCGGCAGCAGCGCATCCGGGTAGTTCTGGAAGCACACCGGGCGCAGGAAGCGGTCGATGGCCAAGGTCCCGACCGAAGTGCCACGGGCATCGGAGGTGGCCGGGTATGGCCCGCCATGCACCATCGCGTCGGCTACCTCGACGCCGGTCGGGTAGCCGTTCAGCAGCAGGCGCCCGGCCTTGTGCTCCAGCAGCGGCACCAGGGTGGCAAAGGCACGCAGGTCGTCCGGCTCGGCAATCAGGGTGGCGGTCAGCTGGCCTTGCAGGTGGCGCAGCGCTTCGGCCAGTTGCCGGGCATCGGCCACTTCCACCACCACGGTGGTTGGGCCGAACACTTCTTCCTGCAGCAGCGGGTCGCTGTTCAGCAGCAGGCTCACGTCCGCCTTGAACAGCTGCGGCTGGGCCTGCTTGCCGGTTTGTGGCTGGCCGGCCAGGTGCTTGATGCCCGGGTGCGCCAGCAGGTGCTGTACACCGTTCTGATAGCTGCGCAGGGTACCTGCGTTGAGCATGGTCTGCGGCGCCTGGTCGGCCATGCGCGCCACCAGCGTGTGCACAAAGCGTTCGAACTGCGGCGACTTGATGCCCACCACCAGGCCCGGGTTGGTGCAGAACTGCCCGCAACCCAGCACTACCGATGCAGCCAGTTCGCCGGCTACCTGCTCACCACGGGCCTGCAGGGCCAGGGGCAGGACGATGACCGGGTTGATGCTGCTCATTTCGGCGAACACCGGAATCGGCTGCGGGCGCGCAGCCGCCATGTCGCACAGGGCGCGGCCACCACGCAGCGAACCGGTGAAGCCGACCGCCTGGATCGCCGGGTGCTTGACCAGAGCCTCGCCCACGCCGGCGCCGTAGATCATGTTGAACACGCCTGCCGGCATGCCGCTGGCGGCCACCGCGCGGTCAATCGCCGCGGCCACGTGGGCGGCGGTCAGCATGTGCCCGCTGTGGGCCTTGAACACCACCGGGCAGCCGGCGGCCAGCGCCGAGGCGGTGTCACCGCCGGCGGTGGAGAAGGCCAGCGGGAAGTTGCTGGCACCGAATACCGCCACCGGGCCGACGCCGATGCGGTATTGGCGCAGGTCCGGGCGTGGCAGCGGGGTGCGCTCGGGCAGGGCACGGTCGATGCGCGCACCGAGGAAGTCGCCACGGCGCACCACCTCGGCGAACAAGCGTAGCTGGTTGCTGGTGCGGGCGCGCTCACCGCGGATGCGTGCCTCGGGCAGCGCGGTTTCGCGCATCACCTGCTGGACGAAGTCATCGCCCAGGGCGTCGAGTTCGCTGGCGATGGCGTCGAGGAAGGCGGCGCGCTGGGCCGGGCGGGTGCTGCGGTAGGCCGGGTAGGCGACCTCGGCGGCCAGCACGGCGGCATCGACTTCGTCGCCGGTCGCCTGGTGGAAGGCGTAGGGCAGTGGCTCGCCGGTGTGGGCGTCGACGCTGTTCAGCAGCACGTCACCGTTGCCGCTGAGCTGGCCGGCGATGTGGTTCAGGCGATGTTCGATGGACATTTCGTTTCCCGTTGGCAATGACAGTCGTTGTGCTGGGACTGTAGGGGGCGAAATGTGTGCTGAATAATGATTAATGCGGATCAGGTGATAACGTTCTGTTATCGCATGGCCTGCTATTGAGGAACGATGTTCGAGCGTATGCCATGCCCGTGGGAGCGGGCGCGCCCGCGAAGCGCCCGACACGGTGTATGGCACCGGCTTTGCCGGTGTTCGCGGGCACGCCCGCTCCCACAACGACCGCGCAGGCTTCCAGTCTGAGTAAGGCGGTTGTGGGGGCGCTGTTTGTGTCACTCGGCCATCTGCAACTCCGGCAGCTTCACCCGGAACGCCCGGGTAAGCCCCAGCAGCACCACAAGGCCCATGCCCATCCAGCACAGACCGATGGTGAACGACAGGCTGGTCAGGCTGCTCCACAGCCACAGCGTGCTGAGGAAGCCAAGGCCGGGAATGGCACCATACAGCAGGTAGTTACGACCACCTCGCAGCTTGTGGTCTACAAGGTAGTGCTTGACCACGGCCAGGTTCACCGCCGAGAAGGCGAACAGTGCGCCAAAGCTGATCATGTTGGCCACCGTGTCGAGCGTAATCACCAAGGCAATCAGCGATAGCAGGCTGACCAGCAGGATGGCCGTGGCCGGTACGCGCTTTTTCGTCACCAGCTGGCCGAACGCACGGGGCAATGCACCGTCGCGGCCCATGGCGAACAGCACCCGCGACACGCTGGCCTGGGACACCATCGCCGAGGCGAAGCAGCCGGCCACGTAGGTGGCGGTGAAGGCGGTGACCAGCAGCTCGCCGCCGACCCGGCGCATCACGTCCACCGACGCCGAGTCCGGGTCGGCGAAGCTGCCCCAGTCAGGGAACACCATCTGCGCGCAATACGACACTACCAGGAACAACAGGCCGCCAATCAGCGATACGGCGAGAATCGCCACGGGAATGCGGTAGGTGGGGTTGCTGGTTTCCTCGGCCATGGTCGAGACCGCATCGAAGCCCAGGAACGACAGGCACAGCACGGCGGCGCCGGTCATGATCAACGGCACGCTGAAGCCTTCGTGGTGGAAGGGCGCCAGCAGCGACACCGGCTGCGCCTGCCCGCTGAGGTTGTGGATGGACAGGGCGACGAACACGATGATGAACACCAGTTGCATCACCACCAGGACCCAGTTGACCCGGGTGATCGACTCGATGCCGATCAGGTTGAGGAAGGTGACCAGGGCAATGGAACCCGCCACCCACACCCAGGCGTGGATGGCCGGGAAGTATTCGGACATGTAGATGCCTATCAGCAGGTAGCTGAGCAGCGGCAGGAAGATGTAGTCGAGCAGCAAGGTCCAGCCGGCGATGAAGCCGATGTGGCTGCCGAAGGCCTTGCGGGTGTAGGTGTAGACCGAGCCGGAGTATGGGTGGGCCTGGACCATGCGGCCGTAACTGTAGGCGGTCAGCAGCATGGCGGCGAGGGTCAGCAGGTAGGCGGTGGGCAGGTGCCCCTTGGTCATCTGGGTGACCAGCCCGTAGGTGGTGAATACTGCAAGCGGGACCATGTAGGCCAGGCCGAACAGCACCAGGGCGGGCAGCCCCATGGATTTGCGGAAACGGCCGTTGCTGGCGGTGGGTTGCGACGGGCTATGTGCAGGGCTATGGGCTGTACTTGTTGTTGTATGCATTGCTAACTCCTGAAAAGGGATGCAGCACGCCGCGGTATGCGAGCGGGCTCGATACCGGTGGGTGTTGTGCAAGGAGGTCGAGCGGGTGGCTCGCAGCGCTGGGGCGGGTTGATGCTCCCACACCCCGCCGGTACCCGGAATCACCCTTTGGGGTGAGCCGGCAGGCGGTTGTACCTGCTCACCCCAAAGGGTGATTTCGGTGTTTGCAGTGCCATGGGAGTATCTGGCCAACAACGCACCGCACTGGCAGCGGTGCCTTCACTTGAGACGGCAGGCCCACAGTGACTGATCAATTGCTTACGCAACAGTGGTTCGAGCACCAGGCCAAGGTCACCGAGGCGATCGGCCGGCCGGGCTTTGCCGCCACCCTGTTTGCTGCGCTTGGGGTGATCCGGCCGATCCAGGCGACCACGGTGTACCTGTACCCGCACCACGGCATGCCCTGCGCACTGTTCGAGCAGGATGACAAGGCGCCCTGGCAGCCCGAGGGCAATGTCAGCCGCTACCTGTCTGGCTTCTATCTGCTCGACCCGTTTTACGGGGCTTGTGTGGAGCAGGTCGAGTCCGGTTGCTACGGCCTGTTCGAAGTGGCGCCCGACCAGTTCGAGGTCAGCGAGTACTACCAGTCGTTCTACCGGCACTCGCACCTGGAGGATGAGCTCAACTACATCCTGCAGGTCGCACCCGGGCAGAGCCTGGCGGTATCGCTGGCGTTCACCGACAAGCTCGATGGGCAAACCCGTGCGCTGTTCGGGCGTATCACGCCCTGGGTGCTGGCGCTGCTCGGCAAGCACTTCGCCGGGCTGGACAGCCGCGCCGGGCGCTTCGAGAACATCCTCGAGCAGCGCATCCACGCGGCCCTGAACAACTTCGGCAGCTCGCTGCTGACCGAGCGTGAATGCCGTATCGCCCAGCTGATCCTGCGTGGCCATTCGACCAAGTCGCTGGCCGAGCGCCTGGGGGTGTCGGAGGACACCATCAAGTCACACCGCAAGAACGTCTACGCCAAGCTCGACATCGGTACCCAGTCCGAGCTGTTCTCCCTGTTCATCGACGCGCTGGCCAATGCCCAGGGCGTGCTGGGCAAGGACCCGCTGGAAAGCTACATGGGCAAGCTGCGCTGAGCGCAAGCCACCCTGCAACCCACCGCAAAGGAAAACCAACAATGAATGCGCCTTTCGCCCCGCAACGCCAGACCCGCGACTACCAGGCAGCCGATGCCGCGCACCACATCCATGCCTTCCTCGACCAGAAGGCGCTGAATGCCGAAGGGCCGCGGGTGATCGTCGGTGGCGAACGCCTGCACCTGTGGGACAGCGAGGGCAAGCGCTACCTGGACGGCATGTCCGGCCTGTGGTGCACCCAGCTCGGCTACGGCCGCCGCGACCTGACCGCCGCCGCCGCCGCGCAGATGGATCAGCTGGCCTACTACAACATGTTCTTCCACACCACCCACCCGGCGGTGATCGAACTGTCCGAGTTGCTGTTCAGCCTGCTGCCGGGGCACTACAGCCACGCGATCTACACCAACTCCGGCTCCGAGGCCAACGAGGTGCTGATCCGTACCGTGCGCCGTTACTGGCAGGTGGTCGGCCAGCCGAACAAGAAGATCATGATCGGCCGCTGGAACGGTTACCACGGCTCGACCCTGGCCGCCACGGCGCTGGGTGGCATGAAGTTCATGCACGAAATGGGCGGGCTGATCCCGGATGTGGCGCATATCGACGAGCCGTACTGGTACGCCGAGGGCGGCGACCTGACCCCGGTCGAATTCGGCCGCCGCTGCGCCCTGCAGCTGGAGGAAAAAATCCTCGAACTGGGCGCCGAGAACGTCGCCGGCTTTATCGCCGAGCCGTTCCAGGGGGCGGGCGGCATGATCTTCCCGCCAGAAAGCTACTGGCCCGAGATCCAGCGCATCTGCCGCCAGTACGACGTGCTGCTGTGCGCCGATGAAGTGATCGGCGGCTTTGGCCGCACCGGCGAATGGTTCGCCCACGAATACTTCGGCTTCGAGCCCGACACCCTGTCGATCGCCAAGGGCCTGACCAGCGGTTATGTGCCCATGGGCGGGCTGGTGCTGAGCAAGCGCATTGCCGAGGCACTGGTGGAGCGGGGCGGGGTGTTCGCCCACGGCCTGACCTATTCCGGCCACCCGGTGGCAGCGGCGGTGGCCATTGCCAACCTGAAGGCGTTGCGGGACGAAGGCATTGTGCGCCAGGTGAAGGACGATACCGGGCCGTACTTGCAGCGCATCCTGCGCGAGGTGTTTGCCGATCACCCGTTGATCGGCCAGGTGCAGGGCGCCGGGTTGGTGGCGGCGCTGCAGTTTGCCGAGCACAAGCCGACGCGCAAGCGCTTCGCCAACGAGAATGACCTGGCCTGGCAGTGCCGCACCTTCGGTTTCGAGGAAGGGGTGATCATTCGTTCGACCCTGGGCCGGATGATCATGGCGCCGGCACTGGTCGCCAACCACAGCGAACTGGACGAGCTGGTGGAGAAGACCCGGGTAGCCGTGGACCGTACGGCGCGCCTGGTCGGCAAGCTCTGAACCGCTGACCCCTGTGGGAGCGGGCAAGTCCGCGAACACCGGCGAAGCCGGTGCCATCCACCGCAGCGCCTGATTCGCGGGCACGCCCGCTCCCACAGGAACCGCGTAGCCCCCTGTCAACACTGCTCCAACAGTTACCAGGAGTACAAATGTACACCCTCGAATTCTGGCAACATCGCGCCTCGGACCTTTACCTCCCGGCCACTGCACTGATCGACGGCAAAGCCGTCAACGCACAGGACGGCGCCACCTTCGCCGCCATCAACCCCGCCACCAACAAGGTACTGGCGCAGGTCACCGCCTGCGGCCAGGCCGAGGTAGACCTGGCCGTCGCCAGCGCCCGCCGGGCGTTCGAGCAAGGCCCGTGGCCGCGCATGGCCCCGGGCGAGCGCAAGAAAGTGCTGCTGCGCCTGGCCGAGCTGATCCTGGCCCATCGCGAAGAACTGGCCCTGCTGGATTCGCTGAACATGGGCAAGCCGGTCATGGACGCCTACAACATCGACGTGCCGGGCTCGGCGCAGGTGTTCGCCTGGTACGGCGAGGCGCTGGACAAGCTGTACGACCAGGTGGCACCCACCGCGCCCAACGCGCTGGCAACCATCACCCGCGAAGCCCTGGGCGTGGTAGCCGCCGTGGTGCCATGGAACTTCCCCCTCGACATGGCTGCCTGGAAGCTTGCCCCGGCACTGGCTGCCGGCAACAGCGTGGTGCTCAAGCCTGCCGAGCAATCACCGTTCTCGGCCCTGCGCCTGGCCCAGCTGGCGCTGCAGGCCGGTGTGCCCGAAGGTGTGCTGAACGTGGTGCCGGGCCTGGGCGAGCAGGCCGGGCAGGCGTTGGGCCTGCACCCGGACGTGGATTGCCTGGTGTTCACTGGCTCCACTCAGGTGGGCAAGTACTTCATGCAGTACTCGGCACAGTCCAACCTCAAGCAGGTGTGGCTGGAGTGCGGCGGCAAGAGCCCCAATCTGGTGTTCGAAAACTGCCAGGACCTGGACCTGGCTGCGGAAAAGGCGGCATTCGGTATCTTCTTCAACCAGGGCGAGGTGTGCTCGGCCAACTCGCGGCTTTACGTGCAGCGCTCCATCCATGACGAGTTCATCGAGCGCCTGCAGGCCAAGGCCCGCCAATGGCTGCCAGGCAACCCGCTGGACCCGGCGAGCCGTGCCGGTGCGATTGTCGATGCCGGGCAGACGGGCCGGATCGAAGCTGCCATTGCCCGCGCCGGGCAGGAGGGGGCGCGGTTGCTGTGCGGCGGTCGGCGCCTGACAATCGACGGTTCGGACAATTACATCGAGCCGACCATTTTTGCCGGGGTCGATGGCCATATGAGCCTGGCGCGGGAGGAGGTGTTCGGGCCGGTGCTGGCGGTCAGTACCTTCGACAGTGAAGAGCAGGCGGTGCGCCTGGCCAACGACAGCATCTACGGCCTGGCAGCGTCGGTGTGGAGCGATGACTTCAACCAGGTGCACCGGGTAGCGCGGGCGCTGAAAGCCGGCACCGTGTCGGTGAACACGGTCGATGCGCTGGATGTGACAGTGCCGTTCGGCGGCGGCAGGCAGTCCGGGTTTGGCCGCGACCTGTCGCTGCATTCGTTCGACAAGTATTCGCAGCTCAAGACCACCTGGTACCAGTTGCGCGCCTGATACATCCGGTCTTGCACCGCGTTGGATTCTTCGCCGCTAAAGCCGCTCCCACAGGTACTGCACAGGCTCAGGTGCTGCGCGGTCGCTGTGGGGGCGGGCAAGCCCGCGAAGCAGGCGACGCGGTGCCCGGATCATTCATGGCGTTGCGTTAATTTTCGTTGCCAACCCGGCAGAAAGCTCGGGTCCGCTCTACACTGCTGCCATGGTGGGGTAGGGCTATGTGCCACTACACCCCCGTCTTACTGCCTGCGAATGGCTTCGGCCTGCATGATCGTCCTGGCTGCCCCGTCAAACCGCCATACATGGAGTACCTGAGATGGGCTGCGTGTCGAATGGTCGTGCTACTGGCAACGCCGAACGTGGCATTTCGCTGCAGTGGCTGGTGGCGCTTGCCATCGTACTAGGCATGCTGCTACTCGGCGCTGCCCTGGCCTGGCAGGGTTATCGCAGCATTCGCCAGACCTTGGTGGCCGCAGCGGGTGATGCTGCCCAGCAAATTGGCAAGACCATCGATGAGCGCGCCCGGCGCCTGATCGACCCGGTGCACAGCAGTATCCGCCTGCTCGCCCACAACCCGGCAGCGCAAAACGCGGCACAGCGCCTGCAAAGCTTGCCGCAACTGGTCGAGACGCTGGAAGCCAACCGCATGCTCAGTGCTGCCTACATGGGTTACCCCAGTGGTGATTTCCTGCTGGTGCGCCGCCTGCGCGACCCGCAGCTGCTGCAGCGTTTTGCTGCGCCGCCGGGCACGGCATTCCTGGTGCAGAGCATCAGCCGCGAGGGTGGGGCGGTGCAGGGTGAATGGCGTTTCTACGACCGCGCACTGAACCTGCTGCAGGCCCAGGCCAGGCCCGAATACCGCTACGACCCGCGTGCGCGCCCGTGGTTTGTCGAAGCCAGCGCCCAACCCACCACGGTGCTGACCCACCCCTATGTATTCTTCACCACCCGCGAGATCGGCCTGACCATGGCCCAGCGCAGCGTCGACGGCGGGGCGGTGATCGGTATGGACGTTTCGGTCGACGACCTGGCCAGCGAGACCCAGGGCCTGCGCATGACTCCCGGTACCGAGATCGTCGTGGTCGACGACCAGGGCAGCGTGGTGGCCTACCCGGACCTGCAACGGGTGATCGTGCACGAAGGGCAGGCCGTGCGCTTGTCGCGCATCGGTGAACTGGGCATCCCCAGCCTGCAGCACCTTTACGCCGACCTGCCGCAAGGCACCCGGCCGCAGGCTTATGAGGTCGACGGCCAGACCTGGTATGGCATGCGTGTGCAACTGACCAACCTGGCCGGGCAGGACCTGCAGGTGCTGATTGCCGTGCCAGGCCAGGAATTGCTGAGCGGCGCGCGCACGGTGCTGTTCGAGCAGCTGCTCTGGACCGCAGTGCTGATTACCGTGCTGCTGGTGCTCGGTGGTGTGCTCGGTCGGCGTATCGGTCGCCCGCTGCGGCGGCTGGCCGAACAGGTGCACGGCCTGGCCGGTTTTGATTTCAGCCGCGACGTTGGGGTGCGCTCGCGGGTGTCCGAGGTGCGCGAACTGAGCCGCGTGTTGAGCCGCATGTCCGGCACCATCCGCAGCTTCCAAGCGATTACCCTCACGCTCAGCCGCGAGCGCGACCTGGAGCGCATGCTCGACGGTGTGTTGAGCCATCTGGTGGAAGCCGCAGGGGTCAATGCCGGCGTGGTGTACCTGTTCGATGCCGAACACGCATTGCTGCGCCTGGCCGCCTCGTGCCGCGGCGAGCAGTACCCGGGCGAGCTGGCCGTGGATGAAACGGCCCGGCAGCAGTTGGCCGCGGCGGTGATCCAGACCCTTGGCCTGCACGAACGCAGCCTGGCCGTGGTGTTGAATGACCGCAGCCAGGCGTTGCTGGGCATCCTGGTGCTGCAACTGGACGATGAACAGGCGCGCGAGCAGTTAGGCGAACCGTTCCGACGCTTTGTCGAGGAGCTGTCCGGGGCGGCGGCGGTGGCCATCGAGACGCGTCAACTGGCCGAAGCCCAGCAACGCCTGCTGGATGCCATGATCAAACTGCTGGCCGACGCCATCGATGCCAAGAGCCCTTATACCGGCGGCCACTGCGAGCGGGTGCCGCAACTGGCGCAGATGCTTTTGGACCAGGCGGTGGCGGCCGACAGTGGGCCGTACGCCAGCTTCAGCATGACTGCTGCCGAACGCTACGAATTCCGCGTGGCGGCCTGGCTGCACGATTGTGGCAAGGTCACCAGCCCCGAATATGTCGTGGACAAGGCGACCAAGCTGGAAACCTTGTACAACCGTATCCACGAGGTACGCATGCGTTTCGAGGTGCTCTGGCGGGATGCCGGGCTGGCCTATTGGCAAGGCCTGGCCAGCGGTGGCGATCCACAGGCGCTGCAAGCCACCCTGGCGCGCAGCCAGGCGCAGCTGCAGGATGACTTCGCCTTCGTCGCTCAGGCAAACATCGGCGGCGAGTTCATGCACGACGCCGACATCGAGCGCCTGCAGCAGATTGGCCAGCAACGCTGGCAGCGCCACTTCGACAACCGCCTGGGCATTTCCCGTGATGAGGCGGAGCGCTTTGCCGACCAGCCAGCGCCTGCGCTGCCGGTTGACGAACCACTCCTGGCGGACCGGCCTGAGCATTGCGTGCCCTGGGGCCCCCGCAAGCCGCCGGTGACCAAGGGCGACCCGCGCAACCGCTGGGGCTTCGACATGCGCCTGCCAGCCTGCGCCAGTAACTACGGCGAGCTGTACAACCTGGCGATCCGCCGCGGCACGCTGAATGATGAGGAGCGCTTCAAGATCAACGAACATATCGTGCAGACCATCATCATGCTCAGCGCCTTGCCGTTCCCGCGCCACCTCAAGCGTGTTCCGGACATCGCTGGCAACCACCACGAGAAAATGGACGGCAGCGGTTACCCGCGCCGGTTGGGCGAACAGGACCTGGGCATTGCCGAGCGGGTGATGGCGATTGCCGATATCTTCGAGGCGCTGACCGCGGCCGATCGGCCTTACAAGGCGCCGAAGACTTTGTCCGAGTCGGTGAAGATCCTGGTGGGCATGGCTCGCGACGGGCACATTGACGGGCAGTTGTTGGAGCTGTTTCTCAGCAGTGGGGTGTACCGCCAGTATGCCGAGCGCTTCCTGCGTGCCGAGCAGATCGACGAGGTGGATGTGGCGTACTGGTTGGGGCAGATGCGTTGCCCGGCCTGAATTGCCCAATTGGCGCAGCACTTTGGTCTGGAGCAGCAGTCATGTGTTGCATGCTCTGGCCTCTTCGCGGGCACGCCCGCTCCCACAGGACCTTGCACCGTACCTGTGGGAGCGGGCAAGCCCGCGAAGAAGACACCGCGGTGGATGGCACGGGCTTCGCCCGTGTTTGCGCGGTTCGACGCCTCGACAAGCCCGCTCCCACATGGCACGGCCATCAGTGATCGCTCACCTCATTCATACTCCTGCACCCCGGCAATATGCCGCCCGGCCACATAGCCAAAGGTCAGCGCCGGGCCGAGGTTAATGCCACCCGACGGATACCAGCCGCCAAACACGCTGGCCATGTCGGTACCCGCCGCATACAGGCCTGCGATCGGTTGCCCGGCCTCATCCAGCACCCGGGCACTGCCGTCGGTACGCAGCCCGGCAAAGGTGCCAAAGCAGCCGGGCTGTACCTTCACCGCATAGAACGGCCCATGCTCGATAGGCGCCACGCAAGGGTTGGGCCCCTTGTGCTGCGGGTCCCCCTGCTTGCGGTTGAACGGTGTGGAACCACGGCCGAACTCCGGGTCCTGGCCATTGCGCGCATGGTGATTGAAGTCACTGACCGTGGCGCGCAACCCTGCCGGGTCGATGCCGCAGGCCTGGGCCAAATCCTCAAGGGTTGCACCTTCCCTGAGGTAGCCGCTGCGAAGGTGCGGCCACACCGGCAGCGGCGCCGGGCGGGCATGCCCCAGGCCATAACGACGCAGGAAACGGTGGTCGCAGACCAGCCACGAGCACACCTCTTCGCCCTGTGGCACCGCCGCGATCATCGCTGACACATAGTCGTAGTAGCCATGCGCTTCGTTGACGAAACGCTTGCCGTTGGCCAGCACGCCGATGATGCCCGGTTTGCCGCGCTCGATGATGTGCGGGAAGTGGCCAACACTGCCGTCGCGGTGCGGTACTTGCGAAACCGGCGCCCAGGCCACCGGCGACTTCAGGTCGATGGCGACCACGCCGCCGACCGACTCGCCCAGGCGCAGGCCGTCGCCCGAACAACCCTTGGGGGGCAGGGCCAGGTTGTCATGGCCGCTGGCATCGCGCGGGAACAGTTGCCGGCGCCGGGCGTTGTCGTTGGGGAAACCACCCGCCGCGAGCACCACAGCCTTGGCACGGATCAGTTGCTCGCCTTGTGGGGTAGCCACCAGCGCCCCGCGCACCTGGCCATCCTCGACCAGCAGGCTTTTGGCCGGCGCCGATTCCTGCAGGCGCACGCCCAGGTCCTGTGCCGACCTGGCCAGGCGGGCCACCAGCGCCACGCCGTTGACCAGGTGCATCGCCCGGCCATACCGCGCCAGATGGCACAGGTGGCGGCCAAAGCGTTTGCACACGTGCAGCAAGGCTTTGGGCGAGCGGGTCATGTTGAGGAACGCGGCAAGGTCGGCACCGGCCATGATCGGCATGCCCATGAACGAAGTCTCGCGCAGGGTCTTGCGCAGGCGTGGCAGCAGCGCGCCAACCTCGCGGGCATCATAGGGGGCGGCGATCACCTGATGCCCGCCCTCGGCAGCGCCTGGTGTGTCGCCATGCATGTCGGGGATACCGTTGCCGTCGGCAAACTGCAGCGCCGTGTGCTTTTCAAAAAACGCCACCATGTGCGGGCACGCCTCGAGAAAGGCGTCGACACGCTCGGCGTTGTAGTACGCCCCTAGCTCATTGCGCAAGTAGGTACGCGGCTGCTCGATGTCTTCCTCGATGCCGGCCCGGCGTGCCAGCGGGTTGCGCGGCACCCAGGCCCAGCCGCCGGACCAGGCGGTGGCGCCGCCGAACACGGGTTCCTTTTCCACCACGATCACCTTCTGCCCATGCCAGGCAGCCGTCACCGCCGCAGCCAGCCCGGCGGCACCAGAGCCTATGACCAGTACATCGCATTCGGTTTCGTAGGGAGCGCAAGGCATTGCGGGTTTCCTGTATTGTTATTGGAACAAGGTTCCACATTCTTATTGGCAGGCAATCGTGCCGCAAGGGTGTGACGGCCCTGGCGAGCAAGTAGCGGGCGATAACCGGACAGTTCCTGCCGTGCCAGCGGCGACAGCTACCGCCGGTGTGGAATCATCTTCTAGAATTCGCAAAAAATTTCAGGGACCTGTGTCATGGCTGGTAGTCAGATCGAACGCGCCTTCAGTCTTGTAGAAAGCCTTACCGGTGAGCCGCAAGGCCTGCCGCTGCAAACCCTGGCCGAGCGCCTGGACATCCCCAAAAGCGCCGCCCATCGCATGCTCACCGAGCTGGTGCGGCTGGGCTACGTGCGGCAGAACCGTGACAACAGCCGCTACCAGCTGTCGGCCAAGCTGGTGGCGCTGGGCTTTCGTTACCTGGCCAGCAGCGGTGCCGACATTATCCAGCCCATACTCGACCGCCTGGCCCAGGACAGCGGCGAACTGGTGCGCCTTGGCGTGATCGACGGTGCCCGCCAGACCTGGATCGCCAAGTCCCAGGGCGCCCGCTCCGGGCTGCGCTACGACCCGGACATGGGCCGCGACGCGCCGCTGTTCTATACCGCCTCCGGGCATGCCTGGCTGGCCAGCCTGGACGATGACCAAGCGCTGCAGATGGTGTTGCGCCAGGGCATTGCCGACCCGGCGCAGTTCGGCCCGAATGCGCCACGCTCCACCGATGAGCTGCTTACCTACTTGCACCGCGCCCGCGAGCGCGGCTATGCCTGGGTCGAGGAAACCTCGGCGATTGGCACCTCGGCCTTGGCTGCGGTGGTGCGCCGCCCGCAAAGTGATGAGGTGATCGGAGTACTGAGCATCGCCGGGCCCAGTGCGCGCCTGGCGCAAACCCGCCTGGCAGAGCTGGCGCCGCTGTTGCTGGCGGCGGCGGACGAACTGTCGGCGGCCAGCCGGGCCAGCGAGTTGTTCGCCTGAGGGTGCATTTCCGGTCGATTACCGCACAGTCTGTTCTGCCGGTTCTTCTGAAAAGCTGAACATGGTTCTAAATTGTTGAATATAGATTATGGAACGAAGTTTCAGAATCCATATGACAACAATGACAAGAGGACAGGCTGTTGAACGCACCCCTTCGTATTGCCCTGATCGGCGCCGGCATCATGGGCCGCCAGCATTACCAGCATCTGCTCAGTGTTCCGCAGGCCCAGCTGTGCGCTGTGGCCGACCCGGGTCCGCAGGCCGAGGCCTTCGCGGCCGAATGCGGCGTGCCCTGTTTTGCCGACCACCGCCAGATGCTGGAGCGCGTGCGCCCCGAGGCAGTGATTGTCGCCAACCCGAACAACCTGCATGTCGCCACCGCCCTGGATTGCGTCGAGGCTGGCGTACCGGTGCTGGTCGAGAAGCCGGTGGGTGTGCATCTGGATGAAGTCCGCGCATTGGTGGAAGCCTCGCGCCGCCAAAATGTGCCGGTGCTGGTCGGCCATCACCGCCGGCACAACCCGCTGATCGCCAAGGCCCACCAGGTAATCAGCGACGGCAAGCTGGGCCGGCTGATCAACGTCACCGCGCTTTGGCAACTGCAAAAGCCCGACAGTTACTTTGAAACCCCTTGGCGCCGCGAGCCGGGTGCTGGCTTCCTGCTGACCAACCTGATCCATGACCTCGACCTGCTGCGCCACCTGTGCGGTGAGGTGGTGCAGGTGCAGGCGTTCACCCGCAACGATGTGCGCGGTTTTGCCAACGAAGACAGCGCCGCGGTGCTACTGCAGTTTGCCAATGGAGCATTGGGCAGCCTGACCGGCTCCGACGCGGTGGCCGCACCGTGGAGCTGGGAGCTGGATTCCGGCGAAAGCCCGGTGTACCCACGTCAGGATGGCCAGCCATGCTACCTGCTGGCCGGCACCCAAGGGGCGCTGAGCATTCCGCAACTCAAGCGCTGGCACTACGCCGAGGTGGGCTCGGGCTGGCATACGCCGTTGTTGCAGAGCGAGGAACGCATCCCCGCCGGCGAGGCATTGACCCTGCAACTGCAGCACTTCGTGCGGGTTGCCCGGGGTGAGCAGGCGCCGCTGATCGATGCCGCCGACGGTGGCCGCACCCTGGCGCTGATCCAGGCGATCCGCCAGGCAGCGGAAACTGGCCGGGCCTGTGCGCCCGAGCACATTGCCTGAGGTGTCTGGTGACGATAATGACTGAGCGAATTTTCTCCTTGGCGGCGCTGACGGTGCTCGAACTGTCCCCGCCGGACATGGTCGAGGCAGCGGCCCGCGCCGGCTATAGCCATGTAGGCCTGCGCCTGGTGCCCGCCACCGATCAGGAGCAGCATTTCCCGCTGGTGGCCGATGCCGGCCTGCGTCGGCAAACCCGGGCGCGCCTGCGCGACACCGGCATCCAGGTGCTCGACCTGGAAATACTGCGGCTGAAGCCGGAAACCTGCGTGGCCGATTTCGAGCCGATTCTGGCGGTGGGTGCCGAGCTGGGTGGCACGGAGCTACTGGTGGCTGGCAACGACCCGGATGAGGCGCGTTTGAGCGAGCGCTTTGCCGCGTTGTGCGACCTGGCGCTGGCTTATGGTATTCACCCGCATCTGGAGTTCATGCCCTGGACCGATGTGCGTGACCTGCGCCAGGCCATGCGGGTGGTGGCCAACGCCGGCCGCGCCAATGGGTGCGTGCTGGTGGATGCCTTCCACTTCAACCGCTCCGGGTCTTCATTCGGCGACCTGGCGCAGCTGGCGCCGCAGCGCATGCGCTATGCCCAGCTGTGCGACGTTGCCGGCCCGGTGCCGGCCGACATGGACGAGATCCTGCGCCAGGCACGCAATGAACGGCGCTTCCCGGGTGAGGGCGATGCCGACCTGGTCGGCTTGCTGCGTGGCTTGCCGCCAAATGTGCCGTTGAGCCTGGAAATCCCCACACGGCAGTTGCTTCAGCAGGGCATCAGTGGCGAACAGCGTGCGCGCATGGCGCTGGAGAAGGCCATGGCAGTGTTGGCCAGAGTCTGATTGAGAGAACGCGGCGCATGGCACGGGCTTCGCCCATGTTCGCGGGCACGCCCGCTGCCACAAGCTGCACCTGATTCACTGACCTGGCAGGGGCCTTGGGGAGCAACTGTCTTGCTCAATTTCTAAAAGGTGGCGCGATCCCTGTGGGAGCGGGCGTGCCCGCGAACACGGGCGAAGCCCGTGCCATCCACCGCGCCGCCTGTTTCGCGGGCTTGCCCGCTCCCACAGGTACGGCGCATATCTTGACTCAGGCGCGACCTCACACAGTGGGTGTATCAGATTGATCAAAAAAAAAGGGCCCGCGAGGGCCCCGTAGAGGTAAGTGGCCAGCGCGTTCAGATGCTCTCGACCTTGCGCGGCGCCATGAAGTACATCCACACCAGCGCCAGGAAGTACATCGCCGGGATCATGGTGAACAACACGGCATAGTTGTTGTGGGTAGCGGTCAGTACGCTACCGACGATCTGCGTCATGAACATTCCGCCAATCGCAGCGCACATGCTGCCGAAACCGAACACCGTACTCACCAGGTGCTTGGGCGTGTAGTCCATCACCAGGCTCCAGATATTCGCCGTCCATGCCTGGTGTGCGCCCACCGCCAGCGAGATGGCCGCCACCGCGACCCACAGGCCACTGGCGTTGGCGGCAAGCGTGACGCTGACCATGGTGCAGGCGAAGATCAGCATCGACACCAGCCGCGCCGTGGTGGCGCGCACTCCGCGGCCGATCAGCCAGGAAGACAGGACGCCACCGCCGATGCTGCCGAAGTCCGCCGTCAGCCAGATGATGATCAGCGGGATGCCCATCTGGGTCACATTGATGCCCAGGTTGTACTGCTGGTTGAGGAACGGTGGCAGCCAGTACAGGTAGAACCAGAACACCGGCGCGGTTATCGCGTAAGCCACCGCGAACGCCCAGGTGCCCCGCAGGCGCAGGATGCGGCGGAACGGTACGCGGGTCGGCTCGGGCTCGTCGTCCTGCTGGATGTATTCCACCTCGCTCTGGCGCACCTGTGGGTGATCCTCAGGGTTGTAGTACTTAAGCAGCCACAGTACCACCCACACCAAGCCAAGGCTGCCCATGGCGATGAACGCGGCCTGCCAGCCCCACACTGCCAGAATCAGCGGCAGCAGGGCCGGCGTGACCATGGCGCCGACGTTGGTGCCGGCATTGAACAGGCCGGTGGCGATGGCCCGCTCGCCCGCCGGGAACCACAGGCGCACGGTCTTCACGCAAGCCGGGTAGTTGGCGGCCTCGGTCAGGCCGAGGATGAAGCGGCAGACCATGAAGCCGGCGGCCGAAGTGGCCAGGCCATGGGCGCCGGTGGCCAGGCTCCACAGCAGCACGGCGAAAAAGAACGCGCGTTTTACCCCGACCTTGTCGATCAGCCGGCCCTGCAGCAGGAAGCCGACCGCGTAGCCGACCTGGAACCAGAAGTTGATGTTGGCGTAGTCCATCGCCGTCCAGCTCATTTCCTTGGCCAGGACGGGTTGCATGATGCCGAGCGCGGCACGGTCGATGTAGTTCAGGGTGGTGGCGAAGAACACCAGGGCAAGCATGCCCCAACGGGTTTTGCCGACGCCGAAGGCGCCGCGAAGCTTGTCGCCGATCGAACCCTGGGGCATTCGGGGGGCGGCGGGGGTGATCCTGGAGTGGTTCATAAACTGCTCGTTTCTTGAAATTGTATTCAGCTGCGGTGCTACGGATACGTGGCCGGGTCCCAGGCAGGGGGGCACGCAAGGCCGGTGCATGGTGAGCAGTGGGGACGGCAGCGTCAATTCAAGGGAAGGGCTAGTGTTCGGTTATCGAACGGTTGCGTTGGCCTGCGGGTGATGCAACGGCTCAACGTATATAGGGAGGAGATGGCGTGGCCGCTTGTTGCTCACTACCGCAGGCTGGTCGTGTTCGGGGTGGGGCATAAATTGTCGCCAGAGCAATCAGAACCATACCGTTGCCCAGCGTTCGACCTCCAGGCGGCCGTATTGCTGAATCCACATTTGAAGGGTTTTGTGTGAGGTGCTTTTTGCTTCTACCACCTCACCGGTATACGGGTTTACGTAGTATTTGCTTTGCCGCGACCTGAAGCGTGGGAGTGGTGGAGGTGGTAACCACGGGTTTTGAGTCTTATAGCTGTCACATTCACTGATGGCCAGGACATGAGACAAGTCGAATTGGTATTCATCAAGCAGCGCGTGGAGCTTGCTTTCGAATTCAAACTCGCGCTTTAGGTCGGGGTTGATTTTTATGAAGGAGAGTTCGTTTTTTTTGGCAGCGAGAAGGCGCTCGAGTGCACGAAATTCAGCAAGTCTGGACATGTCGTTTCTCCAACGGTTGATGGATGTAGTGTTAGTTGGTGTTAAGGGGGAATGCAAGTAAAGAAATAATTTGTGAATGTTTTTCGGTGCCTGGGGTGGTGTTGCCGTTATTGGGTTTGTTTGGTTTTTAGTTGTTTATGTAAGTTTATTCCTACCCGGCAATATTTTGTGAGCTGGTAGGGGCATACCTGTGGAAATCGACTCGCCGGTGATGGGCCGCAGGGCGGCCCAGAATGCTCGACTGACAGGCTTCAGCCTATGGCCTGTTTATGTCCGGGATTTGATGCCAGCTGTAACCACTATCTTCCAGGTGGCTGGCTTATGCTGTTAATCAATGAGCCAGCCTGGATCTCCCTCAACCAGAGTTCCTCCGTGGCTGGTTGTGTCTCCTTCCCTGGCCGCGGGTTGTCCCTCGATGATCGTGCAGGCAGCGCCTGTTTCGATGACGGCACCGCAACTGATGCGGTCGCCCACACGTGCGACGGCCCTGCCATCGACGAATGTTGCGCTTGCGCCTGTTTCCACGGTGCCTTCGCCATGGAGCGGGCAGCTATGACGGTGACCTACGAGTACGATGGGTTTCATTTGCGCTTCCTTTTGCTTGGTTCGACAGTGGTCTCTTCGAAGGCTTCTGCTGGTGGTGGGGCCGCCCGGACGTTGAACAGCCGACAGACGCCGTACCAGCAGATGGCGACGGAGAGGTTGTAAGGGAACAGCACGGCCCAGAACGGCAGTTGCCAGTTCTTCTTGCCTTGCATTTCACCGGGTTCGCCGGTTCGCCAGGGGGCGTAGTGGCGCCAGGCCTCTGCCGGGGTCAGGCAGATGGCATGCAGCGGCTTGTGCCACCAGTTGGATTCGCCGGGCGGGGGGAGCTTGTCCGGGCCGTGATCCATGAAGTGGCGGAGGTATTCCCAGACTTCGGCAACGTGCTTGACGCCGGGTTCGGTGGGTTCGTTGCTGTCGACCCAGAGGCAATCTTTCTGGTGGAGGCTGCCGTCTTCTCGGCGAGGGGCGAAGGCGAGGGCGTAGCTCGTGCTGAAGGATGAACCACCGAACTCGGTGCGTTTGAATACACCGCCTCCAATGTTGTTCCAATCAAAGATTATGAGTCTGTTTATTCTTTTGTAATAGATTTTTTGGGTGAGTCTATTGAAGTATATGTCAGAGAGGTTTTTTATGAAGAATATTCGGTAGGCTAAGAATGGTATGAAAAGAAGGGGGCCGAGAAGTTGTATTGCAATGAATACATATGCGCCATCCTGTTTGTAATTGATCGTGTGGTTCATAAAGCCTGTGCAGGATACAAGTGCTATGAACAAAATAGTTGCGGTATACATCTTGGCCATGAACACTGAGTCGGAAACCCATGGATTTCTCAACTCTGCTATTGAGTTGGTTAGGTTGGATATCTGTCCATGGATTTTTGGTTTTATATCAGTTTTTTGGTGCGGGCTAAATAGCCATGCTGTGGCCATGGCACTATCTCTCGATGTAAATGGTTGAGATTGAATTAGCGCTAGGGGATAAGCCTTGATTAGGATGGTATTTTATCGATAGTGTGGCGCTTCTTGTTCTGGCTCTATCGAGCTTGTAATGTAAGATAAGTCCTGTGGAAGTTATGTGGCAAGTCGGCTCCGTTGGTAAGGAGGTTGAGGTGTTGTCGAAATCCAAGGCTTTCAATGTACCGTACCATTGGCTTTGTCCCATGATGAAGTCTTTTAGCAGCACGGTGAATTCTATAGTGGCGATACCCTCGTAAACATGGCTATGTATGATTGTTGCCCAATCTGGTGTTTGCCAGTGATTGTCTGAACTCAACCTTGTAGTAAGTCCTTCAAGATTCAGGAGTGTTGCTTGTTCAGCCGTCAGGGCAATGGGGGCGTAGTCTTGAATATGCCAGGACTCAAGCTCTTCGTTGATATTGGCGAAGCCTGGGAGAAATCCTTGGTAATCTAATTTTATCTCGGAGCGGACCTCTCCATCGTTTTCTCTTGTGCCAAAAATACTTCTGCTTGCCCATAGCTCTATCGGCCTATGGAGGCGTTCGTGCGCTTTAGAGTGTAGATAAAGCCCTCCGGCATCCCCGCGTTCAACCCACCGCCAGCGCCTGCTGTCAGTAACCCGAGAAAGTTGGGTTTCACACGCACGGTAGTGGTCAGTTCGATTGATACCGTTCGGCTTCCCGAGATGCGCAGTTGTTTCATCTCTTCAACCTGCGCTATCCTGTGGGGGACCGCGCTCTTATTTTTTGACGGACTGTGTGTTGGAGGAAAGTGCTTGCCTCTAATTGCCAAGGTTAGGCGTGGTTGCCGAGCGACAATGATAAGACAATGCCTCGACTAACGCTTTTGAGTCGAGGTCGAAAGTGTAAGGATATATTTGAGTGAGTCGATGGCTGCTCGAACAGCCTTCAGGAGGGATAAATAATGCGGATAAGTTTGTAGGAAATATCTTATTTTATGTTTCGTCTATATATATTTAGTTCTTGCACTTGGCCATTACCACCTGGCAAGTCTTGGGTGTGCCCCCTGACCGGCTTGCATAGCGCACGCAGTTGTTCAGCGATTTCTGCCGGGCAATGCTCAGGGTATTGCCCCACGCAAGGCCGCCTTCGCCGGTGGTGGGGACGGCTTTGGCGAAGCAGTTGGAGCCTGTTGCGGGCGTCGCATACCGGGCCTTGCTCGCCTTGCTGGAACAGCCGGCGGTTAGCACCAGGCTGAAGGCGAGCAGGGTAGCCAGCGCCCAGGGCGTATATGGGCGATTCGGTTTACTGCTCATAGGTTCTCCACATTGATGGGCAGGACTCTGCAATCGTCAGAAAGGTGCTGTCCCTGTTGGGCGGTTTTACCGGCGAACAGCGGCAAAGCCGGTGCCATTAACTGAGCAGGATATTGCATTCAAGCGAAGCGGTGAACGCTTGTGTTGTATCAGATACAGCGGGGGCTTGCACCAAGGCAGAGCCCCCGCGGGCGTAGCGATCAGAAGCGGTAGTTGAAGCTGGCTTCCAGGGTACGTGGTGCTCCCGGGGTGATCAGGTCTACCGAACCGTGCGCGGACGCATAATAGTCACGATCGAATACGTTCTTCAGGCGCAACGCAGCATCCCACTGCGGCACGCTGTACAGCAGTGCGGCGTCGAAGGTGGTGTAGCCCGGCATCACTACCACGTTGTCGAGTGCGGTGTAGCGCTCGTCGACGTAGTTGGCGCCGGCAGCCACGCGCCATTCCGGGGTCAGGGTACGCACCAGCCAGACGTTGGCACTGTTACGCGGCGTCAGGGTAGGGGTCTGGCCTTCGTTGGACACACCGTTGGTCTTGCTGTTGGACTTGGTGATCTCGGCATCCAGGTAGGCGTAGCCGGCGTAGATCTGCCACTTGTCCGTGAGCTGCCCGCTGACGGTGGCTTCGAAGCCGTCGGTGCGCTGCTCGCCGGCTAGCACGGTCAGGTTGGGGTTGGCCGGGTCGGCGGTTTTCATGTTGGTGCGCTCGAGGCGGAATACTGCTGCGGTCACCGACAGGCGGCTGTCGAGCAGGTCCCACTTGGCGCCGATTTCGTAGTTGGTGGTTTCTTCCGGCTCCAGGTGCTGGTTGGTCGGGCTGACCGCGAACACTTCGCCCGAAGGCTGGTAGCTGCGGCTGACCGACACGTAGTACGACTGGATGTTATCCGGTTGGTAGACCAGGCCGGCACGTGGGCTCCAGGTCTTGTCGGTACGGTCGAGGTCGACGTTCTGCGCGCGGTCGTCGTCGTACTCCTGGCCAAAGATGTCATAACGTACACCGACAAGGGCCTTCCAGTGCTCGTTCAGTTCGATCATGTCCTGCACATACAGGCCGGTGGTCTGCTGGAAGTTGGTGCCCTTGGACGACAGATTGGCGGCGTGCTCCGGCACCGGCACCAGTGCGTCGCGGTACACCGGCACCTGGGCCACGTTGTTCTGGCTCAGCACCCGCTGGTGCTTGTCCTGGAAGCCTACTTCCAAGCCATACAGCAGGTTGTGCTGCATACCGGCCAGTTGCGCCTGTTGCTTGAGTTCGGTCTGGTTGAACATGCCGTACTCGTCGCGGGCGACGTTGCCGCGGTTGAGCTTGACCAGCAATTCGCCGTCGGGCGCGGTGACGAAGCGCGTCGGGCTGCTGTCGGCCAAGGTGTTGTTGCGGTCCAGGTCGTAACGGTAGTAACGGCTGGTGTTGGTCAGAGTGAAGTCGTCGTTGATGCGGTAGTCCAGGCTGGCAGTCAGCGAGAACACTTCGCTGCGGGCGTAGTCCTGGTCGGCATCGCCGGAGCCGAAGCGCTTGTCGCGGTCCACATCCACCGGGCGGTTGCCCAGCGCCGGGATGCCGAAGTCGATCAGGCGCTTGTCGTACAGGTAGGTGGCGCCCAGGTTCAGTTCCAGGTCGTCGGAGAGGCGGAAGTAGGCCGATGGCGCGATGGCCTTGCGGTCGATGTAGCCATCGTCGCGGAAGGTGTCGCTGTCTTCGAAGGCACCGGTCACGCGGTAGGCCTGGTTGCTTTGCGGGTCGGCCCATCCGGTGTCGAACTGGGTGCGGCGCTTGCCTTCGCTGTCGAAGTTCATGCCGATTTCGCGCTTGGGCGTGAAGCTTGGTTTCTTGCTGATGCTATTGATCAGGCCGCCCGAAGAGCCACGGCCATACAGCACGGCGGCAGGGCCCTTGATCACCTCGACCCGCTCGATGTTGGACAGGTCACGGAAGTACAGGGCGTCGTCGCGCACGCCGTCGATGTACATGTCGCCAATGGCACTGAAGCCGCGGATGGTCACCTGGTCGCGCTGGCCGTCACCGTTGGACAAGCCAACGCCTGGCACGTTCTTCAACACGTCTTCCATCGACTGCGCACCCTGGTCCTTGATCACGCTTTCGGGCACGACATTGACGGTCTGCGGGATGTCGCGCAGTGGGGCGTCGATCTTCATGGCGCTGCGACTTTCGCTGGCCTTGTAGCTTTGCTGCTCGTAGGCGCTGGTGACGGCAGTGGCGGGCAGGGCCAGGGAACCCTGTGAGTCAGGTTGAACGGCTGCGTGAACAGCAGGTACTACCAGCAAGCCAAGCATGGAAATGGATGCCGGGGCAACAGACTTTTTTGCCATTACAGGTGACTCTTTGTTGTATTTTGGAAGTCACGAATAGTAATGATTTGTAAATGTAAAGCAAGTGTAAAGAATTCGCATTTGCTTTCGCAAGGGCGCCGATGGTGAGAAAGCGACGAAATGCGTCGCAGCAGGAAGGCGACTGCAAGGTGGCAGGCAAGGGCTATGCTTGTTGGCGCGTGAGCATTTCACGCACTTATCCGGTCTTGATTACATGGAAGCAGGCCTATGAATTCAATTCGCTCCCTCGTTCGTGCTGTTGCCTTGGTCACCCTGGCGTCCACCGCCAGCTTTACGGTGCAGGCTGCCGGTATTCCCATTGGCAGCGAAGCGCTGGAAAGCCACGTCACCACACAGGTCACAGCTATCGACCTGGCCAACCGCCAAGTCACTGTGAAAGGCCCGGATGGCAAGAAGGACGTGACCTTCCAGCTCACGGAAAAGGCCAAGGCGCTGCCTAACCTCAAGGTGGGTGACCGGGTCGATATCTACGTGACCCGTGCAGTGGCCTATGTGCTGAATCCCGAAGTAGGCGGGGTGCCGAAAGCGACTGAAGAGTCCGGTACCATCCGCGCCACGGCAGACAACCCCAACCCGGGCGGCGAGGCATTCCGCCAGGTCAAGGTCACGTCGCAGATCAAGAAGATCGACCTCAAGGCGCATGAGGTGAGCCTGCTACCGCCGGAGGGCAAGCTGCAGGTGGTCAAAGTCGAGAACCCTGACCTGCAGGCACGCATGAAGAACCTCAAGGTCGACCAGACGGTCGACGCGATCTACACCGAAGTGCTGCGCGTCGAAACCTCGCGCTGACCATTCATCGGGGCAGGCTACGGGTTGCCCGCACATGGATCCGCCGTGATGCCTTGCATGACGGCGGGTGTCGTTCGAACAGCTGAAGCACCCAGTCGGGCCGGGTCTTGCTGGCATCGTTGAGCCAGTTTGCAACCGAGTCCTGGGCATACTTGTCGGCTTCGGCCAGGCGGGGCACCAACAGTGGCTCGGCCGTTTCCGGCATCAGCTTGAGCGCGGCGATGTGCTCGCACCAGACGCCACGTGGGCGCAGTACCTCGATGCAGAAGCGGCGTACCAGTGGGTTGCTGTCGCCGGCATGCCGGGCAAGCAGGGCAAGGGCGTTATCCAGTGCTTGAACCAGGCGTGGGCGCAGGGCCATCCAGGCCCATTCGCGCACGCCAAAATGTTCATCGCGAGCAAAACGCAGCTGGGCCAGCAATGCGCCTTCGAGATCGAGCCTGCGCGACAGGTGCGACTGGGCAAAGGCAGCCCAGCTGCGCACTGTATCGGAGCTGTGTGCGCTGCACTGCTCGAACACCTGCTGGCGCTGGGGAGCAGGTGCTGCTTCCAGCCACTGCCCAAGGGTAACTCCGATACCCGTGATCTTTTTTGAAAGGCCCTGCGAGCATGTTTCTTCGGCGCAGGTAGCCAACTGTTCGGCCAGTGTGTCAGGCAACTGGCTTGCCAATGCCCCCGCCAGTGCCCGTTGATCCACTGCCAGGCATTCGGCCAGGTTGCGGGTGGGCAACTGCCCGTGGTCGATCAGGGTTTTGCGTTCATCTGTCATCGAATGTGCTCCATCACATACGGTTTGCTCTGGTCTCGGCCGTAAACCCGCCTGTTCGAGCCTCAGGCGCCGCGGCTGGGCAGCATCCTAGCCCAATTGGCGGGTATCCATGTGACGAATAGCATGAGTGCACACTTTCGATTTCCATCGATAAAGGGAATTTTCCGATCATTGACTGAACATACGTCACGAATGAGGACTGCCATGTTCAGCAAAACCTTGTGCCTGCTACTGTTTCCCTTTGCCCTGGCGTTGCTTGCCGGTGCCGTGCTGCCATTCCAGGCTGCGGGTAATGCCGCCGTCGGCCGGGCGCTCGGGCATTGGCTGTGGGGCGCCTTTACGTCGTTGGCGGTAAGTTCGCTGGTGGTGATCGCCGCGTTGCTGATCCTGAGGGTGCCGGCGCCAGACATGGGCAAGGCCTTGCAGGGGCCTTGGTGGTTGTGGGTTGGCGGTGTGCTGGGGGCGTTGTACGTGGCCGGTGCCGCGGCGCTCACCCCTAAGCTGGGCGCGGCGGGGTTCCTGGTGCTGGTGGTGGCGGGGCAGATCATCACGGCGGTGGTCGCAGACCACTTCGGGGTGATGGGGTTGGGGGGCAGACCGCTCAACCTGGCCAGGCTGGCGGGGGTAGTGCTGATTCTCTGCGGCGTGCTGCTGGTGCAAGGCCCCTGGGCGGCGGGCTCGCCGGTCAGTGCCACTGCCGTGTTGAAACAGCCGGAAGGCTGATCAGCGCCCCGGCTGGCTGCACGCCCATACGGTTTCGCGCAACCAGCGATGCCCGGGGTCGTCGTCCTTGCGCCTGTGCCAAGCCTGCTGGTAATCGAATGAGGGAATCGCCAGAGGCGGCTCGAACTGGCGCAATGCCCTGTGCTGATGCAGCGAGCCCACCGCGCGGCTGGCCACCGTCAGGATCAGATCGGTGCCGGCCAGCACCTCGACCGCCGCACTCCAGTGCGGCAAGGCCAGGGCGATCCGCCGACGCAGACCTTGGGCGGCCAGGGCACGCTCGATTTCATCGAAGGCATCCGGGTGCATGGCCATCAGCACATGCGGGCGAGCCAGCCAGTCGGCCAAGGCCAGGCCGCCGCTGGCCGGCAGCACGTGGTGATCGGCAACGCTGATGAAGCTGTCGGCGAAAAGCGGCTGGGCAGTGATGGCCTCAGGCAGGTCCGGAAAGATGCCCAGGGCCAGGTCCAGTTCACCATCGAGCAACTGCGCCAGCATGGTTTCGCGGCTGGCCTGGCTGATGGCCAGGTCTACCCCGGGTGCGACCTGGCGCAGGTGGCGCAGCAGCGGTGGCAGGATGATCCGTGAGGAATAGTCGGACAGCGAGAGCCTGAAGCGACGCTGGGCCTTGGCCGGTTCGAACTGTGGGGCGGCCAGCAGGTTGTTGAGGTTGCCCAGGGCGTCCTGCAGCGGCCTGGCCAGCGAGCGGGCGCGGGCGGTCAAGGCCATGCGGCCGTTCTGGCGCACCAGCAAGGGGTCGTCGAAGTGCTTGCGCAACTGCGCCAGGGCGTGGCTTACCGCGGGCTGGCTGCGGTGCAGGCGCAGAGCGGCGCGGGTCACGTGCTTTTCGCTCAGCAGCGCGTGCAGGGCGAGCAGCAGGTTGAGGTCTATCTTGCGTAGTTCATCCATGGTGCGAATGGTCTTGGCCAGCTGCGACGGTTTTGATCAGCTTAACAAATACTGAAGGCGGGCACGGTCCCGTGCACACAGTGGGTGGTACTGGCCTGGGCCCGCACTTGATTGCTGCAACAGGTGCAGAAATCATCTGCATGGGCCCAGATTGTTCAACTTGTCGTGCCTGATTAGCCTGACTCGAACCCCATCCAACAGGATTTGATCATGGCTACCCGCATCGTTCTAACCAGCACCGGCACTGCCGATGTCATGCAGCTTGAACACTTGCCAGTACAACCTCCAGGTCCCGGCCAGGTCTGGCTGGAACAGACAGCCATGGGCGTGAACCCGCTGGACCTGTTGCAGCGCAAGGGCGGAGCGCCCCTGGCCTTGCCGTCCGGGCTGGGGCTGGAAGGGGCGGGGTGGGTCGCTGCCGTCGGCGAAGGGGTGTGTGACGTGCAGGAAGGCGACCGGGTTGCCTATGCGATGGGCCCGGTCGGCGGTTACGCCAGCGGCCGCCTGTACCCGGCCGAACGCCTGGTCAAGCTGCCGCCGCAGCTGGATGACCAGGCCGCCGCCGCAGTGATGTTCAAGGGCATCACCGCGCAGTACTTGCTGAAGACCACTTATGCCGTGGGCCCGAGTAGCCAGGTGCTGCTGTACGGCGCCGCCGGCGCCTTGGGCCAGCTGATGGCACCCTGGGCACGGCATCTGGGGGCGAAAGTGATCGGCGTGGTGTCGCGCCTGCAGAGTGTGGCAAGGGCACAGGCAGCGGGCTGCCACCATGTGCTGGTGTTCGACGCGGCAACCTTGGCCGACCAGGTACGTGAGCTGACTCAGGGGCAGGGTGTGGACGTAGCCTATGACTGTGTCGGCAAGGTGTCGCTGCAAGCCTCGCTGGACAGCCTGCGGGTGCGCGGTTTGCTGGTATCGTTCGGCGGCACCTCCGGTGCGCCGGCGGCCATCGAAGTTGCCACGCTCAACGCCAAGGGCTCGCTGTACCTGACCCGGCCCTCGCTGGCGGCGCACACCCGCACGGTCGACGAGTACCAGCAGCGCGCCGCCGATGTGCTGGCGGCGGTCGCCGAGGGTATTATCCAGCCTCGGGTCTGGCGTCGCTACCCGCTGGCCGAGGCGGCCAGGGCCCATGGGGACCTGGAGCAAGGGCTGTCGGAGGGTGCGCTGGTCCTGACCACCTGATCCCCGATCCCGATCCCGATGCCTTGTGCCGAGCCTTGCCATGGATGCCTTCGACAGCCGCCGAGCCGATGAACTTGCCACTTTGCTGGCGCTGCACGAGCAGGGGTCGTTCGCCGCTGCCGGGCGGCAGCTGCAGCGCCACCCCACGGTGTTGTCCAAGCGCCTGAGTGCACTGGAGGCGCGCCTGGGCATTCGGCTGGTGGAGCGCAGTACACGGCAGTTGCGCTTTACCGATGAAGGCGAGCGACTGGTTACCAAGGTTTGCGAGGCCAACCGGCTGATCGCCGAGGCCGAACAGGAAGCGGCCGAAGGGGCGGCAACGGTACGTGGGCGCCTGCGCCTGGCGTTGCCGGCAGCCATGGGGCGGCGCTGGTTGAGCGGGATGTTGGCCGATTTCGTGCTGGCCCACCCACAGGTGATGGTGGAGGCCGAGTATGCCGATCGCTTCGTCGACCTGATAGGCGAGGGTTTCGATGCCGCCATCCGTATTGGCGAGCTGGCCGACAACCGCCTGGTGGCCAGGAAACTGTGCGATCACCTGCGCATCCTGTGTGCGTCACCCGAGTACCTGGCTCGGCATGGCGCACCTGTGCAGCCGGAGGACCTCTCTGGGCATAATTGCTTGTGTTTCAGCGGCTTGCGAAGCTTTCCTGAATGGCGACTTATGAGTGACGGGCGACAGATAAGCGTCAAGGTTGCCGGCAGCCTGCGCAGTAATGACAACGAAGCCCTGCTGGAAGCGGCGCGGCGCGGCGTGGGTATTCTGGCCGGAGGGGACTGGCTGATGGACGAGGACCTGGCCAACGGTCGCCTGGTGCGGGTGCTGCCGCATTGGCAGCTGGATGTGGCTGCAGGCATTTACCTGGTACGGCCGACCGCGCGCCTCAACAGTGCTGCCCTGGTGGCTTTCAAGGCGTGGCTGGAGGCACGCTTCGAGGCCGGTGCACCCTGGCGACTTTGACTTGCTCTCGTTGAGTTGGCAGGCCCTGTGGGAGCGGACCGCTTTCTCCCGCAGGGCTTTATCGCCTTGCTACCGCATGCTGCACGCACTGCTCGTAATAGGTCTGCTTGATTGCTGCAGGCTTGAGCCGCGAGCGGCTGTTGTACGTCTGTTCGGTAATGCCGAAGGCGGTCATGCGCATCCACGGCTTGGGAAATTTGCGCACCTGCAACTTCTTGCGCGTGGCATAAAGGGTTACCCCGGAAAGCTTGGCCTGCTGGGCCTCGGCGGCTATCTGCGCGCCCCAGCCGCAAGTGTGGCGATCGTTCTGGCTCAGCGCCCGTGCCTGCACGCCGAAAGCGAGCGTGGCCAGCAGGCAGCCGGCCATCGTTGCTAGAAGTACTCGCATGTTGCTGTCCTAAGCATCTGAAGGAAAACGAAGTTTGCCTTCGCTTGAGGACGCTGGGGGCCAGCAATTTGCCGTCAGGTTGTGGCCATGAGCAACGGCTTGCCGACGGAGGTGCGCAGGCTGGCCCGGGCCAGGCTGGCGACCCAGATCACCGATACGCCGTAGTTCAGGCGCTGGTACAGGCCGAACAACTGGCCGCTTTGTGCCGCCTGAGCCATGAGCGCGACGGTGATGATCGCCAGTACAACGCAGGCCAGGGAGAACAGCGCCAGCGCCCTGGAACCGGCAATGCGGTTGCCCAGCCAGGCCCACAGAGCACTGGCCAGGGTAAGCGATAAGAACATCAGCAGGCCGCACAGGTTATGCAGTTGTTGTGACAAGGAAGGCTGTGCCGGCGCGCAACCCTGGTCGCAGGGAAACCAGCCGGTGCCCAGGCTACCCAGGCCGTGCAGCAGCACCAGCGCGGCACTCAGCAACGCCAGCTTCGAGCCGTGCCAGCGTCGTGCCAGGCCCCAGGCAAACAGCGCAAACAGTATGGCGAGGGGGAAGTTGTTGACCAGCGGCGACCAGCTCTGGGTCGGTGAACCGGTGGCGCCGAGCTGGCTCATGGCCTGTTGAAGATGGTTGTAGCCGGGATAGGCTTGGGCGGTGAACCATACGCCAACCAGCAGCCAGACGGGAATCAGCAGGCCGCTGGCGAGCAGCAGGCGTTCGAGGGGTTTCATGCGGTGGTTTCCTTCCATGGACGAGCGTGAAACCGTACAGTACAGGCTTTCGCCTGCATGGAGCCAGCCCTTCCAGGGTCGGGTGGCGGTTGCGGACGCCGACAAATACAGTATGGCGTGTATGTGATCGTACAACTGCTTGCGCTATCATGAGCACTGTCTTTCAAGGTGAACTTCAGGGCAATGACAGAGCAGCAGGTACAGGCAAAGACCCGGCGCAAGCCGCGCAGTCTGGCCCAGGAACTGGTCACGGTGCTGACCGAGCGCATTCGTAGCGGTCAGCTCAAGCGCGGCGACAAGTTGCCGACCGAATCGCAGATCATGGCCGAAGAAGGCGTTAGCCGCACGGTGGTGCGTGAAGCGATCTCGCGGCTGCAGGCAGCCGGGCAGGTGGAGACCCGCCACGGCATTGGCACCTTCGTGCTGGATGCGCCGGCCGCGGGTGGTTTCCGTATCGACCCGGCGACCGTGGTCACCCTGCGCGAAGTATTGGCGGTGTTGGAATTGCGCATTGCCCTGGAGACTGAATCGGCGGGCCTGGCGGCGCAGCGGCGCAGCGATGAAGCGCTGGCCGGCATGCGTGCGGCGCTGGACGAACTCAACGAAGGGGCGGCGCATGCCACGGATGCGGTGTCGGCGGACTTCCAGTTCCACCTGCGCATTGCCCAGGCCAGCGGCAACCACTACTTCGCCGACATCCTCAACCACCTGGGCACCAGCATCATCCCGCGTACCCGGCTGAATTCGGCTCGGCTGGCCCATGATGACCAGGCGCACTACATGAGCCGGCTGATGCATGAGCACGAGGCAATCTACGAAGCCATCGCTCGGCGTGATAGCGAAGGGGCGAAAATGGCCATGCGCATGCACCTGAGCAATAGCCGCGAACGCTTGCGTCAGGCGCATGAAGAGGCTGAGGCGCAGGGGGCCTGAGGCTGTTGTCGCCTGTACCGGCCTCTTCGCGGGCGCGCCCGCTCCCACAAGTATCACCGTGCCCTTGAGGACGAGGTGAACCCGGTGGGAGCGGGCGTGCCCGCGAAGAGGCCGGTACAGTCAAAAGAGAAGCCCCGCCATGCGCGGGGCTTTCTGGTTTCAACGGGCAATCAGATCGCGCCATCACGCCACTGGCCATTCACCAGCCGGCGCAGCCCCAGCGGGTTGCCGTCGCGCAGTGCCTCGGGCAACAGCGCCTGCGGGTAGTTCTGGTAGCACACCGGGCGCAGGAAGCGGTCGATGGCCAAGGTTCCGACCGACGTACCGCGCGCATCCGACGTGGCCGGGTATGGCCCACCGTGCACCATCGCATCACACACCTCGACACCGGTCGGGTAACCATTGACCAGGATCCGCCCGACTTTCTCTTCCAGCAACGGTACCAGCCAGGCGAAGGCCTGCAGGTCTTCCGGCTCGCCGATCAGGGTCGCGGTCAGCTGACCTCGCAGGCCAAGCAGGGCGGCGCGCAACTGGTCGTCGTCCTGCACTTCCACGGCAACGGTGGTGGGGCCGAACACTTCTTCCTGCAGCAGCGGGTCAGACTCCATCAACAAGCGGGCATCGGCCTTGAACAGCTGGGCGCGCGCCTGGCTGCCTGCCTGCGCCTGGCCGGCCAGATGCTCGATACCGGCATGCGAATGCAGGTGCTCCAGGCCGCCAATATAGCTGCGCAGGCCGCCGGCGTTGAGCATGGTCTGGCCGGCCTGCTGGCCCAGGTGCTGGCCAAGCTCGACCAGCAGTTGGCTGTACTGCGGCGACTGCAGGCCGATCACCAGGCCCGGGTTGGTGCAGAACTGGCCAGCACCCAGGCACACCGAACCGGCCAGCTCTCGGGCGATAGCTTCGCCACGCCTGGCCAGGGCGCCCGGCAGGATGATGACCGGGTTGATGCTGGACATCTCGGCGAACACCGGGATCGGCTGCGGGCGCTCGGCGGCCATACGGCACAGGGCGTCACCGCCTTTCAGCGAACCGGTGAAGCCGACAGCCTGGATGGCGGGGTGCTTGACCAGCCACTCGCCGACGCCGCCACCGAACACCATGTTGAACACGCCCTTGGGCATGCCGGTGCGCTCGGCGGCGCGCTGGATGGCACAGCCCACCAGGTCGGCGGTGGCCATGTGGCCGCTGTGGGCCTTGAACACCACCGGGCAACCGGCAGCCAGGGCCGCGGCGGTATCGCCACCGGCGGTGGAGAAGGCCAGGGGGAAGTTACTGGCTCCAAATACGGCTACCGGGCCTACGCCGATGCGCATCTGGCGCAGGTCCACGCGTGGCAGGGGCTGGCGCTCGGGCAGGGCCAGGTCGATGCGTGCACCGAGGAAGTCACCACGCCGCAACACCTGGGCGAACAGGCGCATCTGGCCGCTGGTGCGGCCGCGTTCGCCCTGGATACGGGCAGGGGGCAGGGCGGTTTCACGGCAGACGATGGCGACGAAAGCGTCGTCCAGTTCGTCCAGCTCGGCGGCAATGGCATCAAGGAATTCGGCGCGCCGCGCCGGGGCCAACTGGCGGAATTCGGTGAAGGCGCCGGCGGCGGCCTTGGCGGCCTGGTCCACTTCGCTTTCGGTGGCTTGGGCGAAGCTGTAGGGCAGGGCCTCGCCGGTGCTGGCGTCCAGGCTCTGCAGGCGCTGCGGGCCAGCTGCGCTGCGCTGGCCGGCGATGAAGTTGTGGCCGAGGATTTCAGGCATGGGTGCTCCTGTAGAGAGTAGTGAAGGAAGAAAGGAAGAGAAAGTGTTTGAGGCGTTTGCTCGGTCCCTGTGGGAGCGGGTTCACCCGCGAAGCAGGCAACTCGATGTATGGCACCGGCTTTGCCGGTGTTCGCGGGTGAACCCGCTCCCACAGGGACCGCGTTGCAATGTTGAATTGGACAAGCCCTGGGCATCAGGTAATCGGTGCCGGGTTGAACAGGGTGATGTCGTTGTGCAAGCGGTGCTGTTCGGCCCAGGTCTGCTTGCGGCCGCTGGCCACGTCCAGGTAGTAGCGGAACAGTTCCCAGCCCAGCTCCTCGATGGTCGAGCGGCCGCTGGCGATGCGCCCGGCGTCGATGTCGATCAGGTCGGGCCAGCGCTGGGCCAGCTCGCTGCGGGTGCATACCTTGACCACTGGCGCCATGGCCAGGCCGTACGGGGTGCCGCGGCCGGTGGTGAACACATGCAGGTTCATGCCGGCAGCCAGTTGCAGGGTGCCGCAGACAAAGTCGCTGGCCGGGGTGGCGCAGAAGATCAGGCCTTTGCGCTTGACCCGCTCGCCCGGGCCGAGCACGCCCTGGATGGCGCCGCTACCGGACTTGACGATCGACCCCAGCGACTTCTCTACGATATTCGACAGGCCGCCTTTCTTGTTGCCCGGTGTGGTGTTGGCGCTGCGGTCGGCGGCGCCTTGCTGCAGGTAGCGGTCGTACCAGTCCATTTCGCGTACCAGGGCGTCTGCGACCTGCTGGTTTTCTGCGCGCGAGGTGAGCATGTAGATGGCATCGCGCACTTCGGTCACTTCCGAGAACAGCACGGTGGCGCCTGCGCGTACCAGCAGGTCGGCGGCATAGCCCAGCGCCGGGTTGGCGGTGATGCCCGAAAAGGCATCGCTGCCCCCGCACTGCATACCCAGGATCAGTTCGCTGGCCGGCACGCTTTCGCGGCGGCGCTGGTCGAGTTTCTTAAGGCGGGTTTCGGCCAGGTCCATGATCTGTTCGATCATTTCCACAAAGCCCAGGCTGGCGTCCTGCAGGCGGTACAGCCACGGATCGCTGAGGTCCACCGACGGATCGTTGTCGTGCATCACCTGGTCGGCCTGCAGCTTTTCGCAGCCCAGGCTGATGACCAGGGCTTCGCCGCCCAGGTTGGGGTTGCGCGCCAGGTTGCGCACCGTACGGATCGGGATATAGGCATCGCGCGCGTTAATCGCCACGCCACAGCCATAGCTGTGGGTGATGGCCACCACGTCATCGACGTTGGGGTACCTGGGCAGCAACTCGCTGCGAATGCGCTTGACCGCATGCTCCAGCACGCCGGCCACGCACTGCACGGTGGTGGTGATGCCGAGGATGTTGCGAGTGCCAACGGTGCCGTCAGCGTTGCGGTAGCCGTCGAAGGTGAAGCCTTCGAGCGGCGGCAGCGGCTGCGGGACGGCGTTGCAGCGTGGCAGGCTGTCCAGCGCCGGGGCGGCCGGCATGGCCAGCTGGCTCTCCTGCACCCAACTGCCCTGGCGCAGGTCTGCCAGCGCGTAACCGATGACCTGCCCGTAGCGGCGCACCGGTTCACCCTTGGCGATGGCCACTGTGGCCACCTTGTGGCTCTGTGGCACGCCCTCGACCAAGGTCAGGCCGTCGGCGAAGCGGGCGCCTTCGCCCAGGCCGCCATCGTTGACCACTATCACGACATTGTCGTCGTCGTGCAGGCGGACGTAGCGGGGCGAGTCGGAATGTTCGATCAACTGCATGTTCGGGCCCTGCTTGTCAGGTTCTCAGGCTTTTGTACATCCGCCCGCGGCGGTGGCCGACGCGGGCGTGTTCTCTCAATGGCGCGAGCCGGCCAGTTCGCTGCCGGCCACTGGCTCGGCGTCAGGCTTTGGGCTTTCACGCAGCTCGATGCGCTTGATCGGGCCGACGATCACCAGGTAGCTGAACACCGCCACCAGGGCGTTGGCGCCGACATACACCAGGGCCCACTTGAACGAACCCGTGGCGCTGATGATGTAGCCGATGACGATCGGCGTGGTGATCGAGGCGATGTTGCCGAAGGTGTTGAACAGCCCGCCCGACAGCCCGGCGATCTGCTTCGGCGAGGTGTCTGCGACCACCGCCCAGCCCAGCGCACCGATGCCTTTGCCGAAGAACGCCAGGGTCATGAAGCCGACCACCATCCACTCGGCGTCGACGTAGTTGCAGAACACCATGGTGGTCGACAGCAGCAGGCCGCAGACGATCGGCAGCTTGCGCGAGAAGGTCAGCGAATTGCCGCGGCGCAACAGCCAGTCGGAGATCACCCCGCCCAGCACACCACCGATGAAGCCGCAGACCGCCGGCAGCGAGGCAATGAAGCCTGCCTTGAGGATGGTCATGCCGCGCTCTTGCACCAGGTACACCGGAAACCAGGTGAGGAAGAAGTAGGTGATGGCGTTGATGCAGTACTGGCCCAGATACACGCCCAGCAGCATGCGGCTGGTCAGCAGTTGCTTGATGTAGCCCCATTTCGGGCCGTCGTTGCCGCGCTTCTGGTCCATGTCCACCAGGCCGCCGTTCTGCTCGATGTGCTCGAGTTCGCCTGGGCTGATGCGTGGGTGTTGGCGAGGGTTGTAGATGGTCTTCAGCCATATCATGGAGAACACGATGCCCAGCGCGCCCATGACCACGAACACGTGCTCCCAGCCGAAGCTGAACACGATCCAGCCCATGATCGGTGCGAACA
Organism: Pseudomonas sp. B19(2017); assembly: GCF_002113165.1. Taxonomy (NCBI): domain Bacteria; kingdom Pseudomonadati; phylum Pseudomonadota; class Gammaproteobacteria; order Pseudomonadales; family Pseudomonadaceae; genus Pseudomonas; species Pseudomonas sp. B19(2017). The sequence continues at coordinate 131,731 of NZ_NEJR01000003.1, forward strand.
GTGCCGTGGCGAAGTACTGCGCCGAGTTGAAGATGGCCGAGGCGGTACCGCGTTCCTGGGTCGGGAACCAGGCCGCGACGATGCGCGCATTGCCCGGGAACGACGGGGCTTCGGCAAAACCGACCAAAAAGCGCAGGGTGAACAGCGTCACCACCGCCCAGGCTACCGGCAGGCCGCCGACAAAGCCCTGCAGCAGGGTGAACAGCGACCAGGTGAAAATGCTGAAGGCGTAGACGTTCTTGGAGCCGAAGCGGTCGAGCAGCCAGCCGCCAGGAATCTGGCCAGCCACGTAGGCCCAGCCGAAGGCGGAGAAGATGTAGCCGAGGGTCACGGCGTCGATGCCGAGGTCTTTCTGCAGGCTGGAGCCCGCGATAGCAATGGTGGCGCGGTCGGCGTAGTTGATCGTGGTCACCAGGAACAGCATGAACAGGATCAGGTAGCGCACATGCGTCTTCTTCGTCGCTTGCATGCTGGTAGTACTCCCACTAGTTATTTTTGTGCGGGCTCACGAATTGTAACCGGAGCGGGGCTGACCCACTCCGGGTGCGGCATCTGGCAGGCCGCGGGCAGCGCTTACTGCGGCCCCATCTTGTCCATCAGTGCGGCGAGTTTGTCGTACTCGTCGGCGCTGAGGTCGGTAAGCGGAGTACGCACCGGGCCGGCGTCGTAACCGGCGATTCTGGCGCCGGCCTTGACGATGCTCACGGCGTAGCCGGCCTTGCGGTTGCGGATATTCAGATAAGGCAGGAAGAAGTCGTCGATCAGCCTGGCCACGGTGGTGTGGTCGTCGCGGGCGATCGCGTTGTAGAAGTCCATGGCGGTCTTTGGCACGAAGTTGAACACGGCGGAGGAGTACACCGGCACGCCCAGCGCCTTGTAGGCAGCAGCATACACCTCGGCCGTAGGCAGGCCACCCAGGTAGCTGAAGCGGTCGCCCAGGCGGCGACGGATCGACACCATCAACTCGATGTCACCGAGGCCGTCCTTGTAGCCGATCAGGTTCGGGCAGCGCTCGGCCAGTTTTTCCAGCAGGTCGGCGTTCAGGCGGCAGACGTTGCGGTTGTAGACGACGACGCCGATGGTTACCGATTTGCACACCGCTTCGACATGGGCGGCGACGCCTTCCTGGCTGGCTTCGGTCAGGTAGTGCGGCAGCAGCAGCAGGCCCTTGGCACCCAGGCGCTCGGCTTCTTGCGCGTATTCGATGGCCTGGCGAGTGGAGCCGCCGACGCCGGCGAGGATGGGGACCGAGTTGGCGCAGGTGTCGACGGCGGTCTTGATCACCTGGCTGTACTCACTGGCGGCCAGGGAGAAGAACTCACCGGTGCCGCCGGCGGCGAACAGGGCGCTGGCACCGTACGGGGCCAGCCACTCCAGGCGCTTGGCATAGCCAGCGGGGTTGAAGTCGCCTTGGGCGTTGAAGTCGGTGACCGGGAAAGACAGTAGGCCGTGGGAGAGGATGGATTTGAGTTCTTGTGGCGTCATTGTTGTTGGCATCCTGTGGCGCTTGGGTGAAGGGGGTTGTTCTGCGGTTGAGGTAAGTTATCGTACAACATGTATGATGACTAGTCCCTCCATGAGATTTTTTGTGGCGCGGTTGGGAGGAGGTGCTATTGCCTGCACTGGCCTCTTCGCGGGCTTGCCCGCTCCCACAGAGACTGCGCTGCGCTTGAGACAGTGGAGAGATTCGTGTAGGAGCGGGCGTGCCCGCGAAGAGGCCGGTACAGGCGAAAAAACGGAAGCAGGAGACACAGATCGCAGACTACTCGCGATCAGTCATCGTATCTCTATGTAGGGAAGGAAAAAACGATCGCGGAGACAGGCACAAGCCCGCCACCCGTTTCCACGGGAAGTGTTCTGGGACCAGCAGAGGGTGACCGGGGAAAACGGGGCGGCCTTGCGCCGCCCCGCGATCAAAGCAGAGGAAAGCTAGGGTCAGGCCGCGTGCTGGCGCTTGATCTGCGCCTTGCGTACCTGGGCTCGGCAAGCATCACCGAAAGCCTGGAAGATCTTGATCGAGTCCGGGTTCTTCGCCGCTTGCCACTCCGGGTGCCACTGCACGGCGAACAGGAACGGCGAAATGCTCGGAGCATGAATTGCCTCGACCAGGCCGTCTTCGGCGTGGGCGATGGCCTCGATGCCGGCACCGAGCTTGTGCAGCCCTTGGCCATGCAGCGAGTTGACGCGAATCTCGTCGGTACCCAGGGTTTCACGCAGCCAGCTGTCCGGCTTGATCTTCACGCCGTGCACCTGGGCGTATTGCACCTCGACCGGGTCTTCCGGGTTTTCCCGGTGGTCGTTGAAGCCTGGCTCGGCGTACACCTTCTGGTAGATGTCGCCACCCAGGGCAACGTTGATTTCCTGCATGCCACGGCAGATGCCGAAGATCGGCAGACCACGCTTGATTGCTGCCTTGACCAGCGGGATGTCGAACAGGTCGCGGTTCTGGTCCTGGCCTTTGCCGGGGGTCTGGTTCTCCTGGCCGTACAAGGCCGGATCGATGTTGCTGCCGGCGCCGGTCAGGTACACACCGTCGGCCATGTCCAGATAGGTCTCGAGGTCCTCGATGCCGCAGCAGGTGGGCACCAGTACCGGGACGCAATCGGAAAACTCGACCAGCGGGGTGATGTATTTGTGGGTCATGACCTGGTAGTCATGGCCTTTGCGCTCTTGGCTGCCCATGGTCATCAGGACGACGGGTTTGCGCAGGGAAGGTTGCTTGTTGCCAATGTTGCTGTTGGACATATGTCACCTTGGGACAGGTTCGGCCTGTCGTTGTTGTGCAGGTGCACGGCGCGGGGCCTTGGGTGCAGCCTGTAGCCCCGAGCACTGCCGGCTCGTCGGAGGCGACGATTCCGGTCGGGGCTTGTAGATAGCTTGCCAGAGCCGTTCGATATGTCAAACGACGGAACAGGGCTTTGTGGCCGGGAATACGCCGGTTTTCAAGGGCTGAAACCGGTGCAGGCCCGTGGTGGCGAGGGTTTGGTGGGGGTTAAGGTCAATAATATTTAACGATGCAGTTGGGTCTTTGCAGCGGTGCAATGAAGGTGTCGCCTGTTCCGGCCTCTTCGCGGGCATGCCCGCTCCCTCAGGTTGATCACCGGTCCGAAGGCCTAGGTGATCCTGTGGGAGCGGGCGAGCCCGCGAAGAGGCCGGAACAGGTGTCAGTGCAGTATTTGCGCCAGGAACCCCTTGGCCCGCTCGGTACGCGGCTGGTTGAAGAACACCTGTGGCGGGCTGTCTTCGATGATCTGCCCGCCCTCGAGGAACAGCACCCGCTCGGCCACCTGGCGGGCAAAGCCCATTTCATGGGTGACGCAGAGCATGGTCATGCCGGTGCCGGCCAGCTGCACCAGCACATCCAGCACCTCGGCGACCATTTCCGGGTCCAGCGCCGAGGTGGGCTCGTCGAACAGCATTATCCGCGGCTTCATGCACAGTGCCCGGGCAATAGCCACGCGCTGCTGCTGCCCGCCAGACAACTGACTGGGGTATTTGTGCGCCTGGCTTTCGATACCAACCTTCTTCAGGTACATGCGCGCCCGCTCTTCGGCATCCTTGCGCGACAAGCCGCGCACGCTGGTGGGGGCCAGCAGGCAGTTGTCCAGCACGCTCATGTGCGGAAACAGGTTGAAGTGCTGGAACACCATGCCGATATCGCTGCGCACCTGCGCCGCTTCGCGGCTGGTGGCCGCCAGGTCGATGCCATCTACCTTGATGCTTCCCTGCTGGGCCACTTCCAGGCGGTTGATGCAGCGGATCAGGGTCGACTTGCCCGAGCCGGACGGCCCGCACAGCACGATGCGTTCGCCTTCGCGCACCTGCAGGTCGATGTCGCGTAGCACGTGGAATGCGCCGTAGTGCTTGTTCAGGCCTTCGATGCGGATCAGCACCGGGCGCGGGTCGGGTTCGGGGGCAAGGGTGGCAAGGCTCAGTGGTGCGGTCATCTTGTTGTTCTCCCGCAGGGGTTCAGTCGAAACGGGTCGCGCTGTAGGGCGCGGGGTCGGTGAAGGGGCGTTCGCCGGTGACCAGTTCGGCCACCAGCCGGCCGCTGACCGGGCCCAGGGTGAGGCCGTGGTGGGCGTGGCCGAAGTTGAACCACAGCCCCGGGTGGCGCGGCGCCGGGCCGATCACCGGGCGCATGTCGGGCAGGCATGGGCGACGACCCAGCCAAGGGGTGTCGTCCAGGCGCTCGCCCAGGGCAGGGAACAGCTTGCGCGCCAGCGCTTCGCAGCGGCCCAACTGGATCTGGTTGCCCGGCGCGCTGCTGGCGTCGAACTCGATGCCGGTGGTCAGGCGCACGCCGCGGGCCATTGGCGCCAGCACGTAGCCGCCCTGGGTATCACAGATAGAGTGCTCCAGTTGCGCACCGTCACGGGTGCTGTAGTGCATGTGGTAGCCACGTTTGATCGCCAGCGGGATCTGGTAGCCCAGGCCGTTGAACAGGTCGGCCGACTGCGGGCCGAGGCACGCCACCACCTCATTGGCGGTAATCGGGCCGCGGCGGCTGTCTACCCGCCACTGGCCGTCGACCTGGCGCAGGCTGCGTGCATCGCCATGCAGGAACTGCCCGCCGCGTTGCATGAACAGGGTGGCGTAGCCGCGGGTGAGGGCACCGGGGTTGTTCACGGTCTTGGGGTCGAGCCAGTGAATGCCACCGACCACGCTGGCGTCCAGCTGGTGCTCGCGGGCCTGCAACTGCCCGCATTCGAGGATTTCGAACTGCAGGCCATAACGGGCGAGGCCCTTGGCGTCGGCCTTGGCCTGCTCGAACAGTGCCGGCTCACGGAACACTTCGATCCAGCCTTTGGCCTGTACCAGCCCTTCCAGGCCGGCGGCAGTAATGAAAGCGTCGTGCTCTTCGACGCAGCGCTGCACCAGCGGCAGCATGTCGGCAGCAGCACCGGCCAGGCGCCCGGGGGCCGACTGGCGCCAGTAGCGCCACAGCCACGGGGCGGCCTTGGGCAGGTGTAGCAGGCTGTAGCGCACATCGGGCTGGCGGTTCAGGCCGTAGCGTAGCAGCGCGCCCAGTTGCCGGGGGAAGGCATAAGGGATCACACTGGAGCGCTCGATCAGCCCGGCGTTGCCGTGGCTGGTGCCGCTGCCCGGTTCGTCGCGGTCGATCAGGGTCACCTGGCGCCCGCGGGCCTGCAGGTGCAGCGCGGTGCTGACGCCGACGATGCCGGCGCCGAGGACAAGGGTCTGGCAATGCATGGAGCGTATCCTTCGGTCAGTTCAGGTGGCGGCCCAGGCGGGCTTCCAGGTGTTTCAGCAGGCGCCGCACCAGTTCGACGATCAGCAGATAGAGCACGGCGGCCCACAGGTAGATCTGGAAGTCGAAACTGCGCGAGAAAGCCAGTTTGGTCACGCCCATAAGGTCGTAGATGGTCACCAGCGAGGCGATCGCGCTGGCCTTGATCATCAGGATCAGTTCGTTGCCCAGCGGGCCGATGGCCACCAGCAGCGACTGCGGCAGGATCACCTTGAAGAAAGTGGTCGAGCGCTTCAGGTTCAGCGCCCGTGCCGCCTCATGTTGCCCGGGGGCGACGGCCATCAGGCTGCCGCGGAAGATCTCGGCCTGGTAGGCGGCGGTATTCAGGGTGAACGCCAGCAGGGTGCAGAACCACGCCTCGCGGAAGAACCACCACAGGCCGACGTCCTGCCAGAAGCCCTTGAGCGAGCCCAGGCCGTAATACAGCAGGAACAGCTGGGCCAGCAGCGGCGAGCCGCGGAAGAAATACACGTAGCCAGCGGCCATGCGCTGCAGCAGCAGGCTGCGTGACATGCGCGCCAGGGCCAGCAACAGGCCGAGCACGGCACCCAGGCTGAAGGAAATCGCCACCAGTTTGGCGGTTACCAGCAGGCCATCGAGAAAGCGCGGCCCGTAGCGGTCGAGCAGCTCGGGGTCGAGGACCAGCGCCAGCAGTTGTTCGAAGCTCATGCGCGTGCTCCTTGCAGGTGGCGGTTGCTGCGCCGTTCGATGAAGGCGAACACCCGCCCGGAAAGTGCGGCGAACAGCAAGTAGCCCAGGCAGGCGACGCCATAGAAGAACATCGGCTCCTTGGTCACGCTGACCGCCAGGTTGGTCTGGCGCATCAGGTCGACCAGCGAGATGGTGGATACCAGCGAGGTGTCCTTGAGCAGCGACAGCCAGTTGTTGGACAGGCCGGGCAGGGCGATGCGGGTCAGTTGCGGCAGCAGCACCTTGAAGAAGCCGGTGCGCTTGCTCAGGCCCAGCGCCGAGCAGGCTTCGAGCTGGCCCTTGGGCAGGGTCTTGAAGGCGGCCAGCCAGATCTCGCTGGAAAACGCGGCGAACACCAGGCTGAAAGCGATCATCGCGGCGAGAAAGGTATTGATCAGGAACTCACCCTGGTAGCCCATGGCCGCGAGGATCTTCTGCGCCGCGATCTGGCAGCCGTAATAGATGATCAGCAATGTCAGCAGTTCGGGCAGGCCCCGGAACACAGTGGAGAAGGTGGTGGCCCAGGCCCGCGGCAAGCGCTTGCGCGAGCGTGCGGCGAGGGCGACAACCAGGCCCAGCGGCAGGCCGATGGGCAGGCAGGCCAGGGCCAGGGACACGGTGACCAGCGCGCCGGCCAGCAGCGCCTGGCCCCAGCCTCCGCTGGCGAAGGACAGCAAGGACAATTGATCGAGCATGACGAACACCTTGTGTTGACCTCACCGGCCCCATCGCCGGCAAGCCAGCTCCCACAGGTACATCTCTGTTCTTCAGGTCAGTGAGCAACCTGTGGGAGCTGGCTTGCCGGCGATAGGGCCCGGCCAGGCAATGAGGGCTTGAAGATCAGTTGTAGATATCGAAAGCGAAGTACTTGCTGGCGATCTTCTGGTAGGTACCGTTGGCCACGATCTGTTGCAGTGCAACGTTCAGGCGCTGGCGCAGGGCTTCATCGTCCTTGCGCACGGCAATCGCGGCATCGGCCTTGGTGTCGGCGACATCGCCGAGGATCTTGCAGCAATCCCCGCCGTTCTTGGTCATCCACTCGTGCAGCGGGAATTTGTCGGCAATCACGCCGTCCAGGCGGCCCGCGGCCAGGTCGGCATTGGCTTCGTCCATGGTCGGGTAAAGCTTCACGTCGGCACCTGCCTTGGCGTAGACGTCTTCGGCGTAGATGGCCTGGGTGGAGGACGACTGGGCGCCAACGGTGTAGCCGTCGAAGTTGGTCTGGGCGTCGCTGATCTTGCTGTCCTTGGCCACGGCGACGGTCAGCGGGGTGCGGTAGTAGTGGTCGGTGAAGGCGATCTTCTTGCGCCGTTCTTCGGTGTTGATCATCGACGCGACCACTGCGTCGTACTTGCGTGCCATCAGTGCCGGGATGATGCCTTCCCAGTCCTGGGCCACCAGCGTGCACTCGACCTTCATCTGCTCGCACAGGGCATGGGTGATGTCGATGTCGAAGCCGTGCAACTGGTTATTGGCGTCGACATAATTGAAGGGCGGGTAGGCACCCTCGGTGGCGAAGCGCAGGGTTTCGGCACTGGCGGCACCCGACAGCAGCAGGGCGCACGCACCCACCAAGGCCATGGTCTTGTTCATATCGCACCTCATTGCACTCTTGCTATTGTTGTTTTCCCGTCGACCACGAGGTGTAGCCGACGAATTCGTTATGTAGAGCGGCAGTTGCTTCCAAGCGTTTTTCAACATCCGGTCCGAGCTTCTTGCAGACCTCGTTGACCATCAGGTGCACCCACGACAGCATGGTCGAGGTGGACTCCCAGAACAGGTTGAACTCGGTGGGGATGCGGAACACCTCGTCGGCGTTGGCATCCGCCCAGTCACAGAAGGGGTCGGTCACCAGGGTGACCGCTATGCCAGCCTCGCGCGCCTTCTGGCACAACAGCAGGGCATGGCGGGAATAACGGCGGGCTTCGAACACCACCAGGGCGCTGTCTTCGGCGCGTCCCAGCAATACTTCGCCAAAGTGCCCGGCACCGATATCGACCAGTTGCACGCCATCGCGCAGGTACTGCAGCAGGTGGCTCATGCACATGGCGATGCCGCGCTCGGTCTGGAAACCGGCGATGAACACCCGCTGCTTGCTCGCCAGGCGCTGCGCGACGCAGTGCCAGGCGCTGCTCTGGCGATACTCGTGCACGCGCACCAGGGCGGCGATTTCCTGCTCCAGGCTGCCGGCGTTGTCACTGCCGTCCTGGTTCTGGCGGTAATCTTGCAGGCGGTCACCTACCAGCCACGGGCCATCGCCCAGGTCGTTTTGCAGGTCTTGCTTCAACGCCTTGAGGTGGGCATAACCCAATGAACGGCAGAAGCGGCCAACACTGGATTCGCTGACACCCAGCTTGACGGCGATGCTGGCCGAGGTCTGGAACGGCAGTTCGTGCAGGTTGGCGAGCATGTAGCTGGCGATCTTGCGGCCCGAAGCAGCGGCCCCTTCGAGGCTGTTTTCCAGGCGTTGCTTGATCGGTTGGCTCATGCTGCGGCTCCAGAGGTAAGGCTTGTGAAAGAAAATGGCTGTTTTCTGTCATCAAGTCAACATTTGACAGATAGCTGTCACATGCAGGAAAGTTTTTGTCGTTGCAACGCTGTAGCCATTCCAATTCCAACAAGGAGCTTCAGATGTCCGCACCTTCCACCAGCACCGTCGTGCGTGTGCCTTTTATCGAGCTGCAGGGCCTGTTGCAGAGCATCTTCCAGCGCCATGGCTGCAGCGACAGCGTGGCCCGGGTGCTGGCCTACAACTGCGCCAGCGCCCAGCGCGATGGTGCGCATAGCCATGGGGTATTCCGCATGCCCGGTTATGTCTCGACCCTGGCCAGCGGCTGGGTCGATGGCCAGGCCACGCCGGAGGTCAGCGATGTGGCGCCCGGTTATGTTCGTGTCGATGCCGCGGGCGGCTTTGCCCAGCCTGCGCTGGCGGCGGCCCGTGAATTGTTGGTAGCCAAGGCGCGCAGCGCCGGTATCGCCGTACTGGCGATCCACAACTCGCACCACTTTGCCGCGCTGTGGCCGGATGTTGAGCCATTTGCAGACGAAGGCCTGGTGGCCCTGAGCGTGGTCAACAGCATGACCTGCGTGGTGCCGCACGGCGCCCGCAAGCCGCTGTTCGGCACCAACCCGATCGCCTTCGCCGCACCTTGCGCCGAACATGACCCGATCGTCTTCGACATGGCCACCAGCGCCATGGCCCATGGCGATGTGCAGATTGCCGCCCGCGCTGGCCAGCAGTTGCCGGAGGGCATGGGGGTGGATGCCAATGGCGAGCCGACCACCGACCCCAAGGCGATTCTGGAGGGCGGTGCTTTGCTGCCATTTGGCGGGCACAAGGGCTCGGCCTTGTCGATGATGGTGGAGTTGCTGGCGGCGGCGCTGACCGGCGGGCATTTCTCCTGGGAGTTCGACTGGTCGGGGCACCCGGGGGCGAAGACGCCATGGACCGGGCAACTGATCATCGTCATCGACCCGAGCAAGGCCGAGGGCGAGCGGTTTGCCCAGCGCAGCCGCGAGCTGGTGGAGCAAATGCAGGCGGTGGGGCTGACGCGCATGCCGGGCGAGCGGCGTTACCGCGAGCGCGAGGTGGCCGAGGAGGAGGGGGTGGCGGTGACCGAGCAGGAGTTGCAAGGCCTGAAGGAGCTGCTTGGCTGACCCGGCCTCTTCGCGGGCACGCCCGCTCCCACAGGGGCATCACAGGTTCCGGATATTGTGCATGACCTGTGGGAGCGGGCATGCCCGCGAAGAATCCAGCACAGATCTTGAGCCATGCAATGTTGCATAGACAACCTTGCACAATAGTTGATGTTCCTGAGCCCGCACTCCGGTTATGCTCAGGGCTGCCTTTTCGAACTGTCCTGATCCAAGGAGCTGCACGCTGTGTTCAAACATGTCGATGCCTATGCCGGCGACCCGATCCTCTCGTTGATGGAAACCTTCAAGGCCGACCCGCGCGCCGACAAGGTCAACCTGAGTATCGGCCTGTACTACGATGAGGCCGGCGTGGTGCCGCAACTGGCGGCTGTGGATGCGGTGGAAAAACGCATCGCCGGCCAGGACCACGAAGCCTCGCTGTACCTGCCGATGGAAGGCCTGGCCAGCTACCGCCAGGCGATCCAGGCGCTACTGTTCGGCGCCGACCACCCGGCCGTGACCGGCGGGCGCGTGGCTACCGTGCAGACCGTGGGCGGTTCCGGCGCACTGAAAGTCGGTGCCGACTTCCTCAAGCGCTATTTCCCGCAGTCCGAAGTCTGGGTCAGCAACCCGACCTGGGACAACCACCGCGCCATCTTCGAAGGCGCCGGCTTCAAGGTGCACACCTACCCGTACTTCGACCAGGCCACCCGTGGCGTGGACTTCGACGGCATGCTGGCCACCCTGCAGACCCTGCCGGCCAACAGCGTGGTGCTGCTGCACCCGTGCTGCCACAACCCCACCGGTGCCGACCTGGAACAGCACCAGTGGCAACAAGTGGTTGAAGTGGTCAAGGCACGTCAACTTATCCCGTTCCTCGACATCGCCTACCAGGGCTTCGCCGAAGGCCTGGTGGAAGACGCCTACGCCATCCGCGAAATGGCCCGCGCCGGCGTGCCGTGCCTGGTCAGCAACTCGTTCTCGAAGATCTTCTCGCTGTACGGCGAGCGGGTCGGCGGCCTGTCGGTGGTCTGCGACGATGACGCCACTGCCCAGAGCGTGCTCGGCCAGCTCAAGGCAACCGTGCGCCGCAACTACTCCAGCCCGCCCAACTTCGGCGCCCAGCTGGTCGCTGGCGTGCTCGGCGATGCCGCCCTCAATGCCCAGTGGGCCGAGGAAGTCGAAGTGATGCGCAAACGGATCCTCGACATGCGCCAGGCGCTGGTCGATGCCCTGGCCGTGCTGCTGCCAGGCCAGGACTTCCAGTTCTTCCTGCGCCAGCGCGGCATGTTCAGCTACACCGGCTTCAGCGTCGAGCAGGTGCGCCGCCTGCGTGACGAGTTCGGCGTGTACCTGATCGACAGCGGCCGCGTATGCATGTCCGGCCTGCGCCCGGCCAACCTGCAACGGGTTGCCGAAGCGTTCGCTGCTGTACAGAAATAAGACCGCACGGGGCCGCTTTGCGGCCCTGTCGCCGGCAAGCCGGCTCCCACAGGAACAGCGCGTGGCTCAAGGAGTCCGCGGTCGGTGTGGGAGCTGGCTTGCCGGCGACACTGCATGGCAGCCCCTGATTGCAACCTGCTTGTAAAGACAAGTGCAACCGTCTCTCGGATAGGGCTTCGCAAGTGCAACCTTTCCGTGCACAATCGCGCTCCCTTTTTCGGTTGAGTTGGGCGAAACGTCTATTTCGCCATTCTCAGCCTGTTGCAGTCTTGCGAGTGGAGCTTCACCCGGAATGAATGAGCAGGCCCCAAGCGTTGAACAACGCTTTGCAGAATCGACCCCCGCCACCCTCGGCAGCTGGTCGCGTCACGACACCACCTGGATGCTGGGCCTGTTCGGCACAGCGATCGGCGCCGGAACCTTGTTCCTGCCGATCAACGCCGGCCTTGGCGGCTTCTGGCCGTTGCTGATCCTGGCCTTGCTGGCCTTCCCGATGACCTATTTCGCTCACCGCGGGCTGACCCGTTTTGTCCTGTCCGGGCGCAATGGCGGCGATATCACCGAAGTGGTCAAGGAGCATTTCGGCAGCACCGCCGGTGCATCGATCACCGTGCTGTACTTCTTTGCGATCTTCCCGATCCTGCTTATCTATAGCGTGGCACTAACCAACACCGTGTCCAGCTTCATCGAGCACCAGCTGCACATGCAGCCGCCGCCGCGCGTGATCCTGTCGTTCGTGCTGATCCTCGGCCTGCTGGCCATCGTGCGCTGCGGGGAGCAGGCCACGGTCAAGGTCATGAGCCTGCTGGTGTACCCGTTCATCGTTGCCCTGGCGTTGCTGGGCCTGTACCTGGTGCCGCACTGGACCGGTGGCATTCTCGACAGCGCCGCCCAGGTGCCGCCGACCTCGGCGTTCCTGCACACCCTGTGGCTGGCGATTCCGGTGATGGTGTTCTCGTTCAACCACTCACCGATCATCTCCGCCTTTGCCGTCGACCAGAAGCGCCGCTACGGCGAGCATGCCGATGAGCGCAGCGGCCAGATCCTGCGCCGTGCCCACCTGCTGATGGTGGTGATGGTGCTGTTCTTCGTGTTCAGCTGCGTGCTCACCCTGAGCAGCGCCCAGCTGGCCGAGGCCAAGGCGCAGAACCTGTCGATCCTGTCGTACCTGGCCAACCACTTCAGCAACCCGACCATCGCGTTCGCTGCGCCGCTGATTGCCTTCGTGGCCATCGCCAAGTCGTTCCTCGGCCACTATATCGGCGCCAGCGAAGGCCTGAAGGGCATCCTCGCCAAGGCCGGTGCACGCCCTGCGGCCAAGACCCTGGACCGGGTGGTTGCCGCGCTGATGCTGGTGGTGTGCTGGATCGTCGCCACCCTCAACCCGAGCATCCTCGGCATGATCGAGTCGCTCGGCGGGCCGATCCTCGCGGTGCTGCTGTTCCTGATGCCGATGTACGCCATACGCCGCGTGCCGTCGATGCGCAAATACAGCGGTGCTGCCTCCAACGTGTTCGTGGTGGTGGTTGGCCTGGTTGCGCTGACCTCGGTGGTATACGGCCTGCTGGGCTGATACGCCGCCTGCTGTGACGAATGCCCGGGTCGCTTGTCGCCACCCGGGCATTTTTTTGTCCACAGGAATTGTCCGGCAATAGAACAATTTCACCAGCCCCATAGGCACCCGGGCGCCTTCGTGCTTAACTCATTGTCCTTTTCAAACCCCGCATAAGGATTTCGTCATGGCTCAAGTGACTCTCAAAGGCAACCCGGTTCAGGTCAAAGGCGAGCTGCCGAAAACCGGCGCCCAGGCGCCGGCTTTCTCCCTGGTCGGTGAAGGCCTGGCTGACAAGTCGCTGAAAGACTACGCCGGCAAGCGCAAGGTGCTGAACATCTTCCCGAGCGTCGACACCCCGACCTGCGCTACCTCCGTGCGCAAGTTCAACGCCCAGGCCAACGATGTGGCCAACACCGTGGTGCTGTGCATCTCTGCCGACCTGCCGTTCGCCCAGGCGCGCTTCTGCGGCGCCGAAGGCCTGGACAACGTGAAGAACCTGTCGACCCTGCGTGGCCGCGAGTTCCTCGAAAACTACGGCGTGGCCATCGCCGATGGCCCGCTGGCCGGCCTGGCCGCCCGTGCCGTGGTGGTGCTGGACGAAAACGACAAGGTGCTGCACAGCGAGCTGGTTGGCGAAATCGCTGATGAGCCGAACTACGATGCGGCGCTGGCTGTACTGAAGTAAGAGTTGTGTGGGGCAGGGCGGGCATCTTTAGTCTGTACCGGCCTCTTCGCGGGTAAACCCGCTCCCACAGGTGCAGTGCAGTACCTGTAGGAGCGGGCAAGCCCGCGAAGAGGCCACCCCAGGCAATACCCTGTAAACGGCCCGGAACCATTTCCGGGCCGTTTTCATTTAAAGTTCAACCCCTTGGCAACGTCAGGCAAAGGTAAACCTCTGGTAAAGGCGCTTTGCTAAAACAATGCCAGTGCTTATCGTTCATCCTCCCCAGGCCGTCATTCCGAACAAGGTTCGTTCAACCCATGCAAGCGTCCAATTCCCGTTCCCCTCGTCGCTGGCTCGTTGGCCTGCTGATCCTGCTGCTGGTGGCTGCACTGGCCTGGTGGCTGTGGCCTGCAGCGACACCTGCGCATAAAGAAGGCAGTGCCGGGCGCGGTGGCAAGGGCATGGGCATGATGGGCGGCCGCCCGGGCTTTGGCGGTTCCAGCGACCCGGTGCCGGTGCGCGTCGAGCCGGTGCGGGTGGGCGACTTCCCCCTGTACTACAAGGCCCTGGGCACAGTCACCGCGACCAACACCGTCAACGTGCGCAGCCGCGTGGCTGGCGAGCTGGTGAAGATCCACTTCAAGGAAGGCCAGCAAGTCAAGGCCGGCGACTTGCTCGCCGAGATCGATCCGCGCCCGTACCGCATCGCCCTGCAACAGGCCGAAGGCACCCTGGCGCAGAACCAGGCGCAACTGAAGAACGCCCAGGTCGACCTGGCCCGCTATAAAGGCCTGTACGCCGAAGACAGCATCGCCAAGCAAACCCTCGACACCGCCGAAGCGCAGGTAGCGCAGTTCCAGGGGCTGGTGAAGACCAACCAGGCGCAGGTCAACGATGCCCGCCTGAACCTCGATTTCACCCAGATTCGCGCGCCGATCAACGGCCGCGTGGGCCTGCGCCAGCTCGACCTGGGCAACCTGGTGGCGGCCAACGACACCACCGCGCTGGTGGTGATTACCCAGACCGAGCCGATCAGCGTCGCCTTCACCCTGCCGGAAACCGAGCTGAGCACCGTGCTGGAGCGCTACCGCAGCGGTGCCACCCTGCCGGTCGAGGCCTGGGACCGCAGTGACAGCAAGCTGCAGTCTACCGGCGTGCTGGGCAGCATCGACAACCAGATCGACACCACCACCGGCACCCTCAAGTTCAAGGGCCGCTTCGAGAACAAGGACCTGGCCCTGTTCCCCAACCAGTTTGTCAACGTGCGCCTGCTGGCCGATACCCTCAAGCAGGTGACCCTGGCCCCGGCGGCGGCGATCCAGTTCGGCAACGACGGCACTTTCGCCTATGTGGTCAACGCCGAAAGCAAGGTGAATGTGCGCAAGCTCAAGGTGGGCGCCAGCGACGGCGAAAACACCGTCATCCTCGAAGGCCTCAAGGCAGGCGACCGCCTGGTGCTGGAAGGCACCGACCGCCTGCGCGAAGGCACCCAGGTGGAAGTGGTCGAGGACAGCTCGCAGGTGCCGACCACCCCGGGCCAGCACCTGCAAGGGCAGGAAGCCAAGGGGGCGGCACGCGCTGGTGATGTGCAGCCTGGTCAAGCACAGCCAGGTAGCGCAGCAGGCAAGGCGGGCGCATGAACCTCTCGCGCCTGTTCATCCTGCGGCCGGTTGCCACCACGCTGAGCATGCTGGCCATCGTTCTGGCCGGCCTGATCGCCTACAAGCTGCTGCCGGTTTCCGCCCTGCCGCAGGTGGATTACCCGACCATCCGGGTCATGACCCTGTACCCCGGCGCCAGTCCGCAGGTCATGACCAGCGCCGTTACCGCACCGCTGGAGCGCCAGTTCGGCCAGATGCCAGGCCTGGAACAGATGGCCTCGACCAGCTCCGGCGGCGCCTCGGTGCTGACCTTGCGCTTTAACCTCGACATGAACATGGACGTTGCCGAGCAACAGGTGCAGGCCGCGATCAACGCCGCCAGCAACCTGCTGCCCAGCGACCTGCCGGCGCCGCCGGTGTACAACAAGGTCAACCCGGCCGACACCCCGGTGCTGACCCTGGCCATCTCCAGCAAGACCATGCCGCTGCCCAAGCTCAACGACCTGGTCGATACCCGGGTGGCGCAGAAGCTCGCGCAGATCAGCGGGGTTGGCATGGTCAGCATCGCCGGCGGCCAGCGCCAGGCGGTGCGGATCAAGGTCAACGTCGATGCCCTGGCCGCCAACGGCCTGAACCTGGAGGACGTACGCACCCTGATCGGCGCCTCCAACGTCAACCAGCCCAAGGGCAACTTCGACGGCCCGACCCGGGTCTCGATGCTCGACGCCAACGATCAGCTGCGCTCCCCTGAGGAGTACGCCAACCTGATCCTGGCCTACAACAACGGCGCACCACTGCGCCTCAAGGACGTGGCCGAAATCGTCGACGGCGCCGAAAACGAGCGCCTGGCCGCCTGGGCCAATGAAAACCACGCGGTGCTGCTGAACATCCAGCGCCAGCCGGGCGCCAACGTCATCGAAGTGGTCGACCGTATCAAGGCCCTGCTGCCGTCGATCACCGACAACCTGCCGGCCGGCCTCGATGTTTCGGTGCTCACCGATCGCACCCAGACCATCCGCGCCGCGGTCAAGGACGTACAGCACGAACTGCTGATCGCCATCGCCCTGGTGGTGATGGTCACGTTCGTCTTCCTGCGCCGTTTCAGTGCCACCCTCATTCCGTCGATCGCCGTGCCGTTGTCGCTGATCGGCACCTTTGGCGTGATGTACCTGGCCGGTTTCTCGGTCAACAACCTGACGCTGATGGCCCTGACCATCGCCACCGGCTTCGTGGTCGACGATGCGATCGTCATGCTGGAGAACATCTCCCGGCACATCGAGGAGGGCGAGACGCCCATGCAGGCGGCGCTCAAGGGCGCCCGGCAAATCGGCTTCACCCTGATCTCGCTGACCTTCTCGCTGATTGCGGTACTGATCCCGCTGCTGTTCATGGCCGATGTGGTCGGCCGCCTGTTCCGCGAGTTCGCCATTACCCTGGCGGTGGCCATCCTGATTTCCCTGGTAGTATCGCTGACCCTGACGCCGATGATGTGCGCGCGCCTGCTCAAGCGCGAGCCCAAGGAAGAAGAACAGGGCCGCTTCTACCGCGCCAGTGGCGCCTGGATAGACTGGCTGATCAGGCACTACGGCAGCGCCCTGCAGTGGGTACTGAAGCGCCAGCCGCTGACGCTGCTGGTGGCCGTGGCCAGCCTGGCGCTCACAGTGATCCTGTACATGGTGGTGCCCAAAGGCTTCTTCCCGGTGCAGGACACCGGGGTGATCCAGGGCATTTCCGAAGCGCCGCAGTCCACCTCGTTCGCCGCCATGAGTGAACGTCAGCAGGCCCTGAGCAAGGTGATCCTGCAGGACCCGGCGGTGCAGAGCCTGTCGTCCTACATCGGCGTCGATGGCGACAATGCCACACTCAACAGCGGTCGCCTGCTGATCAACCTCAAGCCTCATGGCGAGCGCGATGTGACTGCCAGCGAGGTGATCGACCGCCTGCAGCCGCAAGTCGACCGGCTGGTGGGCATCCGCCTGTTCATGCAGCCGGTGCAGGACCTGAGTATCGAAGACCGGGTCAGCCGTACCCAGTACCAGTTCAGCCTGTCGTCACCGGACGCCGAGTTGCTGGCGCAGTGGAGCGGCAAGCTGGTGCAGGCGCTGCAGCAGCGCGCGGAAATGGCCGACGTGGCCAGCGACCTGCAGGACAAGGGGCTGCAGGTGTACCTGGTAATCGACCGCGACATGGCCAGCCGCCTGGGGATAAGCGTGTCGCAGATCACCAACGCCCTCTACGACGCCTTCGGCCAGCGCCAGATCTCGACCATCTACACCCAGGCCAGCCAGTACCGCGTGGTGCTGCAGTCACAGGATGCGGCGGTGATCGGCCCGCAGGCGCTGGAGTCGATCCACGTCAAGGCCACCGATGGCGGCCAGGTGCGCCTGTCGGCGCTGGCGCGCATCGAGCAGCGGCAGGCCCAGCTGGCCATTTCCCACATCGGCCAGTTCCCGGCGGTGACCCTGTCGTTCAACCTGGCCCATGGCGCATCGCTGGGCAAGGCGGTGCAGGTGATCGAGCAGGTGCAAAAGGACATCGGCATGCCGCTAGGCGTGCAGACCCGCTTCCAGGGCGCGGCGCAGGCGTTTCAGGCATCGCTGTCGAGCACCTTGCTGCTGATCCTGGCGGCGGTGGTGACCATGTACATCGTGCTGGGCGTGCTGTACGAGAGCTACATCCACCCGGTGACCATTCTTTCGACCCTGCCGTCGGCGGCGGTCGGCGCCTTGCTGGCCTTGCTCATCAGCGGCAACGACCTGGGCATGATCGCCATCATCGGCATCATCCTGCTGATCGGTATCGTCAAGAAGAACGCGATCATGATGATCGACTTTGCCCTCGAAGCCGAGCGCCAGCAGGGCATGAGCCCGCGCGATGCCATCTATCAGGCCGCGTTGCTGCGCTTCCGGCCGATCCTGATGACCACCCTGGCCGCGCTGTTCGGCGCCGTGCCGCTGATGCTCGCCACCGGCTCCGGCGCCGAGTTGCGCCAGCCGCTGGGCCTTGTGATGGTCGGCGGGTTGCTGGTCAGCCAGGTGTTGACGTTGTTCACCACCCCGGTCATCTACCTGTACTTCGACCGCCTGGCCCGCCGCTGGCGCCCGGCCAATGACGTGAAGCAGGCCGAGGCATGAACCTGTCCGGTCCTTTCATCCGTCGCCCGGTGGCGACCATGCTGTTGAGCCTGGCGATCATGCTGCTGGGCGGGGTCAGCTTCGGCCTGCTGCCGGTGGCACCGCTACCTCAAATGGACTTCCCGGTGATCGTGGTGTCGGCCAACCTGTCCGGCGCCAGCCCGGAAGTGATGGCGTCCACCGTTGCCACGCCGCTGGAGCGCAAACTGGGTAGCATTGCCGGCGTGACCACCCTGACCAGCAGCTCCAACCAGGGCTCCACGCGGGTGATCATCGGTTTCGAGATGGGCCGCGACATCGACGGTGCGGCGCGCGAGGTACAGGCGGCGATCAACGCCACCCGCAATCTGCTACCCAGCGGTATGCGCAGCATGCCCACCTACAAGAAGATCAACCCGTCGCAGGCACCGATCATGGTGCTGTCGCTGACCTCGGACGTGCTGCAGAAAGGCCAGCTGTACGACCTGGCCGACACCATTCTGTCGCAGAGCCTGGCCCAGGTGCCGGGGGTAGGGGAGGTGCAGATTGGCGGCAGCTCGCTGCCGGCGGTGCGCATTGCCGTCGAGCCGCAGTTGCTCAATCAGTACGGCCTGTCGCTGGATGAAGTACGCACGGCGGTATCCAACGCCAACCAGCGCCGGCCGATGGGCTTTGTCGAGGACGCCGAGCGCAGTTGGCAGGTGCGTGCCAACGACCAGCTGGAAAGCGCCAAGGACTACGAGCCGGTGGTGATCCGCCAGCAGAACGGCACCATCCTGCGTCTGTCCGACGTGGCAACCATCACCGACGGCGTCGAGAACCGCTACAACAGCGGCTTCTTCAATGACCAGAGCGCGGTACTGCTGGTGGTCAACCGCCAGACCGGGGCCAACATCATCGAAACGGTCGAGCAGATCAAGGCGCAGCTACCGGCGCTGCAGTCGCTGCTGCCGGCCAGCGTGCAACTGAACGTGGCGATGGACCGTTCGCCAGTGATCAAGGCAACCCTCAAGGAAGCCGAGCACACCCTGCTGATTGCCGTGGTGCTGGTGATTCTGGTGGTCTACCTGTTCCTCGGCAGCTTGCGTGCCTCGCTGATCCCCAGCCTGGCGGTGCCGGTGTCACTGGTGGGCACCTTCGCGGTCATGTACCTGTGCGGTTTCTCGCTCAACAACCTGTCGCTGATGGCGCTGATCCTCGCCACCGGCCTGGTGGTGGACGATGCCATCGTGGTGCTGGAGAACATCTCCCGGCACATCGAGGACGGCCAACCGCCGATGAAAGCGGCCTTCCTTGGTGCCAGGGAAGTGGGTTTCACCTTGCTGTCGATGAACGTGTCGCTGGTGGCCGTGTTCGTCTCCATCCTGTTCATGGGCGGCATCGTGCGCAACCTGTTCCAGGAGTTTTCCATCACCCTGGCGGCGGCGATCATCGTGTCGCTGGTGGTATCGCTGTCCCTCACGCCGATGTTGTGTGCCCGCTGGCTCAAGCCGCAGCAGGCCGGGCAGACCCGCCTGCAGCGCTGGAGCGATCAGTTGCACCAGCGCATGGTCGGTGCCTATGACCACAGCCTGGGCTGGGCCTTGCGCCACAAACGCCTGACTCTGTTCAGCCTGCTGGCCACCATTGGCCTCAACATCGCCCTGTACGTGGTGGTGCCAAAGACACTGATGCCACAGCAGGACACCGGCCAGCTGATGGGCTTCATCCGCGGCGACGACGGCCTGTCATTCAGCGTGATGCAGCCGAAAATGGAAGTGTATCGCCGGGCTTTGCTGGCCGACCCGGCGGTGCAGAGCGTTGCCGGATTCATCGGCGGCAACAGCGGCACCAACAACGCCTTCGTGCTGGTGCGCCTGAAGCCGATCAGCGAGCGCAAGATCGATGCGCAGAAGGTGATCGAGCGCCTGCGCAAGGAAATGCCCAAGGTGCCAGGCGGGCGCCTGTTCCTGATGGCCGACCAGGACCTGCAACTGGGCGGCGGCGGCCGCGACCAGACGTCGTCGCAGTACCTTTATACCCTGCAAAGCGGCGACCTGGCGGCGCTGCGCGAATGGTTCCCGAAAGTGGTGGCGGCGCTGCGTACACTGCCGCAGCTGACTGCCATCGACGCCCGCGACGGTGCCGGCACCCAGCAGGTGACCTTGGTGGTCGACCGCGACCAGGCCAAGCGCCTGGGCATCGACATGGACATGGTCACCACGGTACTGAACAACGCCTACAGCCAGCGGCAGATTTCCACCATCTACGACAGCCTCAACCAGTACCAGGTGGTGCTGGAGATCAACCCGAAGTACGCCTGGGACCCGAGCACCCTCGAGCAGGTGCAGGTGATTACCGCTGACGGTGCCCGCGTACCGCTGTCGACCATCGCCCATTACGAGAACAGCCTGGCCAATGACCGGGTCAGCCACGAAGGCCAGTTCGCCGCTGAAAGCATCGCCTTCGACGTCGCCGAAGGCTACAGCCCCGACCAGGCCATGGCGGCACTGGAGCGCGCAGTGGCCAAGCTGGGCTTGCCCGAGGAAGTGATCGCCAGGCTCGGCGGTAGCGCCGATGCCTTCGCCAAGACCCAGGAAGGCCAGCCGCTGATGATCCTGGGTGCGCTGGTGCTGGTCTACCTGGTGCTGGGTATCCTCTACGAAAGCTACATTCACCCGCTGACCATCCTCTCGACACTGCCCTCGGCTGGCGTCGGTGCCTTGCTGGCGCTGTACGTCACCGGCGGCGAATTCAGCCTGATCTCGCTGCTTGGGCTGTTCCTGCTGATCGGCGTGGTGAAGAAGAACGCCATCCTGATGATCGACCTGGCCCTGCAGCTGGAGCGCCATCAGGGCCTGACACCGGAAGAGTCGATCCGCCGGGCCTGCCTGCTGCGCCTGCGGCCGATCCTGATGACTACCCTGGCGGCAATCCTGGGTGCCTTGCCGCTGCTGCTTAGCCATGCCGAAGGCGCGGAAATGCGCCAGCCACTGGGCCTGACCATCATTGGCGGCCTGGTGTTCAGCCAGATCCTCACCCTTTACACGACACCGGTGGTCTACCTGTACCTGGACCGCCTGCGTCACCGTTTCAACCGTTGGCGTGGCGTGCGCACCGACGCCGCCCTGGAAACCCCGCTATGACTTTTGCCCAGACCCCACTTCACCGCGCTCTGCAGACGCTGACCCGCGGGCGTGGCTCGCGCCTGCTCGGCGCCGGGTTGTGCGTCGCCATGCTCAGCGCCTGCACCCTGAGCCCGGACTACCACCGCCCGGAGCTGAGCAGCACGGCCCAGTTCAAGCATGCCGAAGGCTGGACCCAGGCCACGCCGTCCGATGCCATTGCCCGCGGCGCCTGGTGGGAAATCTACGGCGATGCCGGGCTCAATGCGCTGGTAGAAGAGCTCAACCGCAGCAACCAGACCGTGGCACAGTCGGAGGCCCAGTACCGCCAGGCCCAGGCGCTGGTGCGCAGCAGCCGGGCGGCGCTGTTCCCCAGCCTGGACCTGAGCGTCAGCAAGAACCGCTCGGCCCAGGGCACCGGCAGCTCCAGTTCGAGCCTGTCCAACAACAGCAGCGGCATTCGCAACACCTACAACGCCCAGCTCGGCGTCAGTTGGGAAATCGACCTGTGGGGCAAGCTGCGCGAAACCCTCAACGCCAACCAGGCCAGTGCCGAAGCCAGCCTGGCTGACCTGGCCTCAATCCGCCTCAGCCAGCAGTCGGAACTGGTGCAGAACTACCTGCAGTTAAGGGTGATCGACGAGCAGAAGCGCCTGTTGGAAGCCACTGTGGCAGCTTATGAACGCTCCCTGCGGATGAACGAAAACCAGTACCGCGCCGGCGTCGCCGGCCCGGACGCGGTGGCCCAGGCGCGTACCCAGCTCAAGAGCACCCAGGCCGACCTGATCGACCTGGTCTGGCAGCGCGCACAGTTCGAGAACGCCATTGCCGTGTTGCTGGGCAAGGCCCCGGCCGATTTCGCCCTGGCCGACAGCAAGGCCATTCCGGCGCTGCCGCAAATTCCGCTGGCCTTGCCCTCGCAGTTGCTGGAGCGGCGCCCGGACATCGCTGCGGCCGAACGCAACGTGATGGCTGCCAACGCCAACATCGGCGTGTCGCGGGCGGCGTACTTCCCGGACCTGAGCCTGAGCATGAGTGGCGGGTACTCCAGCAGCAGCTTCAGCAACTGGATCGAACTGCCCAACCGCTACTGGTCGGTGGGCCCGCAGCTGGCACTGACCTTGTTCGACGCCGGCAAGCGCAGTGCCGAGGTAGACCGCACGGTGGCGGTGTATGACCAGACCGTGGCGCAGTACCGCCAGACCGTGCTCGACGGCTTCAAGGAAGTGGAAAACCTGCTGGTGCAATTGAAGGTGTATGGCGATGAAGCGGTGGTACGCCAGGAGGCACTGGATGCTGCCCGCGAGTCGCTGCGCCTGACCGAGAACCAGTACCGCGCCGGGCTGATCGGCTACCTGGATGTGGTCAACGTGCAGACCACGGCACTGAGCAACGAGCGCAGTGTGTTGAACCTGCTGCAGGGGCGCCTGGTGGCCAGCGTGCAGCTGGTTGCCGCGCTGGGCGGTGGCTGGGATGCCGACCAGGCTCTTGCGGAGCAGGATTGAATCGACCTTTGGACGCGGCTCCCTGCAGGAGCAGCCTTGTGTCGCGATCGGGCTGCGAAGCAGCCCCAGAAATGGGTACAAGCACAAATCACTGGGGGCGCTTCGCGCCCCGATCGCAACACAAGGCCGCTCCTGCAGCTACCGCGCATCCGTCCAGGCCCTTGTAGTCTTTGGATCCATTCCCATTCGCAAAAACCCCGTGCTTTTCGCTTAAGCTTGAGTACAATCGTCAGCTTTTTCCGGGCCCCCCGTCCCGCCGCTGGAACTTCCAATGCTGACCGGTAGCTACTCCTCTTCGCTGGTGTTGATTTCGCTGTGCGTGGCGATCCTGGCGTCCTATACCGCCCTTGACCTGACCGGCCGCATCGCCACGGCCAAAGGCCGGGCTGCCTGGCTATGGATGGGGGGAGGCGCATTGGCCATGGGCATCGGCGTGTGGTCGATGCACTTCATCGGCATGCTTGCCTTCAGCTTGCCCATCGACCTGGGGTACGACCTTGCCCTGACCGCGTTCTCGCTGCTGATCGCCGTGTTGTCTTCGGGCTTTGCCTTGTGGTTGGTCAGTCAGCCGAGCCTGCCTTGGCAGCAGTTGGCGTTTGGCGCGCTGATCATGGGCGCCGGTATCGCCTGTATGCACTACACCGGCATGGCCGCGCTGCGCATGCTGCCGGGCATCGACTATGATCCGACGCTGTTCGGGGCCTCGCTGCTGATCGCCGTGGGCGCCTCGGCAGCGGCCTTGTGGATCGCCTTCCGTCTGCGCGCGCATACCCCCTATGTGCGGCAGATTCGCGGCCTGGCGGCAGTGGTGATGGGCTTTGCCATCGTCGGCATGCACTACACGGGCATGTCTGCGGCGAACTTCCCCGAAGGCAGCTTCTGCGGTGCGCTGGCGGGGGGCGGTTTGCAAGGCGATGGCCTGGTCTACCTGGTACTGATCACCACCCTGGCGGTACTTGCGGTGGCCTTGCTCACTTCGGTGCTGGACGCCCGCCTGGAGGCGCGCACCGCCGAGCTGGCCCGCTCGCTGACCCTGGCCAACCAGGAACTGACCCAACTGGCCCTGCACGACACCCTTACCGACCTGCCCAACCGTACCCTGCTGGCCGACCGTATCGAGCAGGCCATCGCCAAGGTAGCGGAGCAGGGTGGCTGTTTCGCCCTGATGTTCATCGACCTGGACGGCTTCAAACCTGTCAACGATGCCTTTGGCCACCACATCGGCGACCTGCTGCTCAAGGCCGTGGCGGCGCGCCTGCGCGGGCACCTGCACAGCCAGGACACCCTGGCGCGCATCGGCGGCGACGAATTCGTGCTGCTGGTGCAGTTGCGCGAGCCGAACGATGCCATGGATGTGGCGGTCAAGCAGGTCAACCTGGTGTCACGGCCGTTCCGCGTGGCCGAGCATGACCTGCAACTGACGGCGAGCCTGGGCATCGTCCTGTACCCGGGCAATGGCCAGGACCAGCACGAGCTGCTGCGCAACGCAGACGCCGCCATGTACCACGCCAAGAGCGCCGGCAAGAACGGCTACAGCTTCTTCGACGTGTCGATGAACAGCAACGCCCGCCAGCAACTGCAGTTGCTGCAGGACCTGCGCCAGGCCCTGGAGCAGCGTCAGTTCCGCCTGCACTACCAGCCCAAGTTCGACGCCCAGAACTGCCAGCCGATCGGTGCCGAGGCCTTGCTGCGCTGGGAGCACCCGCAGCAGGGCCTGTTGCTGCCCGACCGCTTCATCGGCCTGGCGGAAAAGACCGGCCTGATCATCCCCATTGGCGAATGGGTGCTCATCGAGGCCTGCCGGCAGATGCGCCAGTGGCTGGACCAAGGGCACCACGGCTGGCGCATGGCGGTGAACCTGTCGGCCATCCAGTTCTGCCATGCCGGGCTGGTCGAGAGCGTCGCCCGAGCCCTGCAGCAAAACAACCTGCCGGCCAACTGCCTGACCCTGGAAATCACCGAAACCACAGCCATGCATGACGCCGATGCCAGCCTGGCGGTACTGCAACGATTGGCCGACATGGGCGTTGACCTGTCCATCGATGACTTTGGCACCGGCTATTCCAGCCTGATGTACCTCAAGCGCCTGCCGGCCAACGAGCTGAAGATCGACCGCGGCTTTGTGCGTGAGCTGGAGCAGGACAGTGACGATGCGGCGATCGTTTCAGCCATTGTCGCGCTAGGCCAGGCGCTGGGCCTGCGCATCGTTGCCGAAGGGGTGGAGACCGACAAGCAGCAGGATTTCCTGACCCGCCTGGGCTGTGATTCGTTGCAAGGCTACCTGCTCGGCCAGCCGGTTCCGGCCGAGCAGTTCATGGGCAAGTTGCAGGCCATGCGCCCGGAAAGTATGGCAGCGGGCTAAACAGCGTCGCGCAAGGTGGCGGCGGGCATGAAGGTATCCATCTCCGCCTCGACGGCCTCGATGATGCGCTCTACATCGGCGGCGGCCATGATCGCCGAGCAAGGGATGCCGGCAATCGCCAGGAAGGTTTCGCCGGTGGCGCGATCGAATAGCCGCGCGACCATGCTGCGCGGTGCATCCATGCTGGCTTCGAAGCCCAGTGGGTGGAAATGCCAGCGCATCACCTGGCAGGCGTTGGGGAACGTCATCTTGTTCATGCCAGCCTCCTTGTCCGTACCTGGACATGGTGTGCGGGTGGCCACATCGATGCGGCCGCCGGGAAAGTAACCATAGCACCTGCCACGCATCATTCTCGGCGGCAAATACGACAAATTCGCTGATGCATGACAGAGGTCACATCTTGTCAGGGATCGCAGTTTGAAGATTGCCGCTCAGGCAAACGTTTTCCGCGTGCGATGGCGGCAAATACTCCGGCGAACTCTGCAGGGGCGTTTGATGTTGGGGGCATGGTGCTTTCGGACGAGCGGCATTGCCCTCAGCCGACGGGAGGACGATCAAGTGAATAACCGCGTGGGTAGTTTGCTATCGCACGGGTCGTATCCACGGGATTCCTGATGGTACCCGTCGTCATCCATGTAACGACCGCCTCCGCGGTTGAGCCTCCTGTCATGGCGAGTGTCATGCCTGCGAGCATTACCTCAACAGGGTGGATTTGTTGAGTGTTTACAGCCTGGAGACCGATATTCTGCACTTGCGCGACGGCCTGATCCACCACTTGCACCAGTTGTTCAAGGTTCATTTCCGGAGCTTGGTGCGGCTGCGGAGCCTGGTGATGGGCTTGTGGCACTCTTTGCGGCCGACCCTGTGGGCGTTGTGCTCGTTGCTGCTGTCGTTGCTCGGCCCTTTGTTGAACTCTGCGAGGGCGTTGGGTATTAAAACCTTGGGATGCGCGGAAGCTATTTTGCGAGACGCCATTTGTTCTGGCCTGCGCCATTGGTCGACGCGGCATTTTGAAACGGCCCGTTGGATCCGTGAAGTTTATAGGGTCATCCTGGCAGTAGACATAACAGTTCAGACCGCCGTCATGGAAAGGCGAAAAACTGTCTGGTTGGTAAAAGCGCATTAGCAAAGGGCTATAGACTCTATGGCCATTCCCAAGCGAGTAGGTTCCGGAAGCGGCGTCATAGAGGGCTCCAGTAAAACCTAACAAGCTTTCAACAGAACTCGGCTTACTTAACCCATAAGGTGAATACACCTGTTGCGATGGCGTTGCAGTCGTGCGCATGAACGCTCTTGTGGTGTCGGCTTGAGTCAGCAAACTTTTCGAAGTAACCGTTTTCATGGCTGAACCCATTTAACCTTCAGGCGTCAAGCGTCTCTTGGTGGGCCGAACGGTTGCAACTAGCAGAATTGATAGCAGACTCAGCCCAGCAGGCCAGCAGCGATATTGATGGTGAATCCCAAAATCGCCGTATTGAACACGAACCCCACCAGCGAATGCGCCAGCACCACCCGCCGCAACCCCCGCCCGGCAACGCCGACATCAGAAGTTTGCACGGCCACGCTGATGGTGAACGAGAAGTAGTGGAAGTCCCAGTAATCCGGGTTGCGCTCGCCATCGGCGAAGCGCAGCGGCGGTTCGTGGTTTTGTCCGGTATAGAACAGCCGGGCATAGTGCAGGCTGAAAATGCAGCCGATCAGTAGCCACGAGCCGGCCACCGTAAGGCCGGTGTAGAGGTAATGCAAAGCCAGGGCCGTGCCTTGCAGGCCGCGGCTGGACACCAGTTGCAGGGTAACGGCGGCGAGGCTGGCGATGGCGGCGATGCACACGGTGAGCAGGACCAGGCCGGCGTTTTCGTCTTCGACGCGGGCCACCTTGCGGACCTTTTCCGGGCTGGCGCTCCAGCTCAGGTAGAGCACCAGCAGCAGGTATAGCCACACGCCCAGGTTCCAGCCGACGAGGATGTGCTGCACGCTGTCGACAGCGGGGATCAGCCAGGCGCCGAGCAGGCCGACCACGGTGGCGATGCTCAGGCGCGGGTGGGTGTGGGTCAGGCGGTGGAAAGCCATGGGGTCTCGTTTACCGTGGGTATGGGTACCACTCTAGACGGTCATTACAGAGATGAGGGACATGCGCGGGTCCATTGTGGGAGCGGGCGAGCCCGCGAAGCAGGCACCGCGGTGGCTGGCAAGTACCCTGTGTGCGGCTTCAGCCGCGAACACCGGCGCAGCCGGTGCCATGCACCGCGTTGTATTCTTCGCGGCTAAAGCCGCTCCCACAGAGTATGCGGTGTACTCACTGATTCTTTGCTGTCGCCCATCGCGCCCCCTTGCAACTCTCAGTACACTGCACGCTCCAACACCAACATCCGTTGAACTCGAGGTTTCTGCATGACGCTCAGTCCTTTGGCAGGCAAGCCGGCTCCGGCCAGCGTGCTGGTCGATATTCCCCGACTGCTCACCGCCTACTACACCGGCCGCCCCGACGCTGCCGTGGCGGCTCAGCGGGTGGCCTTCGGCACCTCAGGGCACCGGGGCACTTCGCTTGAATTGAGTTTCAACGAGTACCACGTCCTGGCCATCACCCAGGCCATCTGCCTGTATCGCCAGGAGAAGGGCATCGATGGCCCGCTGTTCATCGGCGCCGATACCCACGCGCTGTCGGCACCGGCCACCGCCAGCGCCCTGGAGGTGCTGGCGGCCAATGGCGTGCAGGTGATGCTGTCCAAGAATGACGAATACACGCCGACGCCGGCCGTGTCCCACGCCATCCTCTGCCATAACCGTGGCCGCACCCAGGGCCTGGCCGACGGCATCGTCATCACGCCGTCGCACAACCCGCCGCAGAGTGGTGGCTTCAAGTACAACCCGCCCAATGGCGGCCCGGCCGACAGCGACGTGACCAAGTGGATCGAGGCCAAGGCCAACGAACTGCTGGCCGCTGAACTGGCGGGCGTCAAGCGCATGGACCATGCCCAGGCGTTGCAGGCATCCACCACCCAGCGCCACGACTACGTGACCAACTACGTGGCCGACCTGGAAAACGTCATCGACTTCGACGTCATCCGCGGCGCCAAGCTGCGCCTTGGCGTCGACCCGCTGGGCGGGGCAGGGGTGCGCTACTGGGCGGCGATCGCCGAGCATTACAAACTGGACCTGGAAGTGGTGAACACCGAGGTCGACCCGACCTTCCGCTTCATGACCGTCGACTGGGACGGCCAGATCCGCATGGACCCGTCCTCGCCATATGCCATGCAGGGCCTGATCGGCCTGCGCGAACGCTTCGACGTGGCCTTCGCCTGCGATCCGGACCACGACCGCCACGGCATCGTCACCCCGGACGGCCTGCTGCAGCCGAACAACTACCTGGCCGTGGCTATCGACTACCTGTATCGCCACCGCCCGCAATGGCGCAGCGATGCTGCCGTTGGCAAGACCGTGGTTTCCAGCGGCCTGATCGACCGCGTCACCCGGCGCCTTGGCCGTGAGCTGTACGAAGTGCCGGTGGGCTTCAAGTTCTTCGCTCAAGGCCTGTTCGACGGCTCGCTGGGCTTTGGTGGCGAAGAAAGTGCCGGGGCTTCGTTCCTGCGCCGCGATGGCTCGGTATGGGCCACCGACAAGGACGGTCTGATCCCGGCCTTGCTGGCTGCCGAGATGACCGCCCGCACCGGGCGCAACCCGAGCCAGGCCTACGCCGACCTGACCGAGGCGCTGGGCAAGCCGTTCGCCACCCGTGTTGAAGCCAAGGCCGATGCGCGGCAGAAGGCTTTGCTCAGCAAGCTGGCGCCGGAGCAGGTGAAGTCGACCGAGCTGGCGGGTGAGCCGATCGTGCAGATCCTCAGCCATGCACCCGGCAACGGCCAGGCGATCGGCGGGCTGAAGGTGATCACCGCCAATGGCTGGTTCGCCGCGCGTCCGTCGGGCACCGAGGACATCTACAAGATCTACGCCGAAAGCTTCATCGACG
This sequence comes from Pseudomonas sp. B19(2017), assembly GCF_002113165.1. Classification (NCBI taxonomy): domain Bacteria; kingdom Pseudomonadati; phylum Pseudomonadota; class Gammaproteobacteria; order Pseudomonadales; family Pseudomonadaceae; genus Pseudomonas; species Pseudomonas sp. B19(2017). The sequence goes on from NZ_NEJR01000003.1 coordinate 160,643, forward strand.
AGGCGCACCTGCAGCGCCTGGTACAGGAAGCGCAGGTGCTGGTGGATGCGGCGATTGCCTGATCGGTAACAAACCGCTTGGTTCTGTGGTGCGCTGTAAATTAGAATTAATCTTATTTACGCCGCCGCAGGGCCTTCTCCATGATCGACGCCGCGCCGCCACCGAAGCCTAGCCTGCCTGCCCTGTACCGGGAGCATCGCAGTTGGCTGGAAAACTGGCTGCGCCGGCGCATGGGCAATGCCTGGGATGCCGCCGACCTCAGTCAGGATACTTTCCTGCGCGTCCTGGCCAGTACTCAGCCGCTGGCAGATATTCGTGAACCACGCGCTTACCTGCTGACCGTGGGCAAGCGCCTGCTCAGCAATTTCCACCAACGGCGCAGCCTGGAACAAGCCTACCTGGACGCCTTGGCGCATTTGCCCGAGCAGCATGTGCCTTCGCCAGAGCAGCGCTGGATAGTGCTGGAAACCCTGCAAGCGCTGGATGAACTGCTCGACGGCCTCAAGGCGCCGGTGCGCAGGGCTTTTCTCTGGAGCCAGCTGGAAGGCCTGGGCTATGCCGAAATCGGCGAGCGCCTGGGCGTATGCCAGCGCTCGGTGAAGCGCTACATGGCGCAGGCTTACGAACACTGCCTGCTGGCCGAATTGCAATGACCAGCCATTCCCCCGACACCCGCGAAGCTGTGCGTGCTGCGGCGCGTTGGCTGGCACTGCTGGATTCTGGTGACGCCAACGAAGCGGACTTGCAACGCCTGGCGCAATGGCGCGCCAGCAACAGCTTGAACGAAGACGCCTGGCAAAAGGCCGCATTGCTGCGCGCGCGTTTTTCCGGGTTGCCCGGGGCGTTGGCGATGGCCACCCTCGACCGCCCGGATACCGGCCGACGGGCGCTGCTCAAGCAGGCCCTGGGGGTTGCAGCGCTGCTACCGGCGGCCTGGCTGGTGAGTCGCGAGCTGCCGCTGGAGGCCTGGACAGCCGACCTGCACACCTCGGTAGGCGAGCGCCGGCAGGTGCTGCTGAGCGATGGCACCTTCGTGCAGTTGAACACCGACAGTGCGGTGGATATCGACCTTGGTGCTCGCCGCCTGACACTGCTGCGCGGTGAAGTAGCGGTCAAGGTGCCTGCTGACCTGAGCCTGACCTTGCAAGTGCCTCACGGCCAAGTGGCGCTCAATGACGGTGAGGTCTGTCTGCGTCTGATTGATGACGCCTGCCGGGTGTCGGTGGTCAATGGGGTGGCCCGCCTGCAGCCGTTACGCGGCCCTGCGATGCTGTTACGGGCCGGGCAGCAGGCCCGTTTGCAGGCGGCTGGCGTTGGCCCGGCGAGAGCGTTTGATGCCTGGCCGCTAGGCTGGCGCGAAGGCGTGCTGCGCCTGGACGACCGTCCACTGGGCGAGCTGCTGCACGAACTGCGCAGGTACCGCCCCGGGCTGTTGCGCTGGGCACCGGAGCTGGAGCGCTTGCGCGTAACCGGCACCTTCCGCCTCGACGACACCGACCGGGTGCTGGCCTTGCTTGCTGCCAGCCTGCCACTGCAGGTGCAGTCACGTACGCGTTACTGGGTCAGCCTGGCCGCGCGAGAAAATCGTGCGTGAGGCTGTCCCCTTTTATTCCTTCGCCGGTCATTACCGGTAGGAGCAAATAAAGGGGAGCCTTGTTCAATGCCTGCAGTAATGTCTAACAGCCTGCGCCCGTTGGTGTGCGCAGTGCGCCCGTTGTTCGCCATGAGCCTGTTGTTGTGCGCACCCGCCTGGGCCGATGAACCGGCTCGGCGCGCCTATCAGGTACCGGCTGCCAGCCTGGGCGCTGCACTGGCCCAGTTCGCCGACCAGGCCGGTGTCAGCATTTCGCTGGACCCGGCGCTGGTCAAAGGTCTGCACAGTAGTGGGCTGTCCGGTAGTTACAGCGTCGACGAAGGCTTCATGCAGCTGCTGCGCGGCAGCGGCCTACAGTTGCTGCCGGTAGGTGAGGGCGCCTTCACATTGGGCCCGGCGCCCCAGGCGGGCGGGGCGCTGGAAATCGCCCCAACCAGCATTGTCGGCGGCTTGGCCGCCAGCGGCGAATCGCAACCTTACGCCGGCGGCCAGGTGGCACGGCAGGGCGCGCAAGGCCTGCTCGGCTCGCGCGACTTCATGGAAACCCCGTTCAGTATTACCAGCTACACCAGCGAACTGGTGAAGAACCAGCAGGCGCGGACCTTGGGCGAGCTGATCGCCAGCGACCCATCGGTGCGCGCCACCAACCCGGCGGGTGGGCGCTTCGAACAGTTCACCATTCGCGGCTTCAGCCTGTTCAACAGCGATGTGGCCTATAACGGCCTGTACGGCATCCTGCCAACCTACTCGATCGACATGGAAATGGCCGACCGGGTCGACATCATCAAAGGCCCGAGCCAGTTGATCAATGGCATTTCGCCGCGAGGCAGTGTCGGCGGCGGTATCAATGTGCAGCCCAAGCGGGCCGGCGACCAGCCGCTCACCGAGTTTACCGGCAGCTACGCCTCGGCCAGCCAGGCAGGCGGCGCGGTGGACGTTGGTCGGCGCTTTGGCGAAGGGCAGCAGTTCGGCGTGCGCTTCAACGGCGTGAAACAGGCCGGCGACACCGAGTGGAACCACCAGCGTGTCGAGCGCGAAATGGCGGTGTTGGGCCTGGATTTTCGTGGCGAGCGCCTGCGGCTTTCGGCAGACCTGGGCCATACCGAGCGCGACACCGATGCACCACAGGAGCGGGTGCTGGTCGGCGCCAATGCCAAGGTGCCGGATGCCAACGATGTACGCCACAACTACGCCCAGGCCTGGAGCAAGGCGCGCACCAACGACACCTTTGGTGCACTGCACGCCGAGTACGATATCAGCGAATCGCTGCTGGCCTATGGCGCGGTCGGTGCGCGCAAGAGCAACCATGACTTCCTGCGCCACAACGTGTCGGTCACCAACGATGCCGGCGACTTTACCGTGCAGCCGCGCGACTTCACCCGCGATGAAACCGTGCGCACTGCCATGGCCGGCGTGCGCAACTGGTTCCATACCGGGCCGGTCAGCCACGAGCTGAATCTGGCCGCCACCTACTTCTACATGGACTTCACCAACGGCGGCGCCCGCTATGCCTCGGCGCCCAGTAATCTCTACCACCCGGTAGCCACGCCTACACCGGGCACGCCAACCCGCATCGACCCCGAGGTGTACACGGAAAACCGCTTTTCCGGCGTGGCCCTGGCCGACACCCTGGGTTTCTTCGACGACCGTCTGCTGCTGACCCTGGGGGCGCGCTGGCAGCGGGTGCAGGTGGATGACTGGAGCGACGGTATCAAGGGGGAGACCGCCTACGATGAAGAGAAGGTGTCACCCTCGGGCGGCGTGCTGCTCAAGGTTACCGAGCAGCTGTCGTTGTATGCCAACTACATGGAAGGCCTGAGCCAGGGCAAGATCGCGCCGTCGACATCGGTCAACGAAGACCAGATCTTCCCGCCGTTCACCAGCCGCCAGGTCGAGGTGGGGGCCAAGTACGACCTGGGTCAGGTTGCCTTCACTGCCAGTGCCTTCCGCATCCGCCAGCCCGCCTACGAAACCAACCCCGCATCGCGGGTGTTCGGCCCCAATGGCAAGCGCGACAACCGCGGTATCGAACTGAGCGTGTTCGGCGAGCCCGTGCAAGGCGTGCGGGTGCTGGGCGGGGTGATGTACATCGACAGCGAACTGACCGATACCGTTGGCGGCGCCTACGATGGCAACCGCGCGCCGGCCACGCCCGAGTACAACGTCAACCTCGGTACCGAATGGGACGTGCCTGGGGTGAACGGCCTGACCCTGACGGCGCGGGGCATCCACTCGAGTTCGCAGTACCTGGACCAGAACAACAGCAAGCAGATCGACGGTTGGGAGCGTTACGACGTGGGCGCGCGTTATGCCTTCAAGGTGGATGCCACCCAGGTGACCTTGCGCGCCAGTGTCGAGAACGTGCTGGACGACCGCTACTGGAGTTCGGCCGGGGCCTCGGATGACAGCGAACCGGGGCTGACGCTGTCCACGCCGCGTACCTACCTGCTGTCGGCGACAGTGGGTTTCTAGCAGGCCAGGTGGATTCAGGCAATCTGGGGCCGCCTTGCGGCCCATCGCCGGCAAGCCGGGCTCCCACAGGTACTGCGCAGACCTCAAGGTTTGCGAAATCCCTGTGGGAGCCCGGCTTGCCGGCGATGGGCTGCGCAGCAGCCCCAGGAGCACTGACTGACAACTATCAGGGCAAGCCCGCGCCCGGTGATCTCGCTAGGCTTGGTCAGGCACCACGGCGATCACGTCGATTTCCATCAGCCACTCGGCCTGGGCCAGCCCGGCCACCACCAGGCCGGTGGAGATCGGGAACACGCCTTTGAGCCACTTGCCCACTTCCTTGTACACCGGCTCGCGGAAGCGCGGGTCGGTGATGTAGGTGGTGGTCTTGACGATGTGTGACAGGTCCGAGCCGGCCTCTTCGAGCAGTTGCTTGACGTTCTTCATCGCCTGCTCGGCCTGCGCCCGTGGGTCGCCCAGGCCCACCAGGTTGCCTTCGAAGTCGGTGCCGACCTGGCCGCGTACGTAGATGGTGTTGCCGGCGCGCACCGCCTGGCACAGGTCGTTGTCCAGGGTCTGGTTGGGGTAGGTGGCCTTGGTGTTGAACATGCGGATGCGGGTATGGGTAGGCATCAGTGGGCTCCGAGGGGGCTGACGTTGCGGGTCTTGGGTTGCTGCTGCTCATCCGCTGCGCGTTGTTCGCGGTCGCGGTAGGCGGTATAGGTGCGTTGCGTGGCGATGTGCCCGGCGACGTGCTTGGCGTCGTGCCACACGCCCCAGATGAATGACGAGCCACGGCGCGACAGCCACGGCAGGCCAAGGAAGTACACGCCCGGCTCGCGGGCCACGCCGCGTTGGTGCTGGGGCTTGCCGTTGGCGTCGAAGGTGTCTACCTGCAGCCAGCTGAAGTCGACACCGTAACCGGTAGCCCAGATGATGCTGGTGACGCCGGCCTTGGCCAGGTCCAGCTGCTGCAGCGGGTTGCGCATGCACTCCGGGTCGGCCAGGCGTTTGCGGGCTTCGGGTTCTTCCGGCAGGTCCAGGCCGTTGCGTTCGATGTAGGCATCGGCGGCATCCAGCAGGGCCAGGTAGTTTTCGTCGCCGCGGTTGATGTTCTCGACCAGGTTGTCCTGGAAGCGCGCCACGCCGTTATCGAACGACTGGGTCAGGCCGACCAGGGTCATGCCCTGGTGGGCAAGGGCGCGGAAGTCCACGGTGTGGCCGCCACGGGCGCCACTGACGGCAATGGTCACGTGCTCGCGGCCAGGCTTGGCGATTTCCGCGTCCCACTCACCCAGCACGCCCAGCCACCAGCAGAAGTCGCGGTTGCGGTAAGCGCGTGGCGGGCGATCGTGGGCACCGACCGAGAGATACACCTTGCGCCCGGCACGCATCAGTTCTTCGGCGATCTGCACGCCGGAGGAACCGGCGCCGACCACCAGCACCGCGCCGTCGGGCAGCTGCCCGGGGTTGTAATAGGCGGCGGAGTGGATCTGGTGCAGGTTGCTGTCTTTCGGCGCGATGGCCGGGATCACCGGTTTCTGGAACGGGCCGGTGGCGGCGACCACGCGGTTGGCGCGAATCACGCCTTCATTGGTTTCGATGGTAAAACCGGGGCGGTCGCTGTTGCGCAGCACTTTCTTCACTTCGATGCCGGTGCGTACGGGCAGGTTGTACTTGCGTACGTACTGTTCGAAGTAGTCGGCTACCTGGTCCTTGCCGGCGAAGGCATCGGCGTCGAGGTTGAATTCCAGCCCCGGGAAGCGGTCATGCCAGACCGGGCCGTTGGCCACCAGCGAGTCCCAGCGGCCGGTGCGCCAGGCCTCGGCGATACGCTTGCGCTCCAGCACCAGGTGCGGCACGCCAAGCTTGCTCAGGTGTTCGCTCATGGCCACGCCGGCCTGGCCGGCGCCGACGACGAGGGTGTCGATTTCGAGGTTGTTCAGTGTCATGTCCGGGCCCTTGTTCAGGCGGTTTTTGTCAGGTCGGTTTGGAGGACCGCCGTTGCCTGGAGCCAGACTAGGGATGCCGTGGAAATGGCGAAAATAGTATTTAGCTGGGGCTTGCCGATAAAACGGCGAAGGCCTTGATTCCTGCCGCCTGTAGCGGGCCCAGCAGCAGCTGTTTCGGGGTTTTGTTCAAACGTTTCGTGGTCATAGTTTTTTCCTCTGCAATCCCTCGGAAAAAGGTCGTTTCGCTGGCCGAAAGGTTCAACCCAGAATGCTGTGTATCGCACAGCACAACAGGAACCATGACATGACTTTTTCCATCATCGGTCGTTGCCAGGAAACCGGCCAGGTCGGTATCGCCATCAGCTCTTCGAGCATCGCCGTGGGCGCCCGCTGTCCGTGGGTGCGAGCCGGTGTGGGTGCTGTTGCTACCCAGAACATCACCTTGCCGGCGCTGGGCCCGCAGATTCTCGATGCCTTGGAACAGGGCCAGTTGCCGCCTGCCGCTGCGCTGGACCGGGTGCTGAGCGCCAATGGCTGGAGCGAGTACCGCCAGGTCACGGTGATCGACAGCCATGGCCAGGTGGCACTGTTCACCGGCAAGGAAGCCCTGGGCACGCACTGTGCCCTCGCCGGTGAGCAATGCGCGGCGGCAGGTAACCTGCTGGCCTCGACCCAGGTGATCGAAGCGATGGTGCAGGCCTTTGAACAAGCCGGCGGGCATCTTGCCGAGCGCCTGTTGGCCGCCATGCACGCGGCGATGGCCGCAGGCGGCGAGGCCGGGCCGGTGCACTCGGCGGCCTTGAAGATCGCCGGCGAGCTGACCTGGCCGCTGGTGGACCTGCGCGTGGACTGGGCCGAGGCGGACCCGATCGCGGTACTCGATGGCCTGTGGCAGGCGTATCGGCCGCAGATGCAGGATTACGTTACCCGCGCCCTCAACCCGACTGCCGCGCCAAGCTACGGGGTGCCGGGTGATGAGTGACTACGCCAGTCGCGCGCTACTGGCCCGGCTGGTCGGCTTTGCCACGGTCAGCCGCGATTCCAACCTTGAATTGATCGGCTTCATCCGCGACTACCTGGCCGAGCTGGGGGTGCAAAGCGAACTGTTCCATAACCCGGAAGGCACCAAGGCCAATCTGTTCGCCACCATCGGCCCTCGGGACGTTGGCGGCGTGGTGCTGTCCGGGCATACCGATGTGGTGCCGGTGGACGGCCAGGCCTGGACAGTCGAGCCGTTTGCCCTGAGTGAACACGACGGGCGCCTGTATGGCCGTGGCACGGCCGACATGAAGGGCTTCATCGCTTCGGTACTGGCGGCTGTGCCCGCGTTTCTTGCCCAGCCGTTGCGCCTGCCGGTGCACCTGGCGTTCTCCTATGACGAAGAAGTCGGCTGCCTGGGGGTGCGCTCGATGCTGGCCGCACTGGAGCTGCGTGCGCACAAGCCACGGCTGTGCCTGATTGGCGAACCCACCGAACTCAAGCCGGTGCTGGGGCACAAGGGCAAGCTGGCGATGCGTTGCCAGGTGCAAGGCGCGGCCTGCCACTCGGCGTATGCGCCGTACGGGGTGAATGCCATCGAATATGCGGCGAAGCTGATCGGCAAGCTGGGTCATATCGGTGATGCCCTGGCATTGCCGGCGCATCACGACGAGCGCTTCGACCCGCCGTTCTCCACTGTGCAGACCGGTGTGATCAAAGGGGGCAGGGCGCTGAACATCGTGCCGGCGGAGTGCGAATTCGATTTCGAAGTACGGGCCTTGCCGGGGTTCGAGGCGCAGGCAGTGGCCGATCAGTTGCAGACCTACGCCGAGGCCGAATTGCTGCCGCGGATGCGTAAGGTCAATGCGGCCAGCGCCATTCGCCTGCAGCCGTTGAGCGCTTACCCGGGGCTGGCCACGCCAGCGGATAGCGAGGCGGCTGGCCTGGTGGCGTTGCTCAGTGGCTCGGATCAGTTCGGTACGGTGGCGTTTGGTACCGAAGGCGGGCTATTCGACCAGGCGGGGATCCCGACTGTGGTATGTGGGCCAGGGAGCATGGACCAGGGGCACAAGCCGGATGAGTTTGTCAGTGTCGAGCAATTGCGGGGGTGTGATGCCATGTTGCTGAGGCTGGTGGATTACCTCAGGCAGGATTGATTGCGCTGGCCTCTTCGCGGGCACGCCCGCTCCCACAGGTATATCACCGGCTTTGTGGGAGCGGGCATGCCCGCGAAGGGCTGCAAGGCAGCCCCAATCAAGGTTTCAGAAGGTAGCCTTGACCTGCAGGCCCACCACCAACGCGTTATCGATGTCTTTCCCGGAGAACGCACCCGGTTCGATGATGTACTGCACATCCGGGCGCAGGTTCAGCCACGGCGTGGCCTGGTAGCCATAGCTCAGCTCGATCAACTGCTCGGCGCTGTCGATGTCGGGGAACGGCTGCCCGGCGTTGAGCGCGGCATCTTCCTGCACGTCGCGGCTGCGTGGGTTGGGCACGGCACGGCCATAGCCCAGCGCCACGGTATCCTTCGGGCGGTTTGCGAACGGCTTGTACAGCACCATGCCCGCGCCATACCACCTGGTGAACGGCGAAGCGGCCTTGCTCGACGCCGAATACTGGCCGAAGGCATGCAGGCTGCGGCCCGGCGAACCTTGGTCGTTCCACACGGCCTGGTCGACCAGCAGGTAGTGGCCGCCACGGCCGGAAACTTCCTCGTCGCTGCCGATGCGTTTCACGTCGGAGCTGTCGTAGTAGTAACCCAGTTTGTACTCGCCCGGCAGCTCGCCCTGCAGCTTGTACACCAGCTCCACGGGTACCACGGTGCCGGTGGTGTGCTTGGGGCCCAGGTGCCAGGCGCGGCTGGAGTTGCCATTGCTCTGCGGGTCGACGTTGAACGCCGCCACTCGTAGTTGCCAGGACGGAGACAGGTCGTATTTCACCCGCACGCCAAGGTGGGCATTGGGGTAATTGGTCCAGCCACTGCCGCCAGACATGTTCAGCGGGTGACCGCAGAAGCCGGCGTTCATGAAGTTGCACAGGATGCCACTGTCCAGGCCGCCGAGGTCGTTGCCCATGGCCATGTAGCCGAGCTTGACGTTGAGTGCCGGGGTGAACAGGGTACGCTCGTAGCTCAGCTCGGTCAGGCGGGTATACAGGCCGCCGAAGTTTTCCTGGATCGGCAGGCGGTTGCCCACCAGGTCTTCCGAGGCGCTGTTGCCGCGGCGGTCGTTGATGGTCAGCTGGACCTTGCCACCATTGTCCAGGCCATACAGTTTCGACAGGTCGAACTGCACGCCCAGTTTCAGGTTTTGCGAGTAGCGCGCCGAGCGGTGCAGGCCACCGTGGGCGTTGTAGGCGGTTTCGCCGCTGTAGTCGCCGGTGAACCTGACGCCGTCTTCTTCCAGTTGGTGACGCAGGCCGCCCCAGTCACCGGTCAGGGTGCTGCGGGTCATCAAGCTGTCGTCGGCCAGGGCGGTGCTGCTGGCCAGGGCCAGCAGCAGGGTGGGGGTGATGCGAATTGCGGATGGCATTGCTGAATCTCGTATTCTTTTCGGGGCCTGTTCGCGGGCACGCCCGCTCCCACAGGATTGTCACTGCCCTTGAGAAGGGTGCGATCCATGTGGGAGCGGGCGTGCCCGCGAAGCAGGCGACGCGGTATTACGGCAGAGCGTAAGAAATCACGTAGTCGCCACGGTCAGTCGACTGGCGCGCGCCGCCAGCCGTGATCACCACGTATTGCTTGCCGGTCTTCGGCGAGACGTAGGTCATCGGGCCACCCTGGCTGCCCACTGGCAGGCGAGCCTTCCAGATTTCGTTGCCGTTGCTGCTGTCGTAGGCGCGCAGGTAGAAGTCCTGGGTGCCGGCGATGAACACCAGGCCACCCTGGGTCGACAGGGTGCCGCCGAGGGTCGGCAGGCCGATCTTGATCGGCAGGTGCATGCGGATGCCGAGCGGGCCTGTGTCCTCTACGGTACCCACCGGTACCTGCCATGCCACCTGGCGGGTCTTCATGTCGATGGCGGTCAGGGTGCCGAATGGCGGTGCCTGGCACGGAATGCCGGCTACCGACAGGAAGCGGTTCTTGTTCACCGCATAAGGGGTGCCCTTGAGCGGTACTGCGCCCATGCCGGTGTTCAGCGCTTCGCCACCGGAAGCGGCATTACCCTTGTTCTGCGACGGGATCATCTGGATCCAAAGGCCCAGGCGCATGTCGTTGACGAAGATGAAACCATGTACCGGGTCGGTGGAAATGCTGCCCCAGTTCATGCCACCCAGCGAACCCGGGAAGCTCAGCGACAGGTCGGTGCCCGGCGCGGTGTACAGGCCGTCGTAGCGCATTTTCTTGAAGTCGATGCGGCACAGCAGCTGGTCGTAAGGGGTTGCGCCCCACATGTCCGATTCGGTCAGGGTCTGCGCGCCGATCTGCGGCATGCCCACTGACTTCGGCTGGGTTGGCGAGTACGGCTCGTTAGGGATGTTGCTTGGCTTGACCGGTACTTCGTCGACCTGGGTCAGCGGCTTGCCGGTGGCGCGGTCGAGCACGTAGATCTGCCCGGCCTTGGTGCCGATTACCACTGCAGGTACCGACTGGCCGTCGTCCTTGGTGAAATCGATCAGGCTCGGCTGCATCGGCAGGTCGAAGTCCCACAGGTCGTTGTGCACGGTCTGGAACACCCACTTCTGGTTGCCGGTGGTGGCGTCCAGGGCCAGCACCGAAGCGCCGTAGGTATGGTCCAGCTTGCTGCGTTCGACACCGTAGATGTCGGTGGACGACGAGCCCATCGGCAGGAACACGGTGTTCATTGCCGGGTCGTAGGACATCGGGGCCCAGCTGTTGGGGGTGCTGCGTACATAGGTGCGGTCACCCTGCGGCGCCTGGCGATCTTCCGGGTTGCCGGGGTCGAAGGCCCAGCGCATTTCACCCGTGATCACGTCGAAACCACGGATCACGCCGCCTGGCATGTCGGTCTGGACGTTGTCGGCGACGCGGCCGCCGACCACCACGGTGGTACCGGCCATCAGGGGGGCCGATGACAGCTGGTAGTAGGAGTCCGGCACATCGCCCAGGCCGGCCTTGAGGTCGACCTGGCCGTTGTTGCCGAAGCCCTGGCAGAACTCGCCGGTGTCGGCGTCGACGGCAATCAGGCGGCCATCGATAGTGTTGGTCAGCAGGCGACGCTGGCAGTTGGCACCGGCCGGTACGCTGGCGACGGTGATTGGCGAGCTGTTCGGCTGGGTTGGCTGGGCGATGGCGGCAGTGGCGTCGAAGTAGGCCATGCCACGGCAACGCTGCCAGACCTTGGACTGAGCGTTGATCGCGTTCTTCCACAGTTCCTTGCCGGTGTCGGCATCGAGGGCGATCAGGTTGTTGTGCGGGGTGCAGATGAACACCTTGTTGCCGACTTGCAGCGGGGTCAGCTGGTCTTCGGCACCGTTGCCGTCGCTGAGTGCCACGTCACCGGTGCGGTAGGTCCAGGCCACTTTCAGCTTGCTGACGTTGTCGCGGTTGATCTGGTCCAGCGCAGCGAAGCGGCTGCCACCTTCGGTGTTGCCGTAGTGGGCCCAGTCCTTCTGCGCCTTGTCGGCCTCGACCGGGGTCATGCCCGGGCCTTTGCCGGTAGGGGCGACGCTGGGGTGGGCGACGAACATGTTGCCGGCGGCGATCACCAGCAGCACGGCCATCACCCCGGCAACGCCATAGGCGCCGCGGCCGGCACTGGCACCATTGGCACGGGCCAGCAGCGGGTAGACCAGTGCCACCACCATACCGATTGCGCCGAACATGAACAGGCGCGAGAACAGCGGCCAGAACACCAGGCCTGCGTCGGCTAGCGCCCAGATGCCAGTGCCGACCAGGAACGCCGCGTACAGCCAGGCGCCGGCCGGTTTGCGGCGAGCGATAAGGGCGCCGGCGATTGCCATGGCCAGGCCGCCGATCAGGAAGTACCAGGAACCGCCCAGGCCGGCCAGCTTGACGCCGCCCGCAGCCAGGAGGAGGCCGAGCAGGGCGATGATCACGCCCAGGCCGACCAGGATGATGTTTGAGGCGCCAGAGGCGCGCGGTGTTTCTTTCATGCCAGGGATCTCAGCAGGTGGAATGCGCGCAGTGTAATCTCTTAGCTTGCTAATTAACAAGTTGGTACATAATTTTGTGGGGCGGATTGTCGCAGGGCTGAACGCTGCAAGGTGTGGCTAAAATTCTAGATCATGCGTTTAAAATTGCAGTAATGAGGAGGTTAATGTTGGTTGAATAGACCACGGCGGATCTTGAATGACCGGATTCAAACCGGCCACGGAGTGCCGCTGCTGTAGAACACCGCGAGCCAGACGGTAGCGGTGCCGGGGGCGGTCCATTCCACGCGGTGGCGGTAATGCGGCGGGATGTCCAGGCAATCGCCCGGCGCCAGCAGCCGGGTGTGGCTCTCGTGCTCGAAGCGCAGGCCGGCGGCACCACTGAGCAGCACGATCCATTCGCCTTCGGCCTGGTCGTACCAGAAGCCGGGCGGGCTGGCCTGGCCACTGGAGACGATACGTTCCACGCGCACGCCCGGGCGGCTGAGCAATTGGTCGACCCGTTCGGCGCTGGTGGGGTCGCAAGGGGGCAGGGCGGTCAGCAGGTTGGTCGGTGTCATGGAAAGCCTCGTTTACAAGGGAGTGGTTCCACTATGGACGCAATTGCCGTGCACCGCGCTTCTTGACCCGCCCGGCTGTTTGTAAGAACTTTCCGGGATTTGGAAGACGGGCAGCAAATGGACAAACTCCTGGCGATGAAGATGTTCGTGGCTACCGTCGACGCCCAAGGCTTTTCTGCCGCTGCACGCCGGCTTGGGCTGGCGACATCGTCGGTAACGCGCCTGGTCGATGGCCTGGAAACTGCGTTGGGCGCCACTTTGCTCAACCGCTCCACCCGCCAGGTCAGCCTGACCGAGGCCGGCGCCCGCTATTACGAGCGTGCGCGGGGTATTTTCGAGGCGCTGGACGAGGCTGATGCCAGTGTCGCCGACCGGGGCGAAGCGCCTGTCGGCGTACTGCGTCTGTGCTTGCCGGTGGAGTTCGGCAGACGCGTCATTGCCCCGCACCTTGGGCGGTTGTTGGCGCAGCACCCGGCACTGGAACTGGACATCGACCTCAGTGACCGCGTGGATGACCTGCTCGACGGCCGCTATGACCTGTCGATACGCCTGGGCGACCCCTCGCCCAATGACGAGCTGGTATGCCGCCCGCTCGGCCGCTTCCAGCGTTGGCTGGTGGCCAGCCCGGCCTACCTGGCCGGGCGTGACGCGCTGGAGCACCCGCGGCAGCTGCTCGAGCACGCCTGCCTGCGCTTTCGTTACGGGCAGAAAGGGCGCCCCTGGCGACTGGTACGTTGGCAGGAGAGCCTGGAGCTGGATGTGAGCGGACCGTTGCGCAGCGCCAATGCCGACATGTTGCGTGAAACCGCGCTGGCCGGGAGCGGCATCGCGCTGCTGGCCGACTGGCTGGTGCACGAGGATGTCGCTGCCGGGCGGCTGCAGCGGCTGTTCCCCGATTGGCAGGCCAGCCCCGGCGCGGCCAATGACAGCATCAACGCCCTGTACCTGCCCAACCATCGTGGTTCGCGGCGGGTGAACGCATTCATCGACTTTTGCGAAAACCTGTTGCAGCGCGGCAGTTAGTGTTGCGCAGTGCGCAAAGCCCTGTTGCGCCTGCGCTGGATTCTCGCCTGGAGCGCGTCTGGGTAAGGTGGCCGGCATATTCCAACCATTGCCGAGGACACTCGCATGAATCCCTCCCTTGCCGCCGCGCAGCCTGCAGCCACCGGCCTCAGCCGGGCCCTGGTCGCCTTGCTGGCGTTCTGTTGCGGCGCGATCGTCGCCAATATCTACTATGCCCAGCCCATCGTCGGGCTGATCGCCCCGGACCTGGGGCTGTCCACCGAGCATGCCAGCCTGATCGTTTCGCTCACGCAGCTGGGCTATGCCCTGGGCCTGCTGTTGCTGGTACCGCTGGCCGATCTGCTGGAAAACCGCCGCTTGATGGTGGCCACCGCCGTGCTCGCTTGCATCAGCCTGCTGCTGGCTGGCACCAGCAGCACTGGCCAAGGCCAGTTGTTCCTCGGCTATGCGCTGTTGATCGGGTTCAGTTCCGTGGCGGTGCAGATGCTCATCCCGCTGGCGGCACACCTGGCGCCGGAGCAGCAGCGTGGGCGGGTGGTCGGCAATATCATGGGCGGCCTGCTGCTGGGTATCCTGCTGGCGCGGCCGTTGTCCAGCCTGGTGGCCGACTACTTCGGCTGGCGTGCGGTGTTCATTGGCGCTGCCGGGGTGATGCTGGCGATCATCCTGTTGCTGGCCCTGACCTTGCCGCGGCGGGTGCCCGAGCACAAGGCCAGCTATGCCGGGCTGATGCTGTCGCTGCTCACGCTGCTGCGCCGGTATCCCTTGCTGCGCCAGCGTGCGCTGTACCAGGCGTTGATGTTCGCGGCGTTCAGCCTCTACTGGACGGCGGTGCCGATGGCCCTGGCCACCCAGCATGGCTTGTCGCAGAGCCAGATTGCAGTGTTCGCCCTGGTGGGCGCGGTGGGCGCCGTTGCCGCACCGCTGGCCGGCCGCCTGGCCGATGCCGGGCATGCCCGCGCCGGGTCACTGCTGGCGTTGCTGCTGGCACCGGCGGCACTGTTGCTCGGGCTGACGGTACCGGGCTACAGCGTGATCGGCCTGGGCCTGACCGGTGTGCTGCTGGATTTTGCAGTGCAGATGAACATGGTCATCGGCCAGCGTGAGGTGTACGCGCTGGACCCGGCCAGCCGCGGGCGGCTGAATGCGGTGTACATGACCAGCATCTTCCTGGGTGGGGCGCTGGGTTCGGCGGTGGCCAGTGCGGTGTTCAGCCAGTTCGGCTGGCAGGGTGTGGCACTGGTTGGTGCGGGGTTGCCGGGGGTGGCCTTGCTCATCTTCGTTGCCAAAGCGCGCCGGGGTTGAATGCGAGCCCACGGGTTGTCGCGATCCTTGTAAGAACGGCCTTGTGTCGCGAAAGGGCTGCAAAGCAGCCCCGGCGATATCCGCAGCGAAGCCGATATCACGGGGCCGCTGCGCGCCCCATCGCGACACAAGGCCGCTCCTACAGGCATCGCGACAGTCTCTACGTAGTGCTACCGCCCAAGCGGCAACGCCACACCAATCAAGGCAAACAGGCTGCCGCAGCAGCGGTTGAAGCCTTTGCCGCCCTTCGCCAGCCATGGCCGGATGCGAAACGCCAGGCGCGCCAGCAGGTATTCCACCAGGAACTCGACGCTGGCAAAGGTTGCCGCCATCACTACGAACTGCAGCAGCAACCCACGCTGTGGATCGATGAACTGCGGCAGGAAAGCGCCATAGAACAGCAGCACCTTGGGGTTGGCCATGGCCGACAGCAGGCCTTGGCGGAACAAGCCGGCATTGCCCGGTCGCGCGCTTTGCGCGGTCATTTCCAGGTGCAGGCCCGGGCTGCGCCATAGCTGGATGCCCAGCCAGATCAGATAGGCGCCGCCCACCCACTTGAGCACGCTCAGCACCGAGGCCGAGGCCTGCAGCAATGCACTGAGGCCGAACATGGCCAGGGCGATCAGGGCGCTGAAACCAAACACGCCGCCGACGATAGTGAACAACGCCCGGCGTGCGCCATACAGGGCCCCGTGGGTCAGGGCCAGCAAGCTGTTGGGGCCCGGGGTCAGCGACAGGCCGATGCTCGCCAGCAGGTAAATGAGCCAGGTGTCGAGTGCCATGGGGGTAAATGCCTTGTTGATGTGGAGGGCGCCAGTCTATGGCGTCGGCATTGGCCAGCAAGGGTATGATCCAGACATTGAATGGTCATTTCTGGACGCTAGCCAATGCTGCCCGATATACGCTTGCTGATCTTGCCGTTACCGGATTTCGCCCTGCTGCCGTTCGGTGCCTTTCTCGACAAGTTACGTTTCAGCGCTGACGACGAGGATTACAGCCAGCAGCGCTACTGCAGCTGGACCTTGGCAGGGCTGACCCTCGACCCTGTACCGTCGAGCAGTGGCGCAGTGGTGCAGGTCGAGGCTGTCGCGGGCCAGCTCGAGCTGGCCGGTTTCGATTACCTGGTGGTGTTCGGCGGGCGCAACGCCATGGCCACTGCCGCGCTGGCGCCTCGCTACCGGGCCTTGCTCAGGCAGGCCGGCAAGGCGGGCGTCAAGCTGGTGGGGGTCGACAACGGCGCGTTCCTGTTGGCCGCGTGCGGATTGTTGCAGGGGCACAAGGTAGTGGTGCACTGGCGCCACGAAGCCGAATTTCGTGCGGCCTTCCCGCATCTGCAGGTGCTGACCGAGCAACTGTATTGCATCGACGGAAGCCGCATAACTTGCGCCGGCGGCACCGCCGCCATCGACTTGGCCGTCTCGCTGTTGTCACGTGCCTGCGGGCGAGCCCGTGCGCTCAAGGGCCTGGCCGACATGCTGGTGGATGAAACACGCGATAGCCGCCATGCCTTGCGCTCGCTGGAGCTGGGGGCCGGGCAGGGCAGCCAGGTGCAGCGCGCGCAGGCGTTGATGCGTCATCACCTGGGTACGCGGTTGACCGCGGAGCAGTTGGCGGCAGAGCTGGGCATCAGCCGGCGCCAGCTGGACCGGCAGTTTCACGCCAGCCATGGCATGAGCACCAAGGCCTGGTGGCTGGAGCTGCGCTTGCAACAGGCGCGCTGGCGTTTGCTCAACTCCAGCCACAGCCTGGCGCAGATTGCCGATGAAGTGGGCCTGGGCGATGCCAGTTACCTGGGCAAGTGCGTGCGGCGGCGGTTTGGTTGTACGGCCCTGGAACTGCGCTGTCACGTAGAGAACTGAATTCACCAGCGGTTCACGTACCCTGTGGGAGCGGGTTTACCCGCGAAGAAGCCACCGCGGTGCATGGCACCGGCGGCGCCGGTGTTCGCGGCTAAAGCCGCTCCCACAGGGCCCCTGCTGATTCAATGAGTCATGTGAAACCCTATGAGAGCGGGCTACTGCGGCGTCCCGAACAACCCCGTCCAGTAAATCCCCGCGTCACTCTTCGGGTCCACTGCATACGCAGCGCCCAGCTCACGAAAGTCCGGGTTCATCAGCGTCGCGCAATGCCCCGGGCTATCCAGCCAGCCATCGACCACCTTGCGCGCGGTGTCACGCCCGGCGGCGATGTTTTCGCCAATTTGCTGGTACAGGTAACCGGCCAGTTCTGCCCGGTCACCGGGGGTGCGGCCATCCTTGTCGATATGGTCGAAGAAGTTCTGGTTGGCCATGGCCCGGGTGTGGTTGGCGGCAACCCCGGCCAGCACCGTGCTCCAGCTCAGCGCGGGGGCGGCGGCGAAGGGCTGGCCACCGCATTGGCGCGGCACCTTGCGCGCGGCATTGATCTCCTGCAGCACCTTCTGCCCCTCGGCCTGCCAGTCGCCCAGGCGGCCACTGAGCAGCGGCCGGGCCAGCACGATGCGCCAGTCGCGGCCTTCCTGGCTCACGCCGATATCGACGAACTGCGGGTCGAGCACCACCTGGCAAAAGCTCTCTTCGATGGCATGCATGGCGGCACGCGCATCACGCGGCCCCGACAGGCTGATGGCCTGCACGTTGACCATCGGGTAGGCGGCGCGAGTCATGGCCTGCTGCAGGTCGCGGGTACCTTCCGGCGACAGCGCCAAGCGGGTATCACTGTTGAGCGGCGGCAGCTCCAGCGACGCTTCGCCACCGCAGGGCTGGGCCTTGCTGCGGTAGACATTGATCGAATCGATCAGTTGCGCCTCTTCGCCGGTGGCAGCCAATGCCCCGGTCGAGACGACCAGGCCCAGCGACAAGGCGGCAACAGATGACAGGACGCGCATGTGGATCTCCCTATGACTGGCAGCGTCTTGGTTTGCGCTGCTCATCCTACACAAGCCCGGGGCTTTTGGCCCGGGATCGTGCAAAGCAATGAAATCGCCAACAATCGTTACTGGCGACAAAAGAGGGAGTAGACCACTGGCCAGCGCAAAAGTGCGGACAGGTGCCAGGCATTTCTATCGAACCCCCGCAGTCAGCCTGCTCGTAAATGCACGGCGGGTATCAGCGTGCTAGCGCCTGGTTCGGTTTGTAGAACAGAAAATGCCTGGTCTGCGCTGTCCGGCGGTAGGCTTTGACCCAGGCCGGGCGCACATTGCGGTCATGGAAGTACAAGGCACCCCCGGTGCGGTCTTTCAACTGCTGGTTGAGTGCCTTGCGCGCGATCTCCTTGGCGATGGCGTAGCGTTGCGCTTCTTCGACCTGGTCCGGGCGCCCGTCGCACCACCAGGAGAACTGGCAGGCCTTGCTTTCCACACCCTGCTTGACCACGCCGCAGATTGTATCCGGGAAGCCATCATGGCCCAGGCGGTTGAGCACAACGCTGGCCACGGCGGCCATGTCTTCAGCGTCGGCACCCTTGGCCTCCCAGTAGAGGGTGCGGGCCAGGCAGGTAATGCTGTCATCCAGGGGGGCCTGACCGGCCGGGTCTACTGCCTGTGCTTCGCCCGGTGTGAGCGTCTCGGCCTTTTTCGGGGGCGGTGTGTCATGCACCACCTTTTCCTCGAGCACCTCGGCCTTGTCCTCGGCGACGACAGCCTTGGCTGGGTCGGCCGCGTGCAAATGGCCTGCGAGCAAAGCCGACGCCAGGCCGATCACCATCCACGAAAAGCGCATGAGGCAGGCTCCAGAACTGTGGTCTGGTTCACAGTCTAGCCAAGCGCAAGTATTAGCACCAAAGGCAGGGTGGCGGCGGCCATCACGGTCTGCAGGGCGATGATGGTGGCCATCAGCGGTGCGTTACCGCCCATTTGCCGGGCCATCACATAGGAAGACGACGCAGTCGGCAGCGCCTGGAAAAGCACCGCCACTACCGCGGCCTGGCCACCCAGGCCAAGCAGGCGGCATAGCCCCCATGTGGTCAGCGGCATGACCAGAAACTTGAAGGCCGAAGCCGCCACCAGCGGGCGCACTTGTTGGCCCAGGCGGGCGCCGCCCAGGGCTGCGCCGACGCACAGCAGGCCGAGCGGCAGGGCGGCCTGGCCCAAGGCCTTGACCGTGGGCTCGATACCTGCTGGCAAACCCAGCCCGCTGGCGCGCAGCAGCAACCCGCTGGCGCAACCGACGATCAAGGGGTTGGCGAAGATGGCCCGCAGCACCGTGGCTGGTGAGCTATGGCGGGCGCTGAAGCGGGCAAATACCAGCACGCAAAGCAGGTTGACCAGTGGCACGATGGCGGCGTTGGCCACCGCCGCCAGGGCGATGCCGGCGCTGCCGTAGATGCCTGCTGCAAGGGTAGCGCCGATATAGTTGTTGAAGCGGATGCCGCCCTGGAATACCGAAGTGAAGTCGGCACCGTCGTGGTTCATTGCGCCCTGGTACAGCACCAGCAGCACGGCCCCGGCCAAGGTCGAGAGCATCAGCACCCCGACCATGCCCAGCACCGGCACGCCATCGAGATTGGCGGTGGCCAGACCATGGAGGAATAGCGACGGCAGCAGTACGTAATAGCTCAGGCGCTCGGCGCCGGGCCAAAAGTTGTCGGCGAGCAAGCCGCGCAGGCGCAGGAAAGTGCCCAGGGCAATCAGCAGGATGATCGGCAGCAGGGTAGTCAGCAACAAGTGGAGCATGGTCGACGTTCCGTGGGCGGGTACGGGGCACAGACTACGGGTGCGGACCAATTTGTAAAAACGTTGTTTTCTTTACTGACTGTTGAGAAAAAATGCATGATTGCTCTGGGCCGCGCAGCGGCCCCGGCAGTTTCACGCCTCCAGCGCAGTCTTCAATACCGCACTCAAATGCCGCCGCTGGCTCTTCTCGTGCTCCAGCAACACCACCCGCCGAGTCAGCTGCGGTTCGCCAAAAGGCAGGCAGGTGGCTGGTGGCAAGCGTTGCAGGTCGTCATCGGCCATGGGGATGATCGCCACACCCAGGCCCATCACCGCCATGCGCGCCAGCGCTTCCTGGCTGTCCAGCTCCATCTGCTCGCTCACCTGCAAATGCTGCCGGCGCAGTTCCTGCTCGATCTGTCGCCCGGCCCAGGCACGCTTGTCGAAGCGCAGGAACGGCTGGCTGGCCAGCAGCTGTGGCACGCTTTGTCCGGCGAGGTCATGGCTGGCGATGGCCCAGAAGCGGTCTTCAAACAATGGCGTGAAGTCCAGGCTCTGCGGATAGGGGCTGACCGGCTCGGTGGTGATCGCCGCATCGAGCTCGCCGTCTTCCACGCGCCGTGCCAGCTCTGCCGACATGCCGGAGGCCACGCTGATGTGCAACTGTGGGTGGTGCGCCTTGATCCACACCAGCGCCTTGGGCAGGCGCCGCGCCAGCACTGTGTGGATGGCCCCCAGGCGCAGGCGGCCGCGCAGGCTCGGCCCGCTGGCCAGTGCATCGGCCAATTCGTCATAGGCCGCCAGAATGCTCTCTGCGCGGGCCACCGCCAGCTGGCCGGCTTCGGTCAGCGTCACCTGCCGGCGGCTGCGGTCGAACAGGGTGACCTGCAGCTCGTCTTCGAGGGTCTTGATGTGCAGGCTCACCGCCGAAGGGGTGAGGCTGAGCAGGTCGGCGGCCCGGGCGAAGGTGCCGTGCCGGGCAATGGTCACCAAGGTGCGCAGGGCTTTGAGGGACATGCGGGTGGGTCCGGTTTCAGGCTGACAGGGCTGCATTGTCAGGCCCGGCCCTTTCGCAGCACAAGGCTGCTCCTACAGGTATTGCGCATGGCCGAACCATGGCGCTATCCCTGTCGGAGCAGCCTTGTGCTGGGAAAGGGTCGGTACAGACAACACTCCTCAGCGCTGGTTACGCCCGTAGGCCTGGCTGATCCGGTCGATCACCATCGCAAGGGCGACAATCGCCAGCCCGGCCTCGACGCCTTGGCCGACATTCAGGGTCTGGATCCCCGACAGCACATCTTCGCCCAGCCCGCGGGCGCCGATCATCGAAGCCACCACCACCATCGACAGGGCCATCATCACCGACTGGTTGAGCCCGGCCATGATGCTCGGCAGCGCCAGCGGCAGCGCGATACGCCGCAACCGCTGCCAGCGGCTCGCCCCCAGACCATGCGCGGCTTGCAGCAGCGAAGGGTCGATCTGGCTCAACCCCAGTTCGGTCAGCCGCACCAGTGGTGGCAGGGCATAGATCAGCGTGGCGAACACGGCGGGCACCTTGCCCAGACCGAACAGCATCAGCACCGGGATCAGGTAAACGAAGGCCGGCAGTGTCTGCATCACATCCAGTACCGGCAACAGCAACCGCTTCGCCAATGGCCGGGCAGCCAGCAGGATGCCCAGCGGCACGCCCACCAGCACGCAGAGGCCGGTACTGACCAGCACCAAAGCCGTGGTCTGCAGCAGTTTGTCCCATAGCCCGAGCATGCCGATCAGGGCCAGCAGCGCCACCAGTACCGCGCTGCGCAGCAAGCTGCGGCTGGCATGCCAGGCGAGCAGGCCTACCAGCAATAGCAGCAGCCACCAGGGCAGCAGGCGCAGCAGGGTTTCCAGGCCGACCAGCAGTTGCAGCAACTGGTCAGAGAAGCCGCGCAGGTGATCGCCGTAATTCAGCACCAACCAGTCGACCAGCCGGTTGACGCTGTCGGCAAAGGAGAATTGCAGGGCTTGGGGGAAGCCGCCGCTCACAGGCTGCCCTCGACCTTGGTGGCAATGTCCGCAGGCAACCAGGCTTTCCACACTTCGCGGTTATTGCGCAGGAAGGTAAGGGCTGCGTCGCGGGGCGGGGTGCGCTGTTCGCTCATGTCGGCCAGCGCCTTGTTCAGTCGGTCGATGGGCAGGTCGACCCGCTCGAACACGCTCACCAGTTCCGGGTAGCCCTCGCGAAAGGCCTTGGACACGCCAATCGACAATTTGGCTGGCAGCGAGCTGCTACCCTTGGGCTCGGGGTTGCCGGCATCGGTGAGGGTGGCCCAGGCTTGGGCATCGAAAGGGGGCTCTTGCAGGCGTATGAGCTTGTAACGCCCCATCAAGGGGGTCGGGTTCCAGTAGTAGAACAGCACCGGCTGGCCACGGCGGATGGCCGAGCCGATTTCGGCATCCATTGCAGCCCCGGAGCCACTGCGGAAGTTGGTATACAGATCATTCAGCCCGTAGGCCTTGAGTTTCTGGCTGTTGACGGTCTCGGATGTCCAGCCGCTGGGGCTGTTGAGAAAACGCCCTTTGTCGGGCGACTCGGGGTCGCGGAACACCTGCGGGTAATGCTTGAGGTCGTCGACGCTGCGCAGGTCGGGCGCCATGGGCCTGAGCTTGCGTGCGGTATCGCCCTCGATCACGTAGGCCGGTACCCACCAGCCTTCTTCGGCGTTCTTGACCGTGTCGCCCAACGCGAACACCTGGCCGGCCTGTTCTGCCTTGACCCAGGCAGGGCTGCGCCCGGCCCATTCCTCGGCTATTACCTGCAGATCGTTGCGCGCCAGTGCCACCTCCATGCTGACGGTACTGCCGGGCAGGGTGTCAGTGGGGTAGCCATACCCGCGCTCCACGATCAGCCGCAAGATCTCGGTGGTGAGCGCGCCGCTTTCCCAACCGATGGCGCCAAAGCGGATGGGCGTGGAGCGTTGCGCCGAAGCGGCGCTATCGGTGCTGGCCAAGCCGACTGCGAGCAGCAGGCCGGCCAGCAGCGTCGGAATCTTTTTCATGGGGCCTCTTGGAGTGGCGCTACTGAGTTGCCGCAAGTGTAGACGACCGGCTCCGGGCCCGGCAGGAAGGCCGCTGCAAGCGACTGGCAGCGGCCTGCAGGCGCCTCAGACGCGGAACTGGTCCATCAGCGCCTGTTGCTGGTTGGCCAGGCTGTTCAGCGACTGGCTCACCCGCGCCGACTCGTTGGCTTGCCCCGACAGCGACTCGGTGACATCACGGATGGTTGCCACGTTGCTGTTGATTTCCTCCGCCACTGCGCTTTGTTCCTCGGCGGCCGAGGCGATTTGCAGGTTCATGTCGGTGATCACCGTCACCGCCTGGCCGATGCGCTGCAGCGCGGTGACGGCCTGGCCAACCTGCTGCACGCCGCCCTGGGCCTGGCGGTGGCTGTTGTCCATGGCCCCGACCACTTCGCGGGTGCCGTTCTGCAACGCTTCGATCACCTGGCGGGTTTCCTCCACCGACTCCTGAGTGCGCTGGGCCAGGTTGCGCACCTCGTCCGCGACCACGGCAAAGCCACGGCCGGCTTCACCGGCGCGGGCCGCCTCGATGGCGGCGTTGAGCGCCAGCAGGTTGGTCTGTTCGGCGATCGAACGGATCACCTCCAGCACCGAACCGATCTTCTCGCTGTTCTGCGCCAGGCCCTCGACTTCGGCCATGGCGTTGCTCATGTCGGCGGCCAGGGCATCGATGCTGTGGGTGGTGCGGTCTATCACCGCCAGGCCTTCGCGAGTGGCCTGGTCGGCGTCGCGGGCGGCCTGCGCGGCCTGGGCGGCGCTGCGGGCGACGTCCTGCGCGGTGGCACTCATCTCGTGCGAGGCAGTGGCCACCTGATCGACCTGGCGGTACTGCTGCTCCATGCCGGCGCTGGTCTGCGCGGCAATTGCCGAAGACTGGTCGGCGGTGCCACGCGCGGCCTGCACCGAGCGTTTGACCTCGGCGATGGTCGGCTGCAGCTTGTCGAGGAAGCGGTTGAACCAGCCGGCCAGTTCGCCCAGTTCGTCCTGCTTCTGGTAAGTCAGGCGGCGGGTCAGGTCACCTTCGCCGCTGGCGATGTCCTTGAGCATGCTTGCCACGCCGAGGATCGGCCGGGTAACGCCGCGGGCCATCAGCCACACCATCAGCAGGCCGGCAATCGCCGCCGCCAGGCCCAGGCCAAGTTCCAGCAGGGTGCCGCTGGTGTTCAGCGCGTCCAGTTCCTGTTTCAGCGCTTCGGCCGGCCCGGTCAGGGCGTTTTCCGGTACGTCCAGCAGCACGCCCCAGGGCTGGGCGTCCGGTATCGGCCGGAACGCGGCCAGCACTTTCAGGCGCTGCTGGTCGTGCACGATGGTCATCTTGCCGTCGGCCAGCTTGCGCACCAGTTCGGCACCCTTGGCGCTGTCGACCTGGTCGAAGCGCTGGGCCAGCTTGCTGGCGTCGGCGCTGTAGCCGGCCAGCAGGCCGACCGGGCTGAGGATGCCGACGGTGGTACGGCCTTCGTACAGGCTGCGGCTGGCCTCCTGGCTCAGGGCCTGCAGGCTGTTGAGGTTGATGTCGATGGACAGGGTGGCGATCACCTTGCCGTTTACCGCCAGCGGGAAGACGATGCTGGTCATCAGCACCTGCTGGCCATCGATGTCGTAGAAGTAGGGTTCCACCACGCACACCTTGCCGGACGTGCGTGGGCACACCCACCAGGTATTGGCAGGCTGGCCGCTGGGGCCGATCTCGGTGTTGGCCATGTCATGCTCGGGCAAGGCCATGGCCGTCAGCTGGCCGACACGCGGTTGCGACCAGTACAGGGCGAAGCGCCCGGTCTCGTTGCTGCCCAGTTCCGCCTTGCCGGCGAACAGGCTGTCCTTGTTGTCCAGGGCATTGGGCTCGAACACCAGCGACAGGCCGAGCAGGTCAGGGTTGGCCTGCAACGCAGCGCGCACCTGGCGGGTCATGTCCTCGCGCAGGTCGAAGGCATCGAGAAAGCGCTTTTCAGCCTGCTCGCGCAGGAACAGCACCTGGCGGGCGAACCCGGCGCCGTACTGGTAAGCGTCCATGAACTGGCGGCGGATGTTCAGCGCCTGCACCTCGCCCTGCGACTCGATGCGCGACTGCGCCGACTCGGTCAGCATCTGCATGCTGCTGGCCTTGACCAGGTCCGAGCTGTGGTCCATGCGGTACAGCGACAGGCCGACGAGCAAGGTGACGATGCCGGCCAGGCAGAGACCGGCGAGCAGGGTGATCTTCCACTGGATGGAAAGTTGTCGCAAAGGCATGGGGGTGGATCCCTTGTAATAAGAGTGTGGCTGACGATTGTTTCGGCCATCGCGGGCTTTTCTTTATTCGAACGTTCAATTTAACCGCCGGGCCGCACGAGGCATTGGTAATGCGCCGTAACATGGCGTTTTTGACATCGGCAGCCCACTGCGGCACAGTGCGCGCTTTTTTTCTGTCGCAATGAGGTAAGCCAACCATGAATGCTGTGATCGCCGCGGTCGGCATCATGCTGATACTCAGCCTGTCCCGCGTGCACGTGGTCATCGCCCTGATCATCGGGGCCCTGGCCGGCGGGCTGGTGGGCGGCCTGGGTATCGAGGGTACGCTCAAGGCCTTCAACGGCGGCCTCGGCGGCGGGGCCACGGTCGCCCTGTCGTATGCACTGCTGGGCGCATTTGCCGTGGCCATCGCCAAGTCCGGCCTGGCTCACGCCCTGGCCGACCGCGCCCTGGTCATGATCGAGCGCCAGGGCCATGCCGATGGCGGCAAGTTCAAATGGCTGCTGGTTGGCCTGATGCTGGTGGTGGCGGTGTCGTCGCAGAACATCCTGCCTATCCACATCGCCTTCATCCCGTTGCTGGTGCCGCCGCTGTTGTACGTGCTGACCCGCCTGCGCATCGACCGTCGGCTGATCGCCTGCGTCATCACCTTCGGCCTGATCACCCCCTACATGTTCCTGCCCGTGGGCTTTGGCAAAATCTTCCTCAACGAAATCCTGCTGGCCAACGTGGCCCGCGCGGGTGTCGACGTGAGTGGCGTGAATGTGACCCACGCCATGGCCATCCCGGCCGCCGGCATGTTGGCCGGCCTGTTGCTGGCGGTGTTCATCAGCTACCGCAAGAAGCGTGACTACGACCTGGCGCGCATCGAGCAGGTGGAGCAGGTGAGCGTGCAGTACAACCCGCTGACCCTGCTGGTGGCAGGGCTGGCGATTGCTTCGGCGTTCATCGTGCAGTTGTGGCTGGACTCGATGATCATCGGCGCCATGGTCGGCTTCCTGATCTTCTCGCTGTCGGGCATCGTGCGCTGGAAAGACACTGACGACCTGTTCACCGAAGGCATGAAGATGATGGCCATGATCGGCTTCATCATGATTGCCGCCTCGGGCTTTGCCGACGTGATGAAGGCGACCGGTGACGTGAAGAGCCTGGTGGAAGCCTCGGCGCAGTGGATCGACCACAGCAAGGGCATCGGTGCCTTGCTGATGCTGTTGGTGGGCCTGCTGGTGACCATGGGCATCGGTTCGTCGTTCTCCACCGTGCCGATCCTGGCCGCGATCTTCGTGCCGCTGTGCGTGCAGCTGGGCTTCGACCCGCTGGCCACAGTGTGCATCGTGGGTACTGCCGGTGCCCTGGGTGATGCGGGCTCGCCTGCCTCGGACTCGACCTTGGGCCCGACCTCGGGGTTGAACGTGGACGGCCAGCACCACCATATCTGGGACACCGTGGTGCCTACCTTCATCCACTACAACCTGCCACTGCTGGCGTTCGGCTGGTTGGCGGCGATGACGCTGTAAGGCGGGAAGGGCATCAGCCCTTGTCGGGCGGCGGCGAGATGCGGTTGAGCACGGTGCTGCCGTCCTTGCTGCGGGTCAGGTAGACCGGCAGCACCTTGGGCAGGTTGTTGACCAGCCGCCCCACCTCGCGGGTGTTGTAGATGCCGCTGATGCGGATGCGGCCGGTGCTGGCATCGGCCAGCAGCAAGGGCGCATCGAGGTAGCGGTTGATCATTGGCAGCGCCTGTTCCAGGCTCAGGTTGTCGAGCACCAGTTTGCCGTCACGCCAGGCCAGGCTGTTGCCGTAGTCGTCGCTCTGCTCCAGTTGCGGCTCGAAGTCGCCCTTGTGGTAGCTGGCCTGCATTCCCGGGCCCAGGCGGTAGCCACCGGCGCTGCCGTCGCTGGACACCAGTACCGAACCTTCCACCAGCGTGACCTTGACCTGGTCCTGGTACTTCCACACGTTGAACTGGGTGCCGGTGACGCGGGTCTGGCCACGACCGGCATGCACGACGAACGGGTGGTTGCTGTCGTGCTTTACCTTGAAGAACGCCTCGCCACGCTCTAGCGTGACCTGGCGTTGGTCCTTGTAGTTCAGGTAGGTGAGCTCGGTGTTGAGGTTGAGCTGTACCGTGCTCCCGTCACTCAGTTGCACGGTCTGCATGCGCGTGCCGGCTTCGAAGTGCTGGTAGTGGTTGGGCAGCCAGCCTTGTTCCCAGCCCACCCAGCCGGCCAGCGGCAGCACTGCCAGGGCGATCGCGGCAGCGGATGCCAGCCGTCGCCAGTTGCGCGGGCGCGCGGCCTTTTGCACAGGCGGGTTGAAGTCGATGACGGTGGCATTGCGCGGCAGCAGGTCGGCGGTTTGCCAGATTTCCAGCATCGCCTGGTATTCCTCGGCATGCCGCGGGTCGGCCGCCAGCCAGCGGGCGAAGGCCTCGCGCTCGGCCGCCGTGCAATCTTCGGCGTGCAGGCGCATGCACCAGTGCGCGGCGGCGTCGGTGATGGCATCGTCTGGGCTGGGATTGAGGCGGTCGTGGTTCATTGCGGCTCCGGATTTTGCGCATTCTACCCTTGCAGGAGGGCTCCCGAGAACCGAGGTAATGGCGAATGACTATCAGTTGTGCCGGTTTTTCGTCGGATTGGCAATGGTTTTCCAGCGTTTGAGAACCCTTCGCGCAGGCAAACAATGGCTGAAATCGTTGGGGCTGCCTTGCAGCCCATCGCCGGCAAGCCGGGCTCCCACAAGGACTGCACAAGGTCTTGGGCCTGCGCGATCCCTGTGGGAGCCCGGCTTGCCGGCGATGAGGCCGGAGCAGGAAGATCAGAATTGTTCGGCTGTCATCCCATAAAGACTTGCACTTCCCGCCCGAATACTCGCCTCCAGCCCCAACCCCCGCGGCAACACCCGCTGGAAGAAAAACTCCGCACAGGCAAGCTTGGCCCCATGAAACGCGTCATCTTCGTCACGCCTGGCCAACGCCACCGCCGCCATCCGCGCCCACATATAGGCATACGCAGTCAGCCCGAACAGCTGCAGGTATTCCACTGCCACCGCGCTGACCAGGTTGGCGTCCTCGCCGGCACGTGCCCGCAGCCAGGCGCTGGTAGCTTCCAGCCGCGTCAGGCTGGTTTGCAGGGCCTCACGGTGCAACGGTGCATCCACGCTGAAGGCCCGCACCTCGGCGGCGAAGCTTGCCAGCGCCTGGCCACCGTCGGCCAGCACTTTGCGCCCGAGCAGGTCGAGGGCCTGGATGCCGTTGGTGCCTTCGTAGATCTGCGCGATGCGTACGTCGCGCACGCGCTGCTCCTGGCCCCATTCACGGATGTAGCCATGGCCGCCGTACACCTGCTGGCCGAGCACGCAGCTTTCCAGGCCGTTGTCGGTGAAGAACGCCTTGGCCACCGGCGTCAGCAGCGCCACCAGGCGCTGCGCATGCTCGCGTTCGCCGGCGTCTTCGGCGTAGCGCGCCAGGTCCAGCTGCTGGCCGACGTAGGCGGCAAACGCCCGGCCACCTTCGGTGAGGGTACGCATGGTCAGCAGCATGCGCCGCACGTCGCCGTGGTGGATGATCGGGTCGGCCGCCTTGTCCTGTGCCTGCGGGCCGCTGGCGGCACGGCTTTGCAGGCGTTCGTTGGCGTAGCGGGCGGCGCTCTGGTAGGACGCCTCGGCACAGCCGATGCCCTGGATGCCGATGGACAGGCGCTCGTAGTTCATCATGGTGAACATCGCCGCCAGGCCCTTGTTCGGCTCACCCACCAGGTAACCGACGGCACCGTCGAAGTTCATCACGCAGGTGGCCGAGGCCTTGATGCCCATCTTGTGTTCGACCGAGCCGCAATGGGCGGCGTTGCGCGTTCCCAGGCGGCCGTCGGCCTCGACCAGGTACTTGGGCACCAGGAACAGCGAGATGCCCTTGGCGCCCGTGGGCGCATCCGGCAGCTTGGCCAGCACCAGGTGGACGATGTTCTCGGTCAGGTCCTGTTCGCCGCCGGTGATGAAGATCTTGCTGCCGCTGATGCGATAGCTGCCATCGGCCTGGGGTTCGGCGCGGCTGCGGATCAGCCCCAGGTCGGTGCCGGCATGGGGTTCGGTGAGGCACATGGTGCCCGCCCAGCGGCCTTCGTACAGGGGCGGCAGGTAGGTGGCCTTGAGCGTTTCGCTGGCGTGGGCATCGATTGCCAGGCAGCTGCCGGCGCTCAATGCCGAATACAGGCTGAAGCTGCAATCGGCGGCGTAGAGCATTTCTTCGAACAGTACACCGAGCATTTTCGGCATGCCCATGCCGCCATGTTCGGGGTTGCCACCCAGGCCGACCCAACCGCCTTCGCGGTAGGTGTGCCAGGCCTCGCGGAAGCCATCGGGGGTGGTGACAACGCCTGCGTCGAAGCGCACGCCTTGCTCGTCACCGTTGCGGCTGAGCGGGGCAATCAGCTGGCCGGTGACTTTGGCTGCTTCCTCGAGGATGGCGTCGGCCGTGTCGGCGTCGATGCGTTCGGCCAGGGCGGGCAGGCGGGCCCACAGTGCCGGGGCGTTGAATACATCATGCAGGACGAAGCGCATGTCGCGCAGGGGGGCGGTGTAGGTGGTCATCGGGAGCTCTTGGAATAATGGAAATATGGGCTGGCCTCTTCGCGGGCACGCCCGCTCCCACAGGTAAAGCACAGGGTTCGAGGCCGGTGCCGTCCCTGTGGGAGCGGGCATGCCCGCGATGAGGCCACCACTGGATCAGAGGGCTTTGGCCCGGTCGCGCAGCACGTACTTCTGGATCTTGCCGGTAGAGGTCTTTGGCAATTCGCCAAACACCACGGTCTTCGGCACCTTGAACCCGGCCAGGTGCTCGCGGCACCAACTGGTGATGTCGGCTTCGCGGGTGTCTTCGCGGCCCGGCTTGAGGGCAACGAAGGCGCACGGGGTTTCCCCCCATTTTTCATCCGGGCGCGCCACCACCGCGGCTTCCAGTACCGCCGGGTGCTTGTACAGGGCGTCCTCGACCTCGATGGTGGAGATGTTCTCGCCACCGGAAATGATGATGTCCTTGAGCCGGTCCTTGATCTCGACATAGCCGTCGCTGTGCCACACGGCCAGGTCACCGGTGTGGAACCAGCCGCCACGGAAGGCTTCGGCGGTGGCCTCGGGGTTCTTCAGGTAGCCCTTCATCACCGTGTTGCCACGCATGAAGATCTCGCCCAGGGTGTTGCCGTCGCGCGGTACCGGCTCGAGGGTTTGCGGGTCGGCGACCATCAGGCCGTCGAGAGTCGGGTAGCGCACGCCCTGGCGGGACTTGATCCGTGCGCGATCCTCCAACGACAGTTCATCCCATTCGTCATGCCAGGCACATACGGTTACCGGGCCGTAGACTTCGGTCAGGCCGTAGGTGTGAGTGACCCGGATGCCCATCTCTTCCACGGCGCCGATGACCTTGGCAGGTGGCGCGGCGCCGGCGACCATGGCCTGCACCGGGTGCTCGATGGCTGCCTTGGCCGCCTCGGGCATGTTGACCAGGGCGTTGAGCACGATCGGCGCGCCGCACAGGTGGCTGACCCGGTGCTCGCGGATCAGGTTCAGGATCTTCTGCGGGTCTACCCGACGCAGGAACACATGGGTGCCGGCCAGTGCGGTAATGGTCCACGGGTAGCACCAGCCGTTGCAGTGGAACATCGGCAAAGTCCACAGGTACACCGGGCGGTGGCCCATGGCCCAGACCATCTGGTTGCCCAGGGCGTTCAGGTAAGCGCCACGGTGGTGGTAGACCACGCCCTTGGGGTTGCCGGTAGTGCCAGAGGTGTAGTTGAGCGAGATTGCCTGCCACTCGTCATCGGGCCATTGCCAGGCAAAGTCCGGGTCGCCTTCGGCGAGAAACGCTTCATAATCCAGTTCGCTGACGGCACGGCCTTCGCCGTACTCCGGGTCATCCACGTCCACCACCAAAGGCGGGTGTTCGAGCAGGGCCAGGGCCGCCTCGATGACGGTATGGAATTCGCGGTCGGTGATCAGCACCTTGGCCTCCCCGTGCTGCAGCATGAAGGCGATGGCCTCGGCGTCCAGGCGGACGTTCAGGGTGTTGAGCACGGCGCCGGTCATGGGTACGCCAAAATGGGCTTCGAGCATGGCCGGAATGTTCGGCAACATCACCGCCACGGTGTCGCCTCGGCCGATACCCCGGCCCACCAGGGCGCTGGCCAGGCGCCGGCAGCGCTGGTAGGTCTGTTGCCAGTTGCGGCGGATGGCACCGTGGATCACCGCCGGGTAATTGCCGTATACGGCAGCGGTGCGTTCGATGAAGCTCAGCGGGGTGAGGGCGACATGATTGACGGCAGCGGGCATCAGGCCCTGGGCATAGATCGACATGCGGTAATCCTGTAGGGGAGGCAGGCACAACCTGTGCGCTTGGCCCCCGGTGGCTGATTGTTAGCTCTGTTCAGGGTGCAGGGAGGCGGACGGTGAGCCGCTCCCCCTTGTCGCAGTTTTACGCGAGTCGCTATGGTATTAGGAATATCGACCATAGCAATATAGTAGAACTACTATAACAACGAGCCGCCTACCGTGGACAACACTGCCTACCCCCTGCTCTCCAAGGACCCACAACCCAGCCTGATGCTGGCCGGCGACGCCAGGCCGCTGGCACTCAACCCGGCGCTGCAAGCCTGGGTCGATGAAGGCCCGGCACTGGCCAGCTGGCTGCCGGGCAACTGCGCCGCCCTGGTGCGCGCCTGCCTGCGCCAGCGCCGGGCGATCGCCGAGGTCGAAGTGCAAGTCGGCGAACGCATCGTGTTGTGGAGCTTTATCCCAGACGACCAGGGCCAGCAGGTGCTGGCGCGTTGCCGCGACGCCAGTGACGAGCGCCACGGCGCACGCGAGGCCAGTCGCGCACGGCGGCTGTACCGGCTGATCATCGAGAACACCACTGACCTGATCTCCCGGCATAGCCCCGATGGCCGTTTCCTCGATGCTTCGCCGGCGGCATTCCGCCTGCTTGGCCTGTGGCCCGAACAACTGCGCGGCATGGCCGTGCATTCCCTGCTGCACCCCCGTGAGCGCCGCCAGGTGCTGCGACAGGCCGCCGCCGCCCTGGACCAGGATGGCTACCACACCATGACCTGCCGGGTACGCCAGGCCGCAGGCGGCTACCGCTGGTTCGAAATCGCCAGCCGGGCTATCCGCGAAACATACACCGGCGCGGTGGTGGAGGTGGTCAGCGTGTCACGTGACATCACCCTGCGCATCGAGGCCCAGGAAAGCCTGGCGCACAGTGCCCGGTTGGCCACCTTGGGCGAGCTGGCTTCGGGCATAGCCCACGAGATCAACCAGCCGTTGGCGGCAGTGGTCAACTACGCCAATGCCAGCCAGCGCTACCTGCAGGGCCTGGAGCGCGACCCGCAAGCCCGCGAGCGGGTGGGGCAGGGCCTGCAGCGCATCAGCGAACAGGCCACCCATGCCGCCGACGTGATACGCCGCCTGCGCGCCTTTCTGCGCAAGGGGCCGCGCCGCCTGCAGGCGCTGGACGTGGCCGAGGTGGCGGGCGAAGCCATGCGCCTGTGCGCCTGGGAGGCCGCGCGTGATCAGGTGGTGGTCGAGCTGCGCATGAGCGCGCAGCTGCCGTTGGTATATGCCGACCGGGTACTGCTGGAGCAGGTACTGGTGAACCTGCTGCGCAACGCCATCGATGCCAACCGCGAGCAGCATGGCGAGCGGCCGTCACGTATCCTGCTCGGCGCCGCGCGCGATGGCGATGGCGTGCTGGTCGAGGTGGCCGACCAGGGCCCGGGCGTGGCACCCGAGCGCCTGGATGAAATCTTCACGCCGTTCACCACCAGCAAGGCTGATGGCCTGGGCCTGGGCCTGAGCATGAGCCGCAGCCTGATCGAAGGCTTTGGCGGCAGCCTGTGGGCGCGAACCGGTGACAATGGCGGTCTGGTACTGTGCTGCCGCCTGACGGTCAGCAGGGGATAAGGGGAGAGGGTGGTGCAAGCGAAAGTGTATGTGGTCGATGACGACCAGGGTATGCGGGACTCGACAGTGTGGTTGCTGCAGTCGGTGGGCTTGCAGGCCTTGCCGTTCGCCGACGGGCAGGCGTTTCTCGATGCCTGCGTCGACGATGGGCCGGCCTGTGTACTGCTGGACGTGCGCATGCCGGGGTTGGGCGGGTTGGCGGTGCAGCAGGCGATGCGCGAGCGTGGCCTGGGTTTGCCGGTGATCTTCGTCAGTGGCCATGCCGATGTGCCGATCGTGGTGCGGGCATTCAAGGCCGGCGCCTGCGACTTCATCGAAAAACCCTACAACGACCAGTTGCTGCTCGATAGTGTACAGGCCGCGCTGGAAAGCGCCGGGCGGGCACACCAGGGCGACCAGGTGCTGGCTCGGGTGCAGGCGCGTATCGATGGCCTGACCCCGCGCGAGCGTGACGTGTTCGTGCCACTGGCCCAGGGGCTGAGCAACCGCGAGATTGCCGAGCGGCTGGGCGTCAGCGTGAAGACGGTGGACCTTTACCGGGGGCGGGTGATGAAGCGGTTGCAGGCGGACAGCCTGGCGGAACTGGTGGGTATGGCCATTGCCTGCGGGGCGGTTGAGGCGTTGGGCCTGCGAGCGCTGTCGTAACAGCAGTCATCGATCCCTGTGGGAGCGGGCGTGCCCGCGAAGCAGGCACCGCAGTGGATGGCACGGGCGTCGCCCGTGTTCGCGGGCATGCCCGCTCCCACAGAGGAGCCAAATCATGAAATTTTCCATAGCAGCCTAATCAAAGCTTTGACATTCACTGCCTAGGCAGTAATATTTTCACACAATTACCCGAGCAGCTTCCGATGGCCCATTTCTCCCCCGAAAACTTCCAGACCTGCGCCATTGGCATGCTGCTTGGCCGTGCGGCGATCCTCAAGGACCGCATTCTCGACTGGCACCTCGAATCCGAAGGTGTCACCGCCGCGCAGTTCAAGGTGCTGATCATCGTCACCCAGTACCAGGTAGACACCCCGGCCGAGCTGTGCCGCTACCTGGGCCTGGATAGCGGGTCGATGACCCGCATGCTCGACCGCCTCGAGCAGAAGGAACTGATCGTGCGCAACCGCTGCGCCGACGACCGTCGCCAGGTGCGCCTGGCCCTTACTACCGATGGCCAGCGCCTGGCTGACCGCCTGCCGGAAATCGGCGCGGCGGCCATGAACGAGTTGTGCGGAGCGCTGGCACCCGAAGAGCTCGAGGCCCTGGAAGGCTTGCTGGCCAAGGTTCTGCTCGCTGCCGGCGACCCGTTGACGATCCGCCGCTTCGGCGATCGTTGATCCCTGTCACGAATTATCCAAGGTATTGTCATGGCCACTCCTGCAGACACCCCGACTCCCTCCGCTGCGCCCGAGCCGTCGCGCAAACGCAAAGCCTGGTTGCTTGGCCTGCTGTTGCTGCTGATCCTGGCCGGTGTCGGCGCCTGGGCCTGGTACAGCCTGGTCGGGCGCTGGCACGAAAGCACCGACGATGCTTACGTCAACGGCAACGTGGTGGAGATCACCCCGCTGATTACCGGCACCGTCACCAGCATCGGTGCCGATGACGGCGACCTGGTCCATGCCGGCCAGGTATTGCTGCAATTCGACCCGGCTGACAGCGAGGTGGCCTTGCAGTCCGCCGAAGCCAGGCTGGCGCGCAGCGTGCGTCAGGTGCGCGGGCTGTACAGCAACGTCGACTCGCTCAAGGCCCAGCTGGAGACGCGCCAGGCCGAACTGCGCAAGGCCCGGCAGGACTTCAACCGGCGCAAGGTGCTGGCCGACAGCGGTGCAATTGCTGCGGAAGAATTGTCCCATGCCCGCGATGACCTGAGCGTGGCCGAGGCTGCCGTCAACAGTGCGCGCCAGCAACTCAGCACCAGCAGCGCGCTGGTCGACGACACCGTGGTGTCCTCGCACCCCGAGGTGATGGCTGCCGCCGCCGACGTGCGCCAGGCCTACCTCGACCACGCGCGTACTACCCTGGTGGCGCCGGTCACCGGCTACGTCGCCAAGCGTACCGTGCAACTGGGCCAGCGCCTGCAGCCGGGCACTGCAACCATGGCAGTGATCCCGCTGGACCAGGTGTGGATCGACGCCAACTTCAAGGAAACCCAGCTGCGCAACATGCGTATCGGCCAACCGGTGCAGATCAGCGCCGACCTGTACGGCAGCGAGGTCAGGTACAGCGGCACGGTCGACAGCCTCGGCGCCGGCACCGGCAGCGCCTTTGCACTGTTGCCGGCGCAGAATGCCACCGGTAACTGGATCAAGATCGTCCAGCGCGTACCGGTGCGCATCCACCTCAGCCCCGACCAGCTCAAGGATCACCCGCTGCGTATCGGCCTGTCCACGGTGGTCGAGGTCGACTTGCACGACCAGAGTGGCCCGGCCTTGGCTGAGCAACCACCGCAGCAGGCCAGCTACACCACCCAGGTGTATGACCGCCAGCTGGTCGAAGCCGACAACCTGATCGCCCGGCTGATCCACGAAAACAGCGCAACCGGCAAGACGGCCCAGCGATGAGCAACAACGCTGCTGCCCAGTTCACGCCGCCGAGCTTGCTGCTGACCACCATCGGCCTGTCACTGGCGACGTTCATGCAGGTGCTCGACACCACCATCGCCAACGTGGCCTTGCCAACCATTTCCGGCAACCTGGGGGTGAGCTACGAGCAGGGCACCTGGGTCATCACCTCATTCGCGGTGAGCAACGCCATTGCCCTGCCGCTGACCGGCTGGCTCAGCCGGCGGTTTGGCGAGGTGAAACTGTTCATCTGGGCGACGCTGCTGTTCGTGCTGGCGTCGTTCCTGTGCGGTATAGCTCGGTCGATGCCGGAGCTGGTCGGTTTTCGCGTGTTGCAGGGCGTGGTGGCCGGGCCGTTGTACCCGATGACCCAGACCTTGCTGATCGCCGTCTACCCGCCGGCCAAGCGCGGCATGGCCCTGGCGCTGCTGGCAATGGTCACTGTGGTGGCGCCGATTGCCGGGCCGATTCTCGGGGGCTGGATCACCGACAGTTACAGCTGGCCGTGGATCTTCTTCATCAACGTGCCCATCGGCCTGTTCGCCGCTGCCGTGGTGCGCCAGCAGATGCGCAGCCGGCCGGTGGTCACCAGTCGCCAGCCGATGGACTACATCGGCCTGCTGACGCTGGTCATCGGCGTCGGCGCCTTGCAGGTGGTGCTGGACAAGGGCAATGACCTGGATTGGTTCGAGTCGTCGTTCATCATGCTCGGCAGCCTGATCTCGGTGGTGTTCCTGGCGGTGTTCGTGATCTGGGAACTGACCGACCGTCACCCGGTGGTCAACCTGCGCCTGTTCGCGTACCGCAACTTCCGTGTCGGTACCATCGTGCTGGTCGGGGGGTATGCGGGGTTCTTCGGCATCAACCTGATCCTGCCGCAGTGGTTGCAGACGCAGATGGGCTATACCGCGACGTGGGCAGGCCTGGCGGTGGCACCGATCGGCCTGTTGCCGGTGCTCATGTCGCCGTTCGTGGGCAAGTACGCGCACCGCTTCGACTTGCGCGTGCTGGCCGGGCTGGCGTTCCTGGCGATCGGCAGCAGCTGCTACATGCGTGCCGGGTTCACCAGCGAGGTGGACTTCCAGCATGTGGCGCTAGTGCAGCTGTTCATGGGTATTGGCGTGGCGCTGTTCTTCATGCCGACGTTGAGCATCCTGCTGTCCGACCTGCCACCGCAGCAGATTGCCGATGGCTCCGGGCTGGCGACCTTCCTGCGCACCTTGGGCGGCAGTTTTGCGGCGTCGCTGACGACCTGGATCTGGATTCGTCGGGCGGATCAGCACCATGCCTACCTGAGCGAGCACATCAGCCAGTTCGACCCGGCCACGCGACATACCCTGGAACAGCTGGGCGGGGCCAACCCGCAGAGCTATGCGCAACTGGAGCAGATACTCAACGGGCAGGCGTACATGATGTCGACGGTGGATTATTTCACCTTGATGACCTGGGTATTTGCCGGGTTGATCCTGCTGGTATGGTTCGCCAAACCACCCTTTACCGCCAAGGCGGGACCGGCGTCGGCAGGGCATTGAGCCGGGCCAGGGCAAGGCTCAACGCTGTTGCGCTTGTCAACTGTCCTGATCAAGTACTCGCGGCGTACCAGGGGCGTTGTGCACGTAGCACCAACCGGTCGATTTGCGGCACCAGCAGGTTGCCGGCCAGCACGGCGAAGCAGAGACCGTCGGCATATAGCCCGAATTCGCGAATCAGTTCGGTGAGCGTGCCAACGGTCACGCCGAAGAGAATGCGACCGGTGCGTGTATCGGGGCTGGTGACCGGATCGGTGGCGATGAAGAAGGCGGTGAAGAGGTAGCCACCGAGGCTGAGGTTGTACACGGCTTCCTGCAGGCTATGGCCGGCGGCCATGCACAGCAATACGGTGCTGGCGAGCATCGCCAGTGGAATCTCGATTCGGATCACCCGCAACAAAGCCAGCAGCAAACCGCCGGCAATGTAGCCGTACCCCGACAGATTGTGGGTGATATGGGTGAATTCGTTCTGCGCCAGTTGCGTGGCGCCGGCAAACGCATCGAGATCCAGACGCGGCACCAACTGTAGCTGTTGCAGCAGAACCGTCTTCAGGCCCAGGGTTGCGGTCCAAGGGGTATGGTTCGAGGGTGCGGGGTACAGCTGCTGGTAGAAGCAGATGGCAACGACCCCCAAGCCCACCATGGCAGGGTTGAGACGGTTGCGACCAAGGCCTCCACTGGCGTGCTTGCAGAGCGCGAGCGCGGCAAAACTGGCCACGGCGATCATCCACAGAGGCACCAGCAGCGGCAGTGCCCGAGCCAGAATCAGGCCTAGCACCAGCCAGCTGAGATCGCTTAAACCCTCGCGTACATGGCACCCGCGCAGGCGCAGCAGGGCTGCTTCGAAGCCCAGGGCGAACAGCACGCACCAAAAGGTTTGCAACCAGACCACAACGCCGAATTGCCAGGCGTACAGGACCGTGCCCGGCAGGAGGCACAACACCACCAGCAGCATCACCGTGCGCAGCCGTTGTGGAACGGGATGGCGTATCAGGCTCATGCGCGGACCTCGGCCTTGCTCTGGCGAAAGCGTTCGCGCAGCGGGATATTGCTTGGGCAGACGCTGCTGCAGCTGCCGCATTCGATACAGGCATCCAGGCGCAATTGCTGCAGGCTGGCCTTGTCCAGGCGTTCGGCTGCAGCGTAGAGATCCAGCGGCCTGAGCGACATCGGGCAGACATCCACGCAGCGTGTACAGCGAATGCAACTGCCTGCGGGGCGGGTTGCCGGCAGGTACCGTTCAGCGCCGAATATCAGGCAACTGCTGGTCTTGCTGACGAAGGCGTTTGCGGCCGGTAGCGGCAGCCCCATCATCGGGCCGCCGACCTGGGTCATCTGTCCTGTGGGCGACGCGCCCGCCATCGCACGCAGTTCGCTGACCGGGTAACCCACCGGCACCCGGACATTTCCGGGGTGCTCGCAGTCACCGGTCAGCGTCAGCACGCGGCTGATCAATGGTTCACCCTGGAAGACGGCCCGGCCCAGTGCGTAGAGCGTTGCAACATTCAGCGCCAGCACGCCGATATCGGCAGGCCGACTCCCTGGCGCCAGGTTGCGGCCGCTCAGGCTCTTGATCATCAACGGCTGCCCACCTGCCGGGTAACGCTCCGGTAGCGGACATATCTCGACCCGGGTGCGTGCCTGGCGAGCGGCGGCACGTAACGTGGCCATCGCCTCTGGTTTGTTGGTTTCGATGCCAAAACGGGTTGCCGTTATTCCCAGCAGCGCGGCAACATAGTCGGCGGCCTCGATCAACGCTTCGGCATTCTCGCGCATGAGGCGATCATCGCAGGTAAGGAAGGGCTCGCATTCGGCACCGTTGATCAGCAGCAGGTCGGGCTGCTGGGCACCGGCCAGCTTGAGGGCAGTCGGGAAACCCGCCCCGCCAAGGCCGACGATTCCCATCTGCAATGCGCGTTCTACCAGTGCCTCGGGCGTATGCGGCAGGCCCGGCAGCGGGCGTTCGACCCACTCATCCAGGCCATCTGCGTTCAGCATGACGGCCATGACGGGCTCGGCCGAATCGGCGGCGAAGGCGAGATCAATCCGATCCACGATGCCGGAGGTACTGGCATGTACCCAAGCGGAGGTGTCATCGCCAATACCGATCACTTCACCCTTGCGCACATGCTGGCCCGGCTGCACGCAAGGCTGGACAAACCGGCGACCCCGACCGAGCGGAATCGCCAGCTGGATCTGGCCGACCGTGACCGGTGCAACCGGCGTGGCGTTGGACAATTCCTTGTATCCCTTGAGCTCGATCCCTCCATGCCAACTACGCTGAGAAGATGAGGCGATGGCCAGCAGGCGCCGCCAGAAAGGCTTCTGTTGCGGCTGACGTTGAGCGCGGATGCGGCTCTGCAGGCGTTCGACGCTCTGCAACGAATGGCTAGACATATTCTGTCCTCCAGATTTTGGGCAAAGAGCGCCCGTGTGCGCTTGTGCGCACAATGGTTTTTATTGCGTCCGGGACGTTTGGCGGAAAGGGAGCGGGAGGTTGAACATCCGCGCACTTCTGAGTGTAAAACGAGGAATTTGTTCGGTTTTTAACCAGACTTGCTGATGAACGGTAGGCCAATTGCCATCTTGCAATTTCTGGTGAAATAGCCTGCGCCGCGCAACGGCGGCCAGTGTCTGCGAGGTGTCGAATGATGCGCGCAAGCCTGCTGGTGATGCTGGTCACGTTGCTGTATGGCTGCGGCGAAAGGATCGAACGCTTCGGTGGGCCGACCATGGGGAGCACGTATTCGATCCAGTACGTAGCCACCGCGCAGACGCCTGATTCGCGGCAAGTAAAAGCCGAAGTCGAGCTGATTCTGGAGGCGCTCGACAGGCAGTTTTCCAACTGGCGCGGCGATTCCGTGGTTTCCCGCTTCAACGCTCTGCCGGCCGGGGCCTGTCAGGCGGTGACGGAAGAGATGCGGCAATTGCTGGTGTACGGTGAGTCGCTGTTCCGCGAGAGTGGCGGGGCTTTCGACCTGACGGTGTTGCCATTGATGAACCTCTGGGGCTTTGGCCCGCAGTCCCGCGGGAAGCAGGTGCCGGACACCAGCGCGCTGGCACGGGCGCAGGCACGAGTCGGCCACCAGCACTTGCACCTGGATGGCGAAACGCTGTGCAAGGATGTGGCGGCGCAGCTGGACTTCGACAGCATGCTCGCCGGTTATGCCGTGGATCGGGTCGGCGCCAGGCTTGCGGCCCTGGGTATCCAGGCCTATCTGGTCGAGATCACCGGCGAACTCAAGGGTATCGGCCGCAAGCCGGATGGCTCGCCCTGGCGCATCGCCCTCGAGGTACCGAGTGGCGGGGGTGAGCAGCAAGTGGAGCGCGCCATCGCCCTGGATGGCTACGGCGTCGCCACGGCCGGTGATTACCGCAACTATTTCGAGGAAGGCGGCCAGCGCTATTCGCACACCTTCGATCCACGCGTCGGCCGGCCGGTCAGGCACGCGCTGGCGGCAGTATCGGTGGTCGACCCTTCGGTGCTGCGTGCCGATGCTCTGGATACACTGTTGATGGTGCTTGGACCGGAGGAAGGCTATGCCTTCGCCGAGCGGCATGAAATCGCCGCCTATTTCATCATGCACCAGGGGCTGGGTTTCGCCGCGCGGGCGACGCCGCGATTCGAGGTGTTGTTTCCCAGGCCGGGCACGCCCAGGCCGTAGCTGAAGGGAGGTGATTCCCACGCGCAGCCTTTTCACCTATTGTCGAGGCTCCCTTTTCAAATGATTGGCAGACCCATGGAGAAAGTCATCGTCATCACCGGTGCCAGCCGCGGCATTGGCGCAGCCACGGCACTGCTGGCCGCCCGCCAGGGTTACCGCATCTGCATCAACTACCACAGCGACGAGCAGGCCGCCGAGCACATCCTCGACCAGGTCCGCCAGCTGGGCGCCAAGGCCATCACCGTACGCGCCGACGCCAGCGTCGAAGACGAGATCATCCAGCTGTTCCAGCGTGTGGACGAAGCGCTCGGCCCGGTCACCGCACTGGTCAACAATGCCGGCACTATCGGTCAGCAAAGCCGGGTCGACGACATGTCCGAATTTCGCCTGCTAAAGGTCATGAAAACCAACATCGTCGGCCCCATGCTCTGTGCCAAGCACGCGCTGCTGCGCATGGCGCGCCGGCACGGCGGGCAAGGCGGGGCGATCGTCAACGTGTCGTCGGTGGCCGCACGCCTGGGGTCGCCCAACGAATACGTGGACTACGCCGCGTCCAAGGGCGCCCTCGACACTTTCACCCTCGGCCTGGCAAAGGAAGTGGCAGGCGAGGGCGTGCGGGTCAATGGCGTACGCCCAGGTTACATCCATACCGGCTTCCATGCGCTGTCCGGCGACCCCGACCGGGTCAGCAAGCTCGAGCCCGGCTTGCCCATGGGCCGCGGCGGGCGCCCCGAGGAAGTGGCCGAGGCCATCCTCTGGCTGCTCTCGGACAAAGCCTCGTACTCCACCGGCAGCTTCGTCGACCTGGGCGGCGGGCGCTGAGCGCGCCGGTCAATCCTCCAGCAGCGTGCGTACCCGTTCGGCCAGCACTTCCAGCTCGAACGGCTTGGTCAGCACCTGAGTGCCTTGCAACAACTGGCCGTCACTGTGCGCCGCGCTTTCGTCGTAGCCGGTGATGAACAACACCTTGAGGTCGGGGTAGCGCTGGCGGCAACGTTCCGCCAGCTGGCGGCCGTTCAGGCCGCCGGGCAGGCCGATATCGCTTAGCAGCAGGTCCGGGCGCTGGGCCGTCTGCAGGTGGGCAAGGGCGGTCGGGCCATTCTCGAATGCGTCGACCAGGTAGCCCAGCTCTTCCAGCACCTCGCAGACCACCACGCGCAAGGCAATCTGGTCTTCGACCAGCAGGATACGCTGTGTGGCCGTGCTGTTTTTTTCCTGCCGCAGGCGCTGTGGCCTGGGTGGCGGGGCTTCGGGGGCCTGGTGGTGGCGGGGGAGCAGAAGTTCGATGCGGGTGCCTTCGCCAAGGGTCGACAGCACCCGTAGCTGCCCGCCTGACTGGCGCACGAAACCGTAGGTCATCGACAAGCCCAGGCCCGTGCCCTGGCCCATCGGTTTGGTGGTGAAGAACGGGTCGACTGCACGCTCGGCCACCTCTGCCGACATGCCATTGCCGTTGTCGATGATACTCAGCCGTACGTATCCGCCAGCTGGCAGTTCCAGTGCGCGGGCTTGCTCGTCGTCGAGCAGCAGGTTGTCACCGAGGATATCGATCACACCGCCGGCAGGCATGGCATCGCGGGCATTGATGCACACATTGAGCAGGGCGCTTTCCAGTTGCGGCGGGTCGATGAAGGTCGGCCACAGCGGGTAGGGGAACTGGCTGGTCAGGGTGATGGAAGGGCCGATGGTACGGCGCAGCAACTCTTCCATGCCGCCCACCAGCGTGGCCACCTGCGTGGAGCAGGGCTGCAAGGTCTGCTGACGGGAGAATGCCAGCAGCCGGTGTACCAGCGAAGAGGCCCGCCGTGCGGAATCGCTGGACAGCTTCAGCAACGGCTCCAGGGCGTCGAAACGGGATTGCTCCAGGCGTTGTTGCATCAGCTCCTGGGCACTCAGGATGCCACCCAGCAGGTTGTTGAAGTCGTGGGCGATGCCGCCACTGAGCTGGCCGACCGCTTCCATCTTCTGTGCCTGGCGCAGGGCCTCCTCGGCCTTGGCCCGTTCTGCCAACGCCGCATTCACCCGTTGTTCCAGCTCCTCGTTCAGGCGCTGCAGGGCAAGCTCGGCCCGCCGTCGTTCAGTAACATCCTTGAACAGTACCGCCACCTGACGCTTTTCGGCAGGCTCTACCCGGAAGGTGGTCACCGACAACACATGCCCGGTGGCGATCAGTTCCTGCTCGAAATGCAGGGGCTCGCCCGTGCGCAGCACCGCGCCATAACGGGCGACCCAGTCATCGGCCTCGTCAGGCACCATCTCGCGCAGTTTCTGCCCGACCACGTTGGGGATACCGGCGTGCTTGGCGTAAGCCGCATTGGCCAGCACATGCACATAGTCACTCAGCGGGCCGTGCGGGCCGTCGAAAAACTCGATGATGCAGAAGCCTTCGTCCATGGTGTCGAACAGCGAGCGATAGAAGTCCTGATCGTGTTGCTGATGACTTGCCAGGCGGGCTTCCAGCAACGCGTTCTGCCGCTGCAGGGCTTCGACTTGTTGGTGCAGTGAATGCAGGTCGCGGAAGGGCATGCCGAAGTCCGACAGTAAATGAAGCCAGGACTTTAGCGTGTTCGGCAACTGGCGAATAGCCAGTTAACGCGGGAGTGGTGCAATGCCCAGCAGCCGCTCGACCCGTTCGCCGAGGGTCTTCAGGTCAAAGGGTTTGTGCAGCAGTTCGGTGCGCCTGTCCGGCCGGCCAACGTGCACCGTATCGGCGGTGTCATAGCCGGTAATCAGTAAAACCGGGGTATGCCCCACGAGGTCCTGGTAGGCCTCTGCGAGCTGGTAGCCGTCGATTTGCCCGGGCAGGCCGACATCGGTGATCAGCAAGTCCGGTGGTGGCCCTTTCTGCAACGATTCGAGCGCCCGGGGGCCAGCCTCGAAAGCCTCCACCTGGTGGCCCAGTTCGGTCAGCACTTCGACCAGCACCAGGCGCAAGGCAGGTTGGTCCTCCACCAGCATTATCCGGCGCCCGCGCGGCTGCACGGGGGCGGCGGTGGTTGCGGCCGGCGCCTCGTGGCAGGTTGCGGGGGCGTTCTTGTCCCGAGGCAGGTACAGGTGAATGCAAGTGCCTCGCCCGATGACGCTATCGATCAGCAACTGCCCCCCAGACTGGCGGACAAAGCCATAGACCATGGACAACCCCAGGCCGGTGCCCTGGCCCAAAGGTTTGGTGGTGAAAAAGGGTTCGAGGGCGTGCTCCTGCACCGCACTGGACATGCCCACGCCGGTGTCCTCGACACGAATGTGCAAATAGTGGCCCGTCGGCAGGTCCAGGCGCTTGGCCTCGGATGGGACTAAATCGGCGTTTTCGCAGCCGATGCGCAAGGTACCGCCCAGCGGCATGGCGTCACGGGCATTGATGCACAGGTTGAGCAGGGCGTTTTCCAGCTGTAGCGGGTCGATGCAAATCGACCATTGCGCGGCCTGCGTCTGGTCCTGGAAGTCAATGTGCGGGCCGGTCGAGCTGCGGATCAAATCATGCATGTCGGCAACCAGGCGCTGCACATCCACCGCTTGTGGCATCAGCGTCTGCTGGCGCGAAAAGGCCTGCAATCGTTGCACCAGGGCTGCGGCGCGCAGTGCGTTGCTGCGGCCGAGCTCGAGCATGCGGGCTGTGTCGGCAAAGCGTTGCTGGCCCAGGCGTTGCTCTGCCAGCTCCAGTATGCCCAGCAGGCTGCCCAGCAAGTTGTTGAAGTCGTGGGCGATACCGCCGGTCAACTGGCCGACCGCCTCCATTTTCTGCGACTGGCGTAGCGCCTCTTCGGCGTGGCGCAGGCGTTCCTGCTCGGCCATGCGTTCGGTGATGTCGTAGGCAAACAGGTACCCGCCCTGGATCTGCTGCTGCGCATCGCGCAACGGGTGGTAGCGGATTTCGTAATGACGGGGAGCGTCAGGCGGGCCCAGGGTGATGGTATCGATGAAGGCTTCGCCGGCCAGCACGCGTGGCCACACCGGTGCCAGGCGGCCCATGATGTCCGGTTGGTTGGCCAAAAACTGCGGCACATAATCGCCGATCTGCGGCACGAAGCCACGGTAATGCTCGAAGGTTTCCCGGGCCATGCGGTTGATGGCTATCAGGCGCAGCCTGCGGTCGGCAGCAAACACGTTGGCCAGGCTGTTGTCGAGCAGTTCGCCCAGTAGCTGGATGTGCGCCTGTGCAGTGTTGTCGCGCTCGGCCAGGCGGGCTTCCAGCTCTGCGACGCGC
This sequence comes from Pseudomonas sp. B19(2017), assembly GCF_002113165.1. Classification (NCBI taxonomy): domain Bacteria; kingdom Pseudomonadati; phylum Pseudomonadota; class Gammaproteobacteria; order Pseudomonadales; family Pseudomonadaceae; genus Pseudomonas; species Pseudomonas sp. B19(2017). The sequence continues at coordinate 205,388 of NZ_NEJR01000003.1, forward strand.
GCTTGCAGCTGTGCCAATGACGGGAGCGAATCTGCTTGCATGACGATGGCCCGGTGAGCGGATCGGGCAACTATAGTCGCTCACCGGATCATCAGCCATCAGAACGAGCGGATGATCCGCCCCAGGGTTTCCATGGCCCGTTCGGCATCCTCATGCCAGGGGCTGCCGTAATTCAGGCGGATGCAGTTGTCGAAGCGCCGGGTGGGCGAGAAGATCGGCCCGGGGGCAATGCTGATGCCTTGGGCCAGTGCCATGTGGAACAACTTGAGGGCGTCCATCTGTTCGGGCAGCTCCAGCCACAGGAAGTAGCCGCCGGACGGTTGGCTGACCCGCGTCTGCGCCGGAAAGTGCCGGGCGATGGCCGCCAGCATGTTGGCCTGCTGGCCTTCCAGGGCATAGCGCAGCTTGCGCAGGTGGCGGTCGTAGCCGCCATGCTGCAAGTAGTCGGCGATAGCCGCCTGGGCCGGCATCGAAGCACACAGCGAGGTCATCAGTTTGAGCCGCTCGATCTTTTGCGCAAAGCGCCCGGCCGCCACCCAGCCGATGCGGTAGCCCGGCGCCAGGCTCTTGGCGAACGAGCCGCAGTGCATCACCAGCCCCTGGGTGTCGAACGCCTTGGCCGGTTTGGGTGCCTGTTGCGCGTAGTACAGTTCGGCGTACACGTCGTCTTCGATCAATGGCACCTGATAACGCGCCAGCAGCTCCACCAGTGCCTGCTTTTTCGCCTCCGGCATGCTGGCACCCACCGGGTTCTGGAAGTTGGTCATGCACCACACGGCCTTGACCGGGTGCTTTTCCAGCGTCTGCGTCAGCACGGCCAGGTCCATGCCTTCGCGCGGGTGCACAGGAATTTCCACTGCCTTGAGCTTGAGCCGCTCCAGTACCTGCAGGCAGGCATAGAAGGCGGGGGCTTCGATGGCCACCAGGTCACCAGGCTGGGTGACGGCCTGAAGGCACAGGTTCAGGGCTTCCAGCGCGCCGTTGGTGATCAGCAGTTCCTCCATCGGCAGCATCAGCCCACCGACCATGTAGCGCAGGGCAATCTGCCGGCGCAGCTGCGGGTTGCCGGGCGACAGGTCGGTCACCACCATGCGCGGGTCCATGCTGCGGCTGGCGCTGGCCAGCGAACGCGACAGGCGTTGCAGCGGGAACAGTTCGGGGCTGGGGAAGGCCGAGCCGAACGGCACGGTGCTGGGGTCCTTGATCGAGTCGAGGATCGAGAACACCAGCGCGCTGACGTCGACATCGGTGGACTCGCTGACCGGCTGCAATGCCTGCGGCTCGCTGAACTGGCGCGGGGCGTGGGCGTTGACGAAGTAGCCCGAGCGCGGCCTGGCACGGATCAGCCCGCGCCGCTCCAGCAGGTAGTAGGCCTGAAACACGGTGGACGGGCTGACCCCGTGAGTCTGGCTGGCATAGCGCACCGAGGGCACGCGCTGGCCGGGGCCCAGCACCCCGGAGCGGATCAGTTCGGCGATATCGTCGGCAAAGCGTTCGTAGCGTTTCATTCTGGCCTTCTGTCGAAGCCTGGCAGGCAAGGTTGGGTCAGTGTAAGGGATCACCGGTTCATCGGTGCGACGAAGCGGCTGTGGGCCACGCTGCGGATGGCGGGGTCGTCGCGCTCGCTGACCTCGAAGCTCAGTGTCTGCGAGCTGCTGGCCGGGCGCTCGGCGAGCATCGCCACCGACACCGGCAGTTCACTCATTTCACCGGCCGGGATCATGAATGAAGTCTTGCCCTGCAGGCTGAAGCCGTCGGCGTCGAGCAGGCGCAACTCGTAGTGCCGGGTGCTTTCGGTCTTGTTGATGACCTTGAGCAGGTAGATGTTCTCGATCTGGCCCTGCGCGTTCTCGCGGAACAGGCCGCGGTCCTTGATCACGTCCAGCGACACCATCGGCCGCAGCTGCAAGGCCACCACCAGCGCCGCGATCATCACCACCAGCGCGGCAGCGTAGCCCAGCAGGCGCGGGCGCAGCCAATGGGTGGTGCCTCCTTGCAGGCTGCGTTCGGACTTGTAGCCGATCAGGCCACGTGCATAGCCCATCTTGTCCATTACCCCGTCGCAGGCATCGATGCACGCCGCACAACCGATGCAGGCCATTTGCAGGCCATCGCGGATATCGATGCCGGTCGGGCATACCTGCACGCACAAGGTGCAGTCGATGCAGTCGCCCAGGCCCTGGGCTTGGCGGTCGCTGCCTTTCTTGCGCGGGCCACGGGCTTCGCCGCGACGCGGGTCATAGGCGACCGCCAGGGTGTCTTTGTCGAACATCACGCTCTGGAAGCGGGCATAGGGGCACATGTGCAGGCACACCGCTTCGCGCAGCAAGCCGGCATTGATGTAAGTGGCGGCGGTAAAGAACAGCACCCAGAACAGCGCCACGCCGCCCAGTTGCAGGGTGAGCAGTTCCGCGGCCAGCGGGCGGATCGGGGTGAAGTAGCCGACGAAAGTCAGCCCGGTGAGCACGCCAATGGCCAACCACAGGCTGTGCTTCAGCGTGCGCCGGGCCAGTTTGTTCAGGCTCCAGGGCGCAGCGGAAAGCTTGATGCGCTGGTTGCGGTCGCCCTCGGTGACCTTTTCGCACCACATGAACAGCCAGGTCCAGGTGCTCTGCGGGCAGCTGTAGCCGCACCACACGCGGCCGGCATACACGGTGACGGCGAACAGGCCGAAGGCGCAGATGATCAGCAGCGCCGACAGCAGGATAAAGTCCTGCGGCCAGAAGGTGGCGCCGAAGATGTGGAATTTGCTGTTGCCCAGGTCCCATAGCACGGCCTGGCGGCCGTTCCAGTTCAGCCAGGCGGTGCCAAAGAACAGCACGAACAGGGCGCCGGCAAAGCCGATGCGCAAGTTGCGGTACAGCCCGGTGAAGCTGCGGGTGTGGATGCCATTGTCGGCGCGGTGCAGTTTGGGGCTGGCTGGGGCGCTGGCGATCTCGGTGAAAGGGATTCTATCGTTCATGGCTCGGTGCTCTTCAGGCCTCGATCAGGCATGAGCACTATGACCCTGAGGCTGTTATCAGCACAGACTCAGATTTTGCGATAAAAACCGTATCAGGTTTTCGGGTACGCCCCGCCAGGCCTCAGATTACCGAGCCTGGCGTGCTGGCCTTCAGATGCCTGCGGCTATCCACCGCACCCGCCACGGTCAGCGCATCGGCCTCGGCTTCGGTGATGGGCACACGCTGGCCGGCGAGCAGTGCCACTGACATGCGCAGTTGTTCGTCGGTGACGATTTCGATGTCCGCGCCATCACCCTCGATGCGCAGGTCTTCGCCGATCAGGGTGCAGCGGCGGGTGGATTCGTCGATTTCAATGGGCATGGGGTGGTCCTCCGCATTGGGTTACTGGTGTGGACCACAGGGCTGGGGCAGTTGCTGCATCCGCATGCCGAGCGGCACTTTATCGCTTGTCCGGAGGTCAACCTTGCAGATGCCAGGCCCGGCCTCTTCGCGGGCGCGCCCGCTCCCACAGGTACTGCACAGTTCTTGAGCCTGTGACGATCCTGTGGGAGCGGGCATGCCCGCGAATAGGCCGGCCCTGACAACACAAGGCTCCGCATGAGAAGAAAGCAATGGACCTCATCTGGCAAGCGATCCAGGCTGAATTCGCCGATATCACCGACGCTCGCGAAGTCACGCAAATCCTCGTCCGCCTGCTGATGGCAGCCCTGCTCGGTGCTGTGCTGGGCTTCGAGCGCGAGCACAAGGGCAAGGCCGCGGGGGTGCGCACGCACATGCTGGTTTCGCTGGGCGCTGCGCTGTTCGTGTTGGCACCGAGCATGGCTGGCGCAGAGGAGGACGCGCTGAGCCGGGTGATCCAGGGCATTGTCGCCGGTATCGGTTTTCTCGGCGCAGGTACCATTTTGAAGGGTAACGGCCAGGACGCCAGCCATGTGAAAGGCCTGACCACTGCGGCCGGGTTATGGATGACCGCCGCCATTGGTACGGCAGCCGGCATGGGCCGCGAAGCCACGGCGTTGATAAGCACGATCCTGGCCCTGCTGGTGCTGGGCACGATGCCGTTGCTGGTGGACAAGCTCGAAGGGCAGGAGGAGGGGAAGCAGAAGGAGGAAGAGGGCAGGAAGCACTGAGGGGAGCCGAAGCTCCCCTCAAAGCGTTGTTGCCTGCTCTTTTTTTATTATTGGGACGGCCTGTTGTTGTTTTTGTCAGCCTGTCCTGGTGTTGCGGGCGACCCCCATGCGGGGTCAAGAGCAAACGTATTTTTTTGAGCGCTGACCTGCCTTCATCATTGCTGATCCGAACCTGGCTGCCGCTACCTTGAGGTAGTTTTATTGTTCTGTGCCAGACCGCGGGGCGTACCCCTGAAAAGCGTGTCGACTCCAAAAAAATCTGCTTGCTACGCCTCTGCCGTGTTGTTCTTGTTATGTCAGAGCCGTTATCTGTTGTTTTTATTGGGTGTCACGTTTTTTTTTGTTGTACCAGAGATATAGCAGGGTGCGTGCCAACTTTTTGAAACCCTTTAAAATCAAGCAGTTGGCGTTTTCCTGCAAAATCGTCAGGCCTGAAATTCTGCCGATTTGTTTCCCTGTTACCCGATTTTTTGCTGTGAAACGTGGTGGCGGTAACACTTCACCCACACGTTTGTGACACCCGTATGACTTATTGCGCGCTGCGCGCCCGCGCTACCCGCGACCCGTTGTCGCGGCCCAGCACGCTGCTGATGCGGCGGCCAGCGGCGATCAGCCGGTCCAGGTCGATGCCGGTTTCAATGCCCAGCCCCTGCAACATGTACACCACGTCTTCACTGGCGATATTGCCGGTAGCCCCTTTGGCGTAGGGGCAGCCGCCCAGCCCGGCCACCGAGCTGTCGAACACGCTGATGCCTTCGAGCAGGCTGGCATACACGTTCGCCAGGGCCTGGCCATAGGTATCGTGGAAGTGCCCGGCCAGCTGCCCGCGCGGTACCTGTGCCGAGACCACCTCGAACAGGCGCCGGGTTTCGCCGGCGGTACCGGTGCCGATGGTGTCGCCCAGCGAGACCTCGTAGCAGCCCATGTCGTGCAGGGCGCGAGCCACTGGTGCCACTTGCTCGGCGCTGACCTTGCCTTCGTAAGGGCAGCCGAGCACGCACGACACGTAGCCGCGCACGCGCACGCCGTGGTTGCGGGCGGCTTCCATGATCGGTTCGAAGCGCTTGAGGCTGTCGCTGATCGAGCAGTTGATGTTGCGTTGCGAGAAGGCCTCGGAGGCAGCCGCGAACACCGCCACTTCCTTCACACCAGCGGCCAGGGCGTCCTCGAAACCGCGCAGGTTGGGTGCCAGCGCCGCATAGGTAACGCCCGGGCGCTGATGAATGCCGGCGAATACTTCGGCGGAGCCGGCCATCTGCGGCACCCACTTGGGCGAGACGAAACTGCCGACTTCGATATAGGCCAGGCCCGCGTCGGTGAGGTCGTCCACCAGGCGTACCTTGTCGGCGACGCTGATGGGCTGGGCTTCGTTCTGCAGGCCGTCGCGGGGGCCTACTTCGACCAGGCGGACGTGTTTGGGCAAGGACATGGCGGTTTTCCTGTGGCGTTCAGCGGTTGTCTTTGTTGTTCAGGGTGGCGGCCAGGGCTTGTTCGCAGCGCTCCTGGGCGGTGTCCAGCTCCAGCTGCATCTGGTGGATGTCGAGCATCTGCTGTTCCAGCTGGGCGCGGCGCTCGGCGATTTTCGCCAGCATGCTGTTGAGCTGCTTGAGGTTGCCGCTGGAGGGGTCGTACAGCTCGATCAGCTCGCGGCATTCGGCCAGCGAAAAGCCGATGCGCTTGCCGCGCAGGATGAGCTTCAGGCTGACCTTGTCACGTGCCGAGTAGATACGCTCCAGGCCTCGGCGCTCGGGGCTCAGCAGACCCTGCTCCTCATAGAAGCGGATGGCGCGGGTGGTGATGTCCAGCTCGCGGGACAGGTCGGAGATGCTGTAGGTCTGGGTGCTCATGCTGGGGCTCGGCGTGGGGTATGCGGGTATCCTGAGGGCAGGTTGACGTTTACGTCAAGCAGGGCGCTGGATGTGTATTGCCTGTGCCGGCCTCTTCGCGGGCTTGCCCGCTCCCACAGGTAATGCATTGCGCCGCCCTTGTGGGAGCGGGCAAGCCCGCGAAGAGGCCGGCACAGGAGAAAAGTTACTCAGACAACCCCGACCTGCGATACCCGTTCGGTGTCTGCCCACTCAACCGCTTGAACCACCGCGCAAAGTAGGTGGGGTCGGTAAACCCCAGGCTATCCGACAACTGCCCGATGCTCATCCGCGTATAGATCAGGTTGCGTCGCGCCTCCAGCAGCAACCGCTGGTGCACCACCTGCAGCGCGGTCTGCCCACTCAGCGCCCGGCACAGCTGGTTCAACTGCAAACTCGGAACGTTCAGCCGCGCGGCAAATTCCTCCACCGACAGGTGCTCACGGTAATGTGCCTCGACCAGGCGCAAGTATTGCCCCAGCAGCTGGCGGTCGCGTTCATCGCGGTTGCGCGGCGCCTGCCCCAGCTGCTGGCGGCGGCTTATCCACACCATCAGCGCCGTCACCAGCGCTTCGAGCAGGGCCGCCCGCGCCGGGGCGTTGCCCTGGTATTCCTGCTGCAGGGTATCAATCAGGCTGCGCAGGCGCACCCGGTCCCGGCCCAGCGGGTAACACGCCGCCTTTGCCAGCACCGCCAGCGGCACGCCCAGGCGCTGCTCCAGGTTTGCCACCAGTGCCGTGCCAAAGGTCAGCACATGCCCCTGGATATCGGCGCTGAAGCGAAAGCCGTGCACGGTCATCGGCGGCACCACCTGGATTGCCGCTTCGCCGATGGCGCTACGCACCCCCTCGATCTCCACCTCGGCCCGGCCGCGCTGCACATACAGCAGCTGGAACAGCTCGGCATGCTGGTGCGGCTTGATCTCCCAGTGGTGCAAACGGCTACGCGCCGGGATCGACTCGCAGTGCAGCAGATCGGTGCCGGGCCAGGCCTGGTTTTCGCCATAGAGCTTGAACAATGGGACGCCGGGAAGGGTGGGCTTCATCGGGGTAGACCTGTCCGTTAATCGAACGATTTTTGTAAAAGTGCAGTTTTTATATCGAATAGCACAGTTCAGTGGCGGTTTTTGCCAGTAAAAATGCAAGGGCAAACCCTAACAGCAGATGCCGTCCCACTGCCAGTCCAGGGCCGGCATCGTCCGCACAGAGACAATAAAAATGAAAACTCAGGTCGCAATCATTGGTGCAGGTCCGTCTGGCCTGCTGCTGGGCCAACTGCTGCACAAGGCCGGTATCGATACGGTCATCGTCGAACGCCAGACGCCCGAGTACGTGCTCGGCCGCATCCGTGCCGGGGTGCTGGAGCAAGGCACGGTCGACCTGCTGCGTGAAGCCGGTGTGGCCCAGCGCATGGACCGTGAAGGCCTGGTACACGAGGGCGTCGAACTGCTGGTCGGCGGGCGCCGCCAACGCCTGGACCTCAAGGCCCTGACCGGTGGCAAGACGGTGATGGTTTACGGCCAGACCGAAGTCACCCGTGACCTGATGCAGGCACGTGACACCAGCGGCGCGCCGATCATCTATTCGGCCAGCAATGTCCAGCCGCACGAACTCAAGGGCGAGCGGCCCTACCTGACTTATGAAAAAGACGGTCAGGTACACCGGGTGGACTGCGACTACATCGCTGGCTGTGACGGCTTCCACGGTGTGTCGCGGCAGAGCATTCCCGAAGGTATCCTCAAGCAGTACGAGCGAGTCTACCCTTTTGGCTGGCTGGGCATGCTGTCAGACACGCCACCGGTCAACCACGAACTGATCTACGCCCACCACGAGCGCGGTTTCGCGCTGTGCAGCCAACGCTCGCAAACCCGCAGCCGTTACTACCTGCAGGTGCCGTTGCAGGACCGCGTCGAGGAGTGGTCAGACGAGCGCTTCTGGGATGAACTGAAAAACCGCCTGCCCGCCGACGTGGCGGCCGACCTGGTGACTGGCCCGGCCCTGGAGAAAAGCATCGCGCCGCTGCGCAGCCTGGTGGTCGAGCCGATGCAGTATGGCCACCTGTTCCTGGTTGGTGACGCCGCGCACATCGTTCCGCCTACCGGCGCCAAGGGGTTGAACCTGGCAGCATCGGACGTCAACTACCTGTACCGGATCCTGGTCAAGGTATACCGCGACGGGCGCACCGACCTGCTGCAGCAGTACTCGCCACTGGCATTGCGCCGGGTGTGGAAGGGCGAGCGTTTCAGCTGGTTCATGACTCAACTACTGCATGACTTTGGCAGCCACAAGGATGCCTGGGACCAGAAAATGCAGGAGGCCGACCGAGAGTATTTCCTGACCTCGCCAGCGGGGTTGGTGAACATTGCCGAAAACTACGTAGGCCTGCCGTACGAAGAAGTGGCGTGAGGTCTGCTTCTGCCTGTCCTGGCCTCATCGCCGGCAAGCCCCACAAGGATAGCGCTGACCTGAAGGCTTGCGCATTACCTGTGGGAGCTGGCTTGCCGGCGATCACGGGCGGAGCCCGTGCCATACAAGCCCTGTTTAGCGGACCAGCAGCGCTTCGTCACGGCTTTCCAGCTCGGCACCTTGCCCCAGCAACCGTTGCAGGGAGCGCACGTCATCCTGGCGGGCGGCATTGTGCAGGCGGTTGTCCATGGTGTTGGTCTCGGCGTGGGCGGCAAGGCTGCTGCACAGGGCAAATACCATTGCAGCAAGTGATAAACGCATGGGGCGGGCTCCTCGATGACTTGCCTGCATCCTAGAAAAATCGCGCCAAGGCTTGAAGTTAAGTTTGCGCATGACCCACAGTGCCCCGCTGAATAGATAAAAGGCAGGAAGCAAGCCGATGAAATTCTCCACGCCGCTGATAAGTGCCTTGTGCCTGCTGGCTGCCAGTGGCTCGGCCTGGGGCGATCAGGTGCTACCGGCACCACCGGAACTGGCCTCTGGTTATCGCAGCGGCCTGCAGCCGGTGCATGCCAGCCGGCACATGGCCGCCGCCGCCAACCCGCTGGCCAGCGAAGCGGGGCGGGCAATGCTGCGTGCCGGTGGCAGTGCCATCGATGCCGCCATTGCCATGCAGATGGTGCTGACGCTGGTCGAGCCGCAGTCCAGTGGCATTGGTGGCGGGGCGTTCATCCTGTATTGGGATGGCAAGCGCGTCCAGGCATTCGATGGCCGTGAGGCAGCCCCGGCGGCGGTGACGGAACAATTGTTCCTGCAAGCCGATGGCTCAACCATGCCGTTCCGCTCGGCGCAAATAGGCGGGCGTTCGGTCGGTGTGCCGGGCGTGCTGCGTGCCTTGAAGCTGGTCCACGAACAGCATGGCAAGCTACCCTGGCGAGACCTGTTTGCCCCGGCCATCGCGCTGGCACGTGACGGTTTCCCGGTTTCCGCGCGGCTGCACACCTTGATCGAAGGCGATCCCTTTATTGCCCGGTCACCGGCCATGGCCCGTTATTTTCTCGATGAGCAGAGCAGGCCCTTGGCGGTGGGTACGATGCTGCGCAACCCGGAGCTTGCACAAACCTTCGAGCGGATCGCCGCGCAAGGCCCTGACGTGTTCTACAGCGGCGAGATTGCCGAAGCCATCGTGGCCAAGGTGCGCAGCCACGCTAATGCCGGTTACCTGTCGCTGCAGGACCTGCAGCAGTACCAGGCCAAGCAGCGCGAGCCGGTGTGCAGCCCTTACAAGGCCTGGCAGATCTGCGGCATGCCACCGCCGTCGTCGGGTGGGGTGACGGTGTTGCAGACCTTGGGCATTCTCGAAGCAGTGCAGCGCGTCGCGCCACAACGCGATCTGGCAGCGCTGCGGCCGCTTGCCAGCTCGTCTGTGGCAGGCCTGGAGGCGCCGCCGCTGGCCGTGCACCTGATCGCCGAGGCCGAGCGGCTGGCCTTTGCCGACCGTGCCCAGTACCTGGCTGACAGCGATTATGTGCCGGTCCCGGTCAAGGCTCTGACCGACACCACGTACCTGGCCAGCCGTGCCGTGCAGATAAGCGACCACAGCATGAAGCGCGCCCGCCCAGGCCAGCCGCAGGGTGCCGACCTGGCACTGGCGCCTGACCGTTCGCCACTGCGCATTTCCACCTCGCACCTCAGCGCAGTGGATGACAGCGGCCAGGCCCTGGCCATGACCACATCGGTGGAGGCCGCGTTCGGTTCGCACTTGATGGTCAAGGGCTTTCTGCTCAACAACACCTTGACCGACTTCTCGTTTATCCCCCGGGAGCAAGGCAAGCCCGTGGCCAACCGGGTGCAGCCGGGCAAGCGGCCGTTGTCGGCCATGGCGCCGACCCTGGTGTTCTCGCGATCATCGGGTGAGTTGTTGGCCAGCCTTGGCTCGCCGGGTGGCTCGCAGATTATCGGTTACGTGAACAAGGCACTGGTCGGCCTGCTGGATTGGCAACTCAACCCGCAACAGGCCGCTGGCCTGCCCAACTTCGGCAGCCGCAATGCCAGCACCGAAGTGGAGGCGGGGCTGGCCAGCCCGGCATTGATCCGGCAACTGGCGGCCTGGGGCCACGAGGTAACGCCCATGACCATGACCAGCGGCATGCAGATTATCCAGCGTGCTGGCGAAGGCTGGTCGGGCGGTGCCGACCCTCGGCGCGAAGGCGTGGTTCTCGGCGACTAGCCCTGTGCGTTGCGGTGCAGGAGGGGGCGTGTTAGAAGTCAGTCTTGTCATTCAATAGTTGAATACCAAGATGTCTATCAACGTGAAATCGAATAGAGCACTGTTCGATCTCGACCTGCTGCGCGCTATTGTCGTGGTGGCCGATTGCGGCAGCTTCACCACGGCGGCCGCACGCCTGCATTCCACCCAGTCGACCATCAGCCAGAAGGTGCGCCGCCTTGAAGACATGGTCGGCCACCGCTTGCTGGTACGCGGCAACCGCGACGTATTGCCGACCGATGCCGGGCAGACCTTGCTTGGCTATGCCCGGCACATGCTGGCGCTGAACGATCAGATGCTCGAAGCCCTGGCCGGGGCGATGGTGGGCACTACCGTGCGCCTTGGTGTGCCCGAAGACTTTGTTGGCGGTCGTACCACCAACGCGCTGTCGGCATTCAGCCGGCAGCACCCGCAGGTGAAGCTGGAAGTGACCAGCGGCCTGTGCCGTGACCTCAGCCAAGCCTACGACAACGGCGAACTCGACCTGGTGCTGCTCAAGCAGCGGCGCAATACCCGTGAAGGCGTGGCCTGCTGGCCAGAACGCTTGCAGTGGATCGACAGTGCGCGCACGCCGGCCTTCGAGCTGGACCCGATCCCGCTGGTCACCTTCCCGCCGCGCGGCCTGTACCGCGAAGACATGATCAACGCTATCGAAGGCATGGGCCGGCGCTGGCGCATCAGCTTTACCAGTTCCAGCCTCAGCGGCATCCAGGCGGCGGTCGCCGATGGCATGGGTATCAGCCTGCTGCCGCCACGGGCGGCGACTGGCGAGCACCGGGTACTGGGGGCAGAACAGGGGCTACCGGAGGTGGACAGCTATGAAATCGTCATCGTCCACCGACCGACGGCGGATGTGATGGTCAAGGCGCTGGCCGAGGTGATGACGCAGCTGCTGGCGGGTGGTGGTATCTGACACGGCTGGGGTCGCTTAGCGGCCCATCGCAGCAACCCCAAAATTGCAGCATCAACGCTAGCTGCTGGGCGACAAATGATAGCGCACCAGCAGGTCGACATCCCACCCCGACCGCATCGCGTTCAAACCATGTGCCGTCTGCTGCATTGACGCTTCCCTCAAGGCGGAAGTGGATTTCCGAATGCTCTTGAAGCTATTGGCTAGAGCCCCAGGGCTGGGCGGAGCATAGGATCTGCCGGGCAAGTCCCTTAACGTCCTTACAGGAAACCAATATGAAAAAAATTGCATTTATTACACTGCTGGCCGCCGCAGGTCTGGTTCAGGTCGCCCATGCCAACGATGCCGATTCCAGCGAGCAGCCTCAAGCTGGTCGCACGATTATCCAGAGTATAGGAGTGCCAGCACCGGAATGCCCTGAAGGTACCTACCCGACTCCAATCGGTCATTGCCAACCGGATTTTGAACCTTGAGTGATACCGAGGCGCTCTGGTGGAGTCACCTCAGGGCTGACGCTCGGCTACAGCCCGTAGGGTTCTGAGGGTCACCACCGGAGCATCAACCACGAAACGATTGGCAAGCCAGCCCGGCACATCTCCGGCCGGGTCGGCTTGCAACTGATACGTCACCTCGGTCTTGCGTTCACCCAATGGTCTCATCCGCCACTCACCGCTCAGGTGCTGCACGCGGATCAGCCCGTCAACCTTGGGGATTCTGCCGGGCTCGGCGCTCAAGCGCCGCACCAGCGTGCCGTCGTCCAGCCGCTCGCTGGTCACCTTCACCACGATGTCCCGCGGCATCGTCGGCCATGGCAGGTTGGTGGTCAGGTACACCCAGGTGTTTTCGCCTTGCACATCCAGCAAGCGCATCTCGGCGCAGGCGTACAGCCACTTGCAGGCCACCCGCAGGTTTTCCTGCAGGTCGGTGAGCGTACGAACGCTGGCTTTCATGGTGCTGACACCACGGAATTGCTGGTAGGGCGAGTCGGGGGCGGCGCTCAGGTAAACGCGGATGCCTTCGCGGTTGTAGGCCAGGTTCCAGTCATCGTCGGCTGGGGCGGGTGTGCACAGCAGCAGGGCGGTGAGCAGCAGGCAGCGGTTCATGGCTGGTACCGCAGGGGATGGGTGTTTCAGTATGCGCGGCAAACAGAAAGCCCGCCAGGTTGGCGGGCTTGCGGGCATCAGCCAGGGCTTAACGCTTAGGGTTCAGCGTCAAATGCACGTGACGGTTCACGTCCTTGTACAGCAGGTAGCTGAACTTGCCTGGGCCGCCGGCATAGCAGGCTTGCGGGCAGAAGGCGCGCAGCCACATGAAGTCGCCGGCTTCCACTTCGACCCAGTCCTGGTTCAGGCGGTACACCGCCTTGCCTTCCAGTACGTACAGGCCGTGTTCCATCACGTGGGTCTCGGCGAACGGGATCACGCCGCCCGGCTGGAAGGTGACGATGTTCACGTGCATGTCGTGGCGCATGTCGGCCATGTCGACGAAGCGGGTGGTGACCCAGCGGCCTTCGGTGCCCGGCATTTCGATAACGGTAGCGTTGTCGCGGTGGGTAACGAAGGACTCAGGTACGTCCAGGCCTTCAACCTTCTGGTAGTGCTTGCGCAGCCAGTGGAAGGTGACGTTGGACTTGCTGTTGTTGCGCAGGCTCCACTCGGCGCCCGGGGCCAGGAAGGCATAGCCGCCAGGTACCAGGGTGTGGTGCTTGCCTTCGACGGTGATGTCCAGTTCGCCTTCGACGATGAACACCACGGCTTCGGCGTTAGGGTCCAGCTCAGGGCGCTCGCTGCCGCCTTCAGGGGCTACTTCGACGATGTACTGGGAGAAGGTTTCGGCAAAGCCGGTCAGCGGGCGGGCGATGACCCACATGCGCATCTTGTCCCAGAACGGCAGGTGGCTGGTGACGATGTCGCGCATCACGCCTTTAGGGATGACAGCATAGGCTTCGGTGAACATGGCACGGTCAGTCAGCAGCTCGGTCTGAGCCGGGTGCCCACCGTGGGGGGCGAAGTACGAATGGTTCGACATGGACGATCTCGACTTGTTGTTCTCTCCCCATGCCGTGAACCGCACCGGCCGGTGCGGCGCAGGGGATGTGGCGACAGAATAGGGTCGAGTGTGTGCCATCCACAAATTAAATGTTGGAATACCCGGTATTTACTGGCTGAATGCGAACCTGCTGGCCAGCATGCCCTTCCGGCAAGCGGTCACCCTGGCCGAACAGCTTGTGGCGCAAGGTGCCCTCCGCATAGCTCAGCGGGTAGCGGCCACGACGCTGCAGCTCGGGCACCAGCAGCTCGACCACATGGGTCAGGTCGTCCGGTTGCACTGCGTAGGTCAGGTTGAAGCCATCGATGCCGGTCTGGTCCAGCCAGCTTTCCAGCTGGTCGGCCACCTCGCTGGCAGTACCCACCAACACCGGGCCACGGCCACCCAGGCCAACGAACTCGGCAGCCTCGCGCACGGTCCATCGGCGGGTCGGGTCGGCGGCGGTGAAGGCGGCCAGTGCCGCGCGGCCGGCATCGTTCTCGACGTATTCGATGGGCGCGTCGGCGTCGAGGCCGGCAAAGTCGATGCCGGTCCAGCCTGACAACAGCGCCAGGGCGGCGTCCAGGTCGACATGGTTGCGGTACTCGGCGAAGCGCGCCTCGGCTTCTTCCCGGGTGGGGGCGACGATCAACAGCGCCTGGGCATAGATCAGTACTTCGTCACGGCCACGCCCGGCTGCCTCGCTGGCCTGGCGGATACCCTCGGCGTAGCGGCGCAGTACCGCGGGCGTCGGCCCGCTGATGAACACGCATTCGGCGTGCCGCGCCGCGAACTGCTGGCCGCGTGCCGAAGCACCGGCCTGGAACAGCACCGGCGTGCGTTGCGGCGAAGGTTGGCACAGGTGCATGCCTGGCACCTGGAAGTGCTCGCCCACATGGTTGATGGGGTGCACTCGGGAGGGTTCGATATAGCGCCCGCTGTCACGCTCCAGCAGCACGGCGTCGTCGTCCCAGCTTTTCTCCCATAACTTGTACAGCACCTGCAGGTATTCCTCGGCCAGGTCATAGCGCTGGTCGTGGCCCAGCTGGTGCGCCAGGCCCAAGTTGCGCGCGGCGCTGTCGAGGTAGCCGGTGACAATGTTCCAGCCGACCCGGCCATTGCTCAGGTGGTCCAGCGTGGACATGCGCCGGGCGAACGGGTAGGGATGTTCGTAGGTGAGCGAGAACGTGACACCGAAGCCCAGATGCTCGGTCACCCCGGCCATCGCCGGCACCAGTAGCAGCGGGTCGTTGACCGGCACCTGCACGCCACCGCGCAGGGCGGCTTCGGGGCTGCCCTGGTAGACGTCGTAGATGCCCAGCACGTCGGCGATGAACAGGGCATCGAACAGGCCGCGCTCGAGCAGGCGGGCCAGGTCGGTCCAGTAGCCCAGGCGGTTGAAGGCCACGCTGGTGTTGCGCGGGTGACGCCACAGCCCGGGGGACTGGTGGCTGGCGGCATTCATGCTGAAGGCGTTGAAGCGGATCGGGCGAGGCATGGGGGCGCTCCGCTCAAGGCAACACGGAAGCCGGGTAGACCGCGTCGGCCACCTGCAGCTTGCGTGGAATCAGGCCCAGGCCCTGGAAGGTATCGGCCAGCTTCTGTTGCTCTGCAACGATCTGCGGGGTAATGGCCACGGCATTGTAGTTGCGCCGCTCGCTGGCCACTTGCAGCACACTGGCGTCTATCCCCAGTTGCGGAGCCAGCAGCGTGGCGACTTCCGCAGGCTTGGCATTGGCCCATTGGCTGACCTTGCCCAGTTCGGTGAAGAAGGTCTTCAGCAACGCGCGGTGCTGGTCGGCGAAGGTCGCGGTGGACAGGTAGAAGGTGCGGTTGTTGGACAGGCCGCTGCCGTCGCGCAGGTTCTTCAGGCCCGGCTGGCTTTCTGCGGCGGCGAGGAACGGGTCCCACAGGGTAACGGCCTGGACGCTGCCCGATTGCAGGGCGGCCACGGCATCGGCGGCGTTGTTGACGTAGGCCGGGGTGATGTCCTGGTAGCTGAGGCCGGCCTGTTCCAGGGCCACGGCCAGCAGGTATTGGGCGTTCCAGCCGCGGCCGGTGGCCACGCGCTTGCCCTTGAGGTCCTGCACGCTGGCCAGGTGGTCCTGCTCGCGCACCACCAGGCCGATGCCGCGTGGGTAGGGCTGCTCGGCGGCCAGGTACACCACCGGTTTGCCTGCAGCCTGGGCGAATACCGAGGGTGCGTCGGCAGCATGGCCGAGGTCGATGGCGCCGGTGCTCAGGGCTTCGAGGAGTTGCGGGCCGGCGGCGAACTCGTGCCAGCTGACTTTCACGCCTTGCGGCGCCAGTGCCTTCTCCAGGGCACCGCTGCCTTTGAGGATGTTGATGCTGTTGAATTTCTGATAGCCGATACGCAGGGTCTTGGCTTCGTCGGCCAGGGCTTGTGACCAGGGCAGCAGGGTACTGGCGACACTGGCCAGCAAGCCGCCGATCAACAGGCGGCGCAGCGGGGAGAAGGCACGGGCGGGCATGGGCATTGCTCCTTGAGTCGGGTAAGAAACGATGTGCCCAGACTAAGGAGGTGGCGTTTGGCTTTCAATTTTTTATATGCATGTTTGTTAGATTATTTTGTTATTTTTATATCCATTTGTTTTATCACGGGCTCGCGGGCTTCTTCGAGGAACCAGGCGCCGACCAACTGCGAGCTTCCCTGCATCGCCATGCTCGCGGATAATCCCGTCATTCCAATAAACAGCCTGTGAGTGGGTATGAGTGATTCCGTAATCGGCCTTGGTCAGCCTGAAACCGAAGGGGTGCGTAGAACGCGCAAGAACAACCCCGAGAAAACCCGCGAGGACATCCTCCAGGCCGCCATCAACGAGTTCGTCCAGCAAGGGCTGGCCGGTGCTCGCGTCGACGCCATCGCCGAGCGCACCGCCACCTCCAAGCGCATGATCTACTACTACTTCGGCAGCAAGGAGCAGCTGTACTGCGAGTGCCTGGTCAAGCTGTACGGCGATATCCGCAAGACCGAGCAAAGCCTGGACCTGGAGTCGCTGCCGGCTGAGCAGGCAATCCGCCGCCTGGTGGAATTCACCTTCGACCACCATGACCGCAACGTCGATTTCGTGCGGATCATCTGCACCGAAAACATTCACTATGGCGAGTACGTCAAGCAGTCGCCGGCCATTCGCGAAATGAGCAGCCTGGTGCTCGAGGCCTTGGGCAATACCTTGCGCCGTGGGGTGCAGGAAGGTGTGTTCCGCGCCGGCATCGAGGTCATCGACCTGCACATGCTGATGAGCTCGTTCTGCTTCTACCGGGTGTCGAACCGCCACACCTTTGGCGAGATCTTCCAGATCGACCTGTCCGATGAGCAGGTCAAGTTGCGGCACAAAGCGATGATTTGTGATGCGGTGTTGCGGTATATCCAGATCGAGCGCCGCCCCTGAACGTTTTCTATTGCCTGGGCCGGCCCCTTCGCGGGTAAACCCGCTCCCACAGGATCACCGCTGTCCCAAAGATTTGCACAGTACCTGTGGGAGCGGGTTTACCCGCGAAAGGGCCGGCCCAGGCGACACATGAATGAAGCCTTGATGCTCACTCGCCCAACCGCTGCTCACGCGACGGCGGGTAGCCAAAGTAGGCCGCATAGCACTTGCTGAAGTGCGAAACCGAAACAAACCCGCAGGCCACTGCCACCTCCATCACCGACAGGTCGGAATACTGCAACAGCCGGCGGCTCTTGGTGATGCGCAGCTCCATGTAGTAACGCCGTGGCGAGGTGCCCAGCTGGGCCTGGAACAGGCGGTCGATCTGCCGGCGCGAACGCCCGCTGTAGGCGGCCAGCTGGTCGAGGCTGAGGGTTTCCTCGAGGTTGTTCTCCATCAGTTCGACGATGGTGCGCAAGTGCAGGCTCATGGACTTCTTCGCGCCCGGGCCGACCTGGCGGTAGCGGGCACCAGAGAACGACAGGATTTCCTCGACGCCCTCGGCCAGGCCGTCGCCATACAACCGGCGCACCAGGCCAAGCATCAGCTCCATGGCGCCATTGGGGCTGGCAGCGCTGAGGCGGTCGCGATCGAGGGTGAAGCTGGCCGGGGTAATCCGCGTTTGCGGGCTGCGCTCGGACAGGCTGGCACGCTGCTCGGGGTGGATACTGCAGCCATAGTCGTCCAGTACCCCGGCGCGGCCGAGGAACCACGCGCCATTCCACAACCCGCCCAGGGCCATGCCGTGGCCCGCGCAATCGTCCAGCAGCCGGTCAAGCTCCGGGTACTTCAATGGCGTGCGCAAGCCGCCGCAGATCACCAGCAGGTCCAGGTCCTTCAGTGCTTCGGCGGACAAGTCGGTGGCCACCAGCTCCAGCCCCAGGTCACTGAGCACACGGTCGCCTTCGAGCGACAGCGGCGTGAACCGGAAGCTGTCGGCGCGCAGCAGGTTGGCCGTGACCAGGACGTCCATGGCCACGGTGAAACTGGCCATCGAAAAGTGTTCGAGCAATACGAAGTCGACCCGATAAGGGGCCTGGGCATTGGCGCTGGTGGACTTTAGCCGCAGCATGTTGCTGGTGCTGGTCTTCTTGCTGAACTGGCGTGGCGTGGGCACTCTGGACTCCGCTTCCTGGCTGGCCTGGAGAGTGTGGCGGGTGGCCGGGGGAAAGACAATCTCCCGGGTGGCCATGGCGTATTCCAGGTCGTGTTCAGGCAACCTGCCTGGTTTGGCACATTGCCGCTATGCTGATGCTCCCGTCACTGAGGATACCCTTGATGAAATACGCCGCTGCCCTGTTGCTTTGCCTGATGCCAGTACTGGCCAATGCCCTGGAACCGGGCGAAAAACTCGCCCCGTGGACGTTGCTGGACCAATACGACCAGGCTTACAGCCTCGACGCCGGTACGCACATTCTGCTGGTGGCACGCGACATGGACGGTGCCAAGCTGGTGAAGGCTGCGTTGGCCGAACAGCCCAAGGGGTACCTGGAAGCGCGCGATGCGGTGTTCGTTGCCGACATCCAGCGCATGCCGGCGCTGATCAGCAAGCTGTTCGCCATCCCCGCCATGCGCGATTACACCTACCGGGTGCTGCTCGATCGCGACGGGCGGGTGGCCAGCCGTTATCCCGGGCAGGATGGCCAGGTGCAGTGGTTGCAACTGGAGCAGGGCAAGCTGGTGAGCCAAAAGGCTTTTGCCGATGCGCCGGCGTTGAAGTCGGCGCTGGAGACAGCACCACGGCATTGAGAGCCGCTCCTGTAATGGGTCGCGTTGCCATGCCGCCAGCCAAATCAATCTGAACCCTGGGCCGCTTCTGCAACCCAACCCATTACATGCCAAATGGGAGAGCGCTCATGGAAATCGGAACGATCTGGATCATCGTCGCGGCCTTTGTGATTCTGCTGGAAATCTGGGCCATCTGGCACATCATCGGCAGTGACAGGCGCGCCGAGCGCAAGATGCTATGGATCGTCTTCGTGGTCTACGCGCCATTCCCCGGCTTGCTGTTCTGGGCCTGGCGCGGGCCTCGGGCGGTGAAGGGCAGGGCGGTGCTGCAGCAAAAATGACGGGGTGCGGCATCAGGCTGTTGGCCTGATGCCGCTCATTCGCTAGACAATGTCGAAGCGGATTGCTGACCCCAGGCCGTCGACCATCAGGCAACCGTAGAACTTCACTTTCGACAAAACCCGCAGGCCCTTGAGCTCTTCGTGGATGCGTTCACGGACAAGCCTCTCGGCTTCGAGGGCCTTGTCAGACGTTGAAATGCTGTCGAGTTGGACCAGCCCGAGCAGGGTGGTTTCGATGTGTTCCACGGTGTCCAGCCCGATGTTCTCGCGCAGGTGCTGGCGCGCCTGTGCCGCATCGTAGTCGTCCCGCTGCGGGTCACGTGGCTTGATCGTGTAGGCGAGTAGAAATTCGTGTTTGCTCATGGTGTTTTCCTTGTTGCATGCAGGCCTCCATGCCGGGCCTCGCAATCTAGCGCCTGATGGCCACTGCGCATACAGACGCGTGGTTCATGCAAGCGGGTGCGCTGTGCGAAACGTCCTACGCTGCGGTGCCGCGCTACGCGGGAGCCGTCTCTCTCTCGCTTGACCTAAAGTTAACTCAAGGTCCGATACTCCCTCGCTCTTCAACTTATCGAGGGTGTCCCATGAACCACTCAAGCGTGTTCCAGCTGAGCAATCCTGAAGGCCTGTACGACCCCAGCGGCAATGCCTATTCCCATGTCGCCGAGGTACATGCCGGCGGCCGTCTGCTGTTCATCGCCGGCCAGGGCGGGGAAGACCGCGACGGGCAGCTGTCGCCGCTGTTTGCCGAGCAGGCGCGCCAGGCGCTGGCCAACCTGGAGATTGCCCTGGCCTCGAAAGGCGCCAGCCTGGCCCAGGTGTTCAAATTGACCCTGCTGATCGTCGAGCATTCTGAAACGCGCCTGCGTGAGTGGGTAATCGAGGCTGACAAGGCCTGGGGCTCCTCCATGAAACCGACCTGCACGCTGATACCGGTACCCCGGCTGGCGCTGGACGGCATGCTGGTGGAGATAGAGGCGGTGGCAGCGGTATAGGTGAAGCCATTCGGTGGTGGCGCCAGACAATCACTCTGTTGTATATCGGTGCAGGCCTGGCAGCATGGCCGCCATGACAACAATTGATCTCAGAGGTGACCACACCATGAGCACCGGCACCACCGCGCTCGCCGACCGCAAGGCCCGGGCCTGGGTCTGGCCTGCACTTTTCAGCCTGGTGGCCTTCGCTGCCAACTCGGTGTTCTGCCGGCTGGCGCTGAAGGACGGGGCCATCGACCCGGCATCCTTCACTGTGGTGCGCCTGGCCAGTGGTGCACTGTTCCTGCTGCTGTTGCTCCGCCTGCGTAAACCCGCGGGCCCCATGGGGGGCAGCTGGCGCGGCGGCCTGGCCTTGTTCCTGTATGCGTTCCTGTTTTCTGCGGCATACCTGCAACTAGGTGCAGGCGCGGGTGCGTTGCTGCTGTTCGGCGCGGTGCAGATCACCATGTTCGGATTCGCCTGGTACAAGGGCGAACGCATCACCGCGCGGATGCTGCTGGGTATGTTGATCGCCTTTGCCGGCCTGCTGGTGCTGCTGTTGCCTGGTACCTCGGCGCCACCCTTTGCCAGTGCCTTGCTCATGGCCTTGTCCGGCGTAGCCTGGGGCGTATACACGCTGCTGGGCAAAGGTTCACCCAGACCGCTGGCCGATACTGCCGGCAATTTCGCCCGGAGCCTGCCTTGCCTGGTGCTGCTGGTACCGATGCTGTTACTGGGTGCCGGCTTGCACCTGACCCCGCCCGGTTTGCTGTATGCGTTGGGCTCCGGCGTGCTGGCCTCGGGGGCGGGCTATGCCGTGTGGTACGGCGTGGTCAGGCAAGTCAGCGCGCAGCAGGCAGCGACCATGCAGCTCAGCGTCCCGGTGATTGCGGCGTTGGGTGGGGTCGGCCTGATCGGCGAGCCATTGTCGTTGCGCTTGCTGGTGGCGTGCGTGGTGGTGCTCGGCGGTATCGCCCTGGCGCTGGCGCCGCGCCGTTAAACGGGTGAAGGGCGTTGCAGGGCGTGACTGTCGGGGCCTGCAACGTTTGCCTGACTATAATGTATCAACCTCAGCTGGTAGCCCGACTGGCGATTTCAGTCAGCTTTTGGTCGACCGGTCAGCGTCGGTGGTTTCGGTTACCACAGGCAGGTTGCCGGCCCGCTGGATTACTCGCCGTTGCTGCTCGTAGTCGTCCAGTGACAGGCCACGGCGCTGCAGCGCTTCCAGTTGCAGTTGCCGGGTTTCTTCAGCGGTGTAAGGGCGCAGTTCGGGGTGGCTGGCACAGCCGCTCATGATGGCGATGGCCAAAACGGCAAGGGTGGCGGACAGCAGGCGGGCCAGGTTGTTCATCAGGTAGCTCCAGGGGCCAGGGTCGTGGGCGGCGAGTCGATGGAGCTAGGTTATTCGGCCAGGTTGTTCGGCAGAAATTGCCATTCTCGATAGTGACTATCGATGGTTCCAGGGGAACCGGGAGGGTGCGATGGGGCAAGACGAGCAACCGCGCAAATGGGGCGTGCTGGAACCGATCGACCGGATCACCGAAGTCATCTTCGGCCTGTTGATGGCGATGACCTTCATCGGCTCGCTGAGCGTGGCCACGGCAGGGCGCGAAGAGGCCCGGCTGATGCTGATTGCCGCGTTCGGCTGCAACCTGGCCTGGGGCCTGGCCGATGCGGTCATCTATTTGCTGCGTACCTGGACCGAGCGTACCCGCAGCCGAACCTTGCTGGCCCGCCTGCAAGCCGCTGATGTCACCCAGGGGCGCAGGCTGATTGCCGATGCGCTGCCAGCGCGCATTGGCCTGGCACTGGATGAAGACGGCCTTGAGATGATGCGCGGGCGGATGCTGCGTGATGCTGGCCGCCCGCTGCCGGTGCGCCTGGGGGTGGATGATTTCAAGGCAGCCCTGGCCACTTTCCTGTTGGTGGTGGTGGCAACCTTCCCGATGGTAATTCCATTCCTGCTGATCGAGACCACAGGCACGGCCATCCGCGTGTCGAACCTGGTCGCCCTGGCCATGCTCTTCCTTGCGGGCTGGCTGCTGGCACGCTATTCCGGTGGCCGTACTTTGTTGACCGGCGTGGTCCTGGCCGCGGTCGGGGCAGCGCTGATCATGGCGATCATCGCCCTGGGCGGCTGAGCATCGCCCGTTCAGTATTTAATGTCGCGGGCGCGCTCACGGCCTTGCTGTTTGGTATGGCGTTTGTCCTGCCGGCAGCCGGCGTTGCTTTGCTGGTCGGCGTGGCGGCAGTCCTGTTTGGTCTGCCGTGCATCCTGGCGGGTTTCCTGCCGCACATCACGGGCCTCGCGGCGCCGTTCGGCGCGGTCGGTGGCTGCCCAGGCCGAGGTGCAGAGCACGGCTAGCATGATGGCGGCGATGAGGCGGGGCGTGTTCATCGGGGTGGGCTCCTTCTGGATGCGGTCTTGTGCATGCCGGCCTCTTCGCGGGCACGCCCGCTCCCACAGGATCACCACAGGCCTGAACATTGTGGAGTACCGGTGGGAGCGGGCGTGCCCGCGAAAGGGCCGGTACAGTCAATTACAGATCTCAGCCCAGCCCTGATATAGATTCAAAAGCAGCAACCACCCCCACCTTTAGAGCGCGAAAAGTTTGCGCCCGCGCATCTGGCCAAAAGCAGCGCCATTGCTACCCTTAACCCACGCGGTCAGGTCTCATGGAGAGAAGCGATGCGCATCCCGTTGTCAGCGGTCCTGTCGGTCATCCTGTATCTTGGCGCCACGCCCGGCTTGGTGCTGGCAGAAGACGTTCCTGCCCCCGACCCGGCACCACAAGCCGACACGGTCGCGGCCAAGGACCCTGTGTTCACCCAGGAGCAACTGGACCAGATGCTCGCGCCCATCGCGCTGTACCCCGATGCGCTGCTGGCACAGGTATTGATGGCTTCCACTTATCCGGGGCAAGTGAGCGAAGCGGTGACCTGGTCCAAGGCCAACCCCAAGGCCACTGGTGACGATGCCGTCAAGAAGGTGGCGAACCAGCCTTGGGACCCTAGCGTACAAGCGCTGGTGGCCTTCCCGCAGGTGTTGGCAACCCTGGGTCAGGACCCGGTCTGGGTGCAGCGCCTGGGCGACGCCTTCCTCGCGCAGCCCGACGATGTCATGGGCGGGGTGCAGCGCCTGCGTCACCAGGCCCAGGCCGCCGGCAACCTGAAGAGCAACCAGTACCAGAACGTGACCGTGCAAACAGCGCCAGCACCAGCACCACCAGCCAAAGGCAGCAGCACCCAGGTGGTCACTGCCAGTAGCCCGCCCACCACCATCATCATCGAGCCGGCTGACCCGCAAGTGGTTTACGTGCCCAGCTACAACCCGACCACCACCTACGGCACCTGGGCGTACCCGGCCTCGCCGCCGGCATATTACCCGCCACCGCCCATGTACTACCCTGGTTCCGCGCTGGTGGCGGGCCTCGCCTTCGGTACTGGCGTGGCGATCGTCGCCTCGCTGTGGGGCGACTGTGACTGGGGCAACAACGACATCGACATCGACGTCAACCGCTACAACAACATCAACGCCAACAACCGCATCACCAACAACCAGAACAAATGGCAGCACAACGCCGCCAACCGCGACGGCGTGCCGTACCGCGACTCCCGCAGCCGCCAGCAATACGGTCGCCAGCTGGATGGCGCCACCCAGCGAACTGCCTTCCGTGGTGACGACGCCCAGCGCGCCCAGGCGCGGGACAAGGCCCGGGCGTCGATGGACCGGGCCGGCATCGAACGGCCGGCCACCAGCAACCGCCAGGCACGCCAGCAGATGCGCGAGGCGCAGGCGGGCAATACGGTCGGCAACCGCATGCAGCCCCGCAGCGACAACCCGAGGGCAACCGACCGCCGCCAGGACACCCGCACTACCCAGGCCAGGCAGCAGAACAACCAGGTGAACCAGCGCAGGCAGGGCGAAGGCCAGGGGCGGCAACTGGCGCAAAACCGGCCCGCCAACACCGCCGGCCGGGCGCGTAACAACGCCTTCGCCGGCGTGCGTTCGCCCTCGCGCACCAGTGCGCAGGCCAGCCGTGGCCGTACCAGCCAGTCGTTCGCCCAGCGCCCGAGCGCATCGCGTGCTGCCGGGCACCAGATTTCCCGGCCCAGTGCGCCCGCACGCCGTGGCGGAGGTGGCCGTCGATGAACCGTCAATCGCTAGCAGCACTGCTTTTCACCGCCGGTATCGCCTGGTCAACCCTGGCCGCTGCGCAGGAGGCATTCCCGACGCCAGAGAAGGCCGTGGAAGCCTTTGTTGCGGCACTGGGCCAGGCGCAACCGGATGAAGCCCGCCTGGCTCAATTGCTGGGTGATGACTGGCGTACCTACATACCGCGTGGCGGCGTGCAACGCAGTGATGTGGACACATTCCTGGAGCAGTACCGCGCACAGCACAGCATCGACATGTCGGGGGCGAACAAGGCCATTCTCGCGGTAGGGAGTGATCACTGGACGCTGCCCATACCGTTGAGCAAAGGTAGCCAGGGCTGGCGTTTCGACCTCAAGGACGGCAGCGCCGAAATCCGCGCCCGGCGCATTGGTCGCAACGAACTGGGTGCCATGCAGTCGATGCTGGCCTATCACGATGCGCAGATGGAGTACGCCACCCAGGACCACAACGGCAACGGTGCGCTGGAGTACGCGCAGAAGATTTTCAGCGAGCCCGGCAAGCATGACGGGCTGTACTGGGATGACGATGGGCAGGTCAGCCCGCTGGGCCCGTTGTTCGGCCAGGACATGGTCGGCGACGCCTGGTATGGCTACCACTTCCGCATCCTTGACGCGCAAGGCCCATCTGCCCCCGGCGGTGCCTACAGCTACCTGATCGGCAACCAGATGAGTCGCGGCTTCGCCATGGTTGCCTGGCCGGCCAGGTACAATGACACCGGGGTGATGAGCTTCATGATCAGCCATGACGGTGAGGTGTTCGAAAAAGACCTCGGCCCCCACGGGGACAAGCTTGCCAAGGAGATGAAACGGTTCGACCCGGATGACAGCTGGAAGGTGGTGGATGTGCCTGCAGGGGATTGACCCTGTGCGATCCGGCAAGCAATGACGGTCTATTGCCCCAACATCCGCTCTACCAGCCACTGCCCAGCCGGCCCCAGTGCGCGCCGGCTGGACCAGACCACATCCATATCAACCAGTCGCGGGTACCCAGCCACCTGCAATTCCACCAAGCCACTGCCAAACCGTGCCACCAGTGCCCTGGGCAGTTCGGCCCAGCCGAACCCGCGCACGGCGAATTCCAGCAGGGTGAGGTAGTCCGGTGCCGACCAGGCCTGGCCACGACCCTGGTGCAAGCTTGGAGCATAGGTCTTTATATACAGCTGCCGGACGGTTTCCAGATGCTGCGCCTGCACCTTGGGCAAAGCCGCCAACGGGTGCCCGCTGGCCACATACACGCCAAACTCGGCCTGCTCGGGCAGGCGTGCCACGGCAACGTCTGCGGGGTAGCCGGGCTGCGTGGCAAGAATGCCGATGTGTGCCAGGCCCTGCTGGATCAGTTCGATCACATCGGCATCTTCGGACGGGCCGCAGCGCAGCTCGGTATGCGGGTAGTGCTGGGCGAAGCGGGCCATCACCGCGCCCTGGAAGGTCACGCTGTAACTGTCCGACATCACTACCGAGACCAGCGCCTCGACGTTTTCCGCCAGCCTGACGGCCAGGGCATCGAGCTGGGCGCTGGCATCGAGAATTGCCTCGACATGGCTCAGCACCTGCCGCCCAGCCTCGTTCAGCGCGGGGTGGCGGCCGCCACGGTCGAACAGTGGGCAACCCACATCGGCCTCGAAATTGGCGATGGCAATGCTGATGGTGGACTGGCTTTTGCGCAGCTTGCGCGCCGCAGCGGAAAACGAACCCAGCGATGCGGCTTCGACAAAGGCGACCAGGGCTTCGGGTGAGTAGCGCATTGTATTGATAAAACCGATGGGAGCTATTTGGCGAGTATCGGTTCTGTCAAAGAAAATAGGAAGCACGACTCACGCAATGGATGGAATGTGCAATGAAAAACGTGTCTTTCACCGAACGCCTGGTTCACGCCGTCGGTTATGAAGTGTTCGCCGTGCTGCTGTGCGCGCCGCTGTTGTCCTGGATCATGGGCAAATCGCTGGCGACGGCGGGGGCGCTGGCGGTGACCCTGTCGGTGATCGCCATGCTGTGGAACATGGTCTACAACGCGCTGGTCGATCGTTATGTGCAGACCGAGCGTATCCACTGGAAGGCCCGCGCGCGGTTTGTGCATGGTCTGGGCTTTGAAGCCGGATTGGTGGCTTGGTGCCTGCCGGTGGCGGCGTGGATGCTGGACATTTCGTTGCTGCAGGCGTTCATGGTGGAGTTGGGCTTCTTCGTGATCATCCTGCCCTACACCGTGCTGTACAACTGGGCCTTCGACAAAGCCCGGCACCTGCTGATGCAGCGTCGCGGTATTGCATTGTAGCGATGACCTCCAGCATTGCGCGGTCCCTGTGGGAGCGGGTTTACCCGCGAAACTGGCACTGCGGTGGATGGCACGGGCTTCGCCCGTGTTCGCGGGTAAACCCGCTCCCACAGGGACCGCGCAGGCATTCAGATCGCGGGCAAGCCATGGATATGATGCTTGAGCGTTTAACCAATGAAAACGGGGCATGCCATCGCTGGCATGCCCCGTTTTTCAAACCGTCAAAGCGCTTCAGGCAACTTTGACGATCCAGCCAGCCGGTGCTTCAACATCACCGCTCTGGATACCGGTCAGCTCGTTGTAGAGCTTCTGGGTAACCGGGCCGACCTTTTCCAGGTCATGGAACACGTGCAGCTTGCCGTTGTACTCGATGCCGCCGATCGGGGTGATCACCGCAGCGGTACCACAGGCGCCGGCTTCGATGAAGCGGTCCAGCTTGTTGATTTCCACATCGCCTTCGATCACGGTCAGGCCCAGGCGCGATTGCGCCAGTTCCATCAGCGACAGGCGGGTGATACCTGGCAGCACCGAGGCCGATTTCGGGGTGACGAACTCGTTGTTGGCGGTGATGCCGAAGAAGTTGGCCGAACCGACTTCCTCGATCTTGGTGTGAGTCAGCGGATCGAGGTAGATGGCGTCGGCGAAGTTGGCTTTCTTCGCTTCCGCGCCCGGCTGCAGGCTGGCGGCGTAGTTGCCACCGACCTTGGCCGCGCCGGTGCCTTGCGGGGCCGCGCGGTCGAAGCTGGAAATCTGGAAGTTGTGCGGCTTCATGCCGCCCTTGAAGTACGAGCCAACCGGGATGGCGAAGATCGAGAAGATGAACTCGGGGGCGGTGCGCACGCCAATGTTGTCACCGGTGCCGATCACGAACGGACGCAGGTAGAGGGCGCCTTTGCCATGCGGCGGCACGAACTTCTCGTTGGCCTTGACCACTTGCTTGCACGCCTCGATGAACACATCGGTCGGCACCTGCGGCATCAGCAGGCGGGCGCAGCTGCGCTGCATGCGGGCGGCGTTCTGGTCCGGGCGGAACAGGTTGATCGAACCGTCCTTGCAACGGTAGGCCTTCAGGCCCTCGAAGCACTGCTGGCCGTAGTGCAGGGCAGTGGAGCCTTCACTGATGTGCAGTACGTTGTCTTCGGTCAGGGTGCCTTTGTCCCACTCGCCATTGCGCCATACGGACAGGTAGCGTTTGTCGGTCTTGATGTAGTCGAAACCGAGCTTGTCCCAATTAATGCTTTCGTTGCTCATGACACCCTCATTGTCTTGCAGGTGCCCGATTGCTCGGGCTGCTGTTATATGCGCACCACGCCACCATAATACATCCGTGGCAGATCGGGAACGGCCAGTCACGAATTGATAGCCTGCAATGCATTTTTTTCGTTTGTTACAGCTGCAGGTATGCGTCAAGCGCCAGGTTTTGCAGCAATACCGCGTCGTGCGAGGCCACCACCAGCGCCCCGCGAAACTGCCCGAGCATGCGCTCCAGGGCTGCTAGTGATGGCAGGTCCAGGTGATTGCCGGGTTCGTCCAGCAGCAACAGGTCGAGCGGCCGCTCGCGGTACAGTACGGCGGCAAGCGCTGCCTTCATCCGCTCACCGCCGCTAAGCAGGCTGCTGGGCAGCTCGATACGGGCCGCATCCAGGCCCAGTTGCGCCAGGCGGCTGCGTAATTCGCCCTGGGCCAGCGACGGGTTGGCCTGGCGCAGGTGCTCAAGCACGCTGGTGTCGCCCGGCAATGAGTTGCAATGCTGGTCGAGCAGGGCGGTTTCGCCGCTGAGGCGCAGGTACTCGGCAGATGCCGTCAACTCGCCGTTCATCAGTTTGAGCAATGTGGACTTGCCACTGCCATTGTCACCGACCAGGCCAACCCGCTGGCCCAGGCACACGCGTAGGTCAAGCGGCTTGCGGGTGCCATGTGGCAGGCGCAGTGCCTGCAGGGCCAATACTTCGCGACCTGCATGGCGCTGCGGTGTAGGTGCATGCAGGGTAATAGCAATGTCCTGCTCCACTTCGCCGGCGGCGTCGCGCACTTTGCCCTGCAGCGCCTGCCGGGCGTCGCGATGATCGCGGCGTTGCTTGCCTGCCGTGGCCTGGCTGCGCTGCTGTTGGCGGTCGAGCAGTATCCTGGCCTGATTGGCGCACCTGGCCTGGCGCCCGGCCCGCGCTTGATGACGCTCCAGGTCTTCGCGCTGACGCTGCCGTTCACGGGCCTGGCGTTGTTGCTCCTGTTTCAGCCGGGCAAGTTGCTGTTGGGCCTGTTCGGTCTGGCTGGTCTTCTGTGCTGAATAGAAGCTGTAGTCGCCGCCGAAGGCCTGCAAACCCAGGCTGGACAACTCGACGATGCGCTGCATGTGCGCCAGCAGGCTGCGGTCGTGGCTGATCACCAGCAGGCCTCGGTCCCAGGCCTGGATCATGCCCAGCAACTGGGCGCGGGCGTTGCTGTCCAGGTGATTGCTCGGTTCGTCGAGGATCAGGTAGTCCGCTTCGCTGAGCCAGGCGCCGACCAGCGCCACGCGCATGGCCTGACCGCCGCTCATGCTGTGGGCGGGCTGGTGCCAGTCAAGCTGCCCCAGGCCGTGCCGTTGCAGCTGCCCCTGCAATTGCTCGCGGATATCCCAGCGTTCGCCAACGGTGTCGAAGTCACTGGCTGCGACGCTGCCTTGCTCGATGCGCTCCAGCGCAGCGAGCACCGAGCCCACCTGGGCCAGGTCGGCAACCGTGGTGCTGTGCTCGATCACCTGCTGGTCCAGAAGATGGATGCGCCCAAGGCGCCGACACTGGCCCCTGCTGGGCTCGCGCTGGCCGGCAAGTATCTGCCCGAGCAGGCTCTTGCCCACGCCGTTGCGCCCGACCAGGCCGGTGCGGCGTTGGTCGAAGGTTTCGCTGAGGTCGGTAAACAACAGCCTGCCGTCAGGCAAGGCCAAGGAGACGCTGTCCAGCGTCAGGATCGACGTGTTCGTCATGCACAACTCCACAAATGCCGCGACATCTCCGGGGCGAACCGGAGGCTGAAGACTGGCCGTCGAAGGGACGGCGGCATCAATGGCGCATTGGACGAACACCTCGTGAAAGTGGAATGCGTAGCCTAACGGAAAGAGGCATCGTTGTCGCGCGAAAACAGATTCCGCGAATGCACTGCGGCCCTTGTAGGAGCGCGCATGCCCTGGTTCAGCGCCCCATCAAGCGCTTGCTCCAGTCGCCCCCGTGGTTCTGCTGGCAGGCCTCTTCACTGTCAAACCGAACATGCCAGGCCGGATGGTCCAGCTGAATGCCGGCCTGCTCCAGCGCAAGGCCCGTCAGCGCCAGCATGCGCACCTTCGCGTCGCCCGCCAAAGCGGTGGCCTTGTCGGCCTCTCGCTCGAACACCCAGGTAATGCGCAGGCTGGCCGGAAAATCTTCGGGAGCCAGACGGTGGGTAAGCCAGCTGAAACCAACGATTTCCGCCTTTGCTGTTTCGCAGGCTTCGGTCAGGCAAACCACCAGTTCACGCTCCAGGCGTGCAATATCGCGCTTGTTCAGGGGTTTCACCGGTGGGCCTCGCTGCTCAAAGCCACCACTGTAACGCAGTCGCGTCAATTGTTGTCGGCCGGCCCGACAGCAATGGTTGACCACCCGCCAGCCACTGCGTAGCCTTGCCACTTCGAGGTTCTTCGGCCAGGCCGAAGCTAAGACGGGAACGCGGTACAAGCCGCGGCTGCCCCCGCAACTGTAAGCACCGACAACGGATCGACACAGCCACTGCGCCCGCGCGCGGGAAGGCGTCATCCCGCCAGCCTGCTG
The DNA here is from genome assembly GCF_002113165.1 of Pseudomonas sp. B19(2017). Classification (NCBI taxonomy): domain Bacteria; kingdom Pseudomonadati; phylum Pseudomonadota; class Gammaproteobacteria; order Pseudomonadales; family Pseudomonadaceae; genus Pseudomonas; species Pseudomonas sp. B19(2017). The sequence continues at coordinate 235,683 of NZ_NEJR01000003.1, forward strand.
CTCCAGCGGGCACATGGAACGGTGCGAGCCAGGAGACCTGCCTCGTCACGTTTTCGACTTTCAACCGGGCGGGGTGATCCGGTGGCGAACAAGCCCGGCCGACCTGGCCCGCGGCTGTCGTCCTGCATGCCCGCGCCACACTGCCAAGGGCAATGCGACATGAAAACACTGGCCAAGCTCCCCGTCACCATCGTCACCGGCTTCCTCGGCTCGGGCAAGACTACCTTGCTGCGCCACATGCTCGACAACGCCCAGGGCCGCCGCATCGCGGTGATCGTCAACGAGTTCGGCGAGCTGGGCATCGATGGCGAAATCCTCAAACAGTGCAGCATCGGTTGCACCGAGGAAGAAGCCAGCGGCCGCGTCTACGAGCTGGCCAACGGCTGCCTGTGCTGCACCGTGCAGGAAGAATTCTTCCCGGTAATGCGGGAGCTGGTGGCACGCCGTGGCGACCTGGACCATATTCTCATCGAAACCAGCGGCCTGGCCCTGCCCAAACCTCTGGTGCAAGCCTTCCAGTGGCCGGAAATCCGCAATGCCTGCACCGTCGACGCGGTAATCACCGTGGTCGATAGCCCGGCTGTGGCTGCCGGCACCTTCGCCGCCTACCCGGACCAGGTCGATGCCCAGCGCAAGCTCGACCCTAACCTGGACCACGAATCGCCGCTGCACGAGCTGTTCGCCGACCAGCTGGCCAGCGCCGACCTGGTGGTGCTGAACAAAGCCGACCTGATCGACGCCGAAGGCCTGGCCAAGGTCCGCGCCGAAGTCGCCGAAGAACTGCCGCCAGCGGTGAAAGTGGTCGAAGCCAGCAGCGGCAAGCTGCCACTGGAAGTACTGCTGGGCGTGGGTGCCGAGTCCGAGGCGCACATCGATGGCCGCCGTACTCACCACGACTCGCACCACGACGGCGACGACCATGACGATCATGACCACGACGCCTTTGATTCCATCTCCATTGACCTGCCGGAAGCCGACGAAAGCCTGCTGCTCGACGCCCTGACCCAATTGGTTGTGGAGTTCGGCATCCTGCGTGCCAAAGGCTTCGCTGCCATCCCGGGCAAACCGATGCGCCTGCTGGTGCAAGGCGTGGGGACCCGTTTCGACAAGCACTTCGACCGCGCCTGGCGCGCCGACGAGCCGCGCATCACCCGCCTGGTGCTGATCGGCCAGGACCTCGATGCCGCCCAGCTTGAAGCGCGCCTGCGCCAGGCCCTGGGCGCCTGACCCATGCACCTGCTGCGGACCCAGCCCGGCGGCTTCGTGCCGGATGACAGCATTGCCGACCTCGGCCAGACGCCCGCCGAGCTGGTGATTCTCTGCAGCGGCGATTCGCACCTGGCATTGCTCGCCGATACCGCCGAGCAATTGCCCGAGGATTTCCCCAGCCTGCGCCTGGCCAACCCGATGCAGGTGCAGAACCACGCCTCGGTCGATCTATACTTTGACGAAGTGCTGCGCCATGCCAAGGTCATTCTGGTGTCGCTGCACGGTGGCGTTGGCTACTGGCGCTATGGTGTCGAGCAACTGGTCGAGCTGGCTGCCCGTGGCGTGCAGCTGATTTTGGTGCCGGGCGACGACCGCCCGGACCCGGAGCTGACCAGCCTGGGCACTGTCAGCGGCGCGCAGGCCGAGCGCCTCTGGCACTACCTGCGCCAGGGCGGCAAGGCCAACGCCATCAACCTGTTCAACTGCCTGGCCAACCAATGGCTGGGCCGCGACTATACCTGGGACGAGCCGCAGCCGTTGCCGCGCACGGCGGTGTACCACCCGCAGAAGGGTAGCGCGGCGCTGGAGGACTGGTACCCGCAGTGGCACCCCGAGCAGCCGGTGGCGCCGCTGCTGTTCTATCGCTCGCACCTGCAGGCGGCCAACACCGCGTTCATCGACGTGTTCTGCCAGCGCCTGCAGGCCGCCGGGCTCAACCCGTTGCCGATCGCCGTGGCCAGCCTCAAGGAAAGCACCTGCCTGGAGCAGGTCGAAGCCTGGCTGGACGAGGTCGGCGCCGAGGTGCTGGTCAACACCACCGGTTTTGCCCTGTCCAGCCCGGAACGCCCCAACCTGCGCCCGTTCCGTCGCGACATTCCGGTGCTGCAGGCCATCTGCGCGCAAGACAACCAGCCCGGCTGGGAAGCCAGCGAGCAGGGCCTGGGCGCGCGCGACCTGGCCATGCACATTGCCTTGCCCGAGCTGGACGGGCGCATCATCACCCGCCCGGTCAGCTTCAAGGACATGGCCTGGCGCAGCGAACGCAGCCAGTCCGATGTGGTGTGCTACCGCGCCCACCCCGAGCGCATGGACTTCGTCGCCGAACTGGCGCGCCGCTGGGTCGAGCTTGCACGCCTGCCGAACACCCAGAAGCGCGTGGCCCTGGTGCTGGCCAACTACCCGACCCGGGATGGCCGCATTGGCAATGGTGTCGGCCTGGATACCCCCGCAGCCGCGCTGAACATCCTCAAGGCCCTGCAAGCCGAAGGCTACCCGCTGGCCGATTTGCCGGGCAGCGGCACGCAACTGATCCACCAGCTGCTTGGCGGCGTGACCAACGACCTCGACCACCTCGATCAGCGCCCCTGCGCCCAGAGCCTGAGCCTGGCCGATTACCAGGCCGCATTCGAGCGCCTGCCCGAGGGCAACCGCCAGGCGGTACTGGAGCGCTGGGGGCCGCCCGAGCAAGACCCGATGCACCGCAGTGGCCGGTTGATGGTCGCCGGCCTGCGCTTCGGCCTGACCTTCGTCGGCATCCAGCCGGCACGCGGCTACCAGGTGGACCCCAGTGCGGTGTACCACGACCCCGACCTGGTGCCGCCGCACGGCTACCTGGCGTTCCACTTCTGGCTGCGCCATGCCTTTGCAGCTGATGCGGTGATCCATGTTGGCAAGCACGGCAACCTCGAATGGCTACCCGGCAAAGGCGTAGGGCTGTCGGCCCAGTGCTGGCCGGACGCCTTGCTCGGCCCGCTGCCGAACATCTACCCGTTCATCGTCAATGACCCGGGCGAGGGCGCACAGGCCAAGCGCCGCACCCAGGCGGTGATCATCGACCACCTGATGCCGCCGCTGACCCGCGCCGAAACCTATGGGCCGCTGCGCCACCTGGAACAACTGGCCGACGAGTTCTACGAAGCACAGCTGCTCGACCCGCGGCGCGCGCGCGAGTTGCAGCGCGATATCCTCGAACTGGTCAAGGCCAACCACATCGACCGCGAGCTGCAACTGGAAGGGCAACTGGACGATGCCGCCGTGTGGCTGCCACGGCTGGACACCTACCTGTGCGACCTGAAGGAATCGCAGATTCGCGATGGCCTGCATGTGTTCGGAGAATCGCCTGAAGGGCGGCTGCGCCTGGATACCCTGCTGGCGCTGTTGCGGGTCGAGCGTGGCGACGGCCGTGGCGGCAATGCCAGCCTGTTGCGGGCCCTGGCCAAGGCGCTGGTGCCGGGCTTCGACCCGCTCGATTGCGAACTTGGCCAGCCGTGGCAGGGCGCACGCCCTGACCAGCTGCAGGCCATGAGCAGTGAACCTTGGCGCACCTGTGGCGACACCCGCGAGCGCCTGGAGCTTTTGGCGCTGCAGGTGATCGAACAGGCGTTAAGCAGCGCAGCGCAGTTGCCCGACCAGAGCGAATGGCAGCCGGTGCAGGACGTTGTACAGGCCCTGCGCGATGCGGTGGCACCAAGCCTGGACGCCTGTGGCACCGCCGAAATGAATGGCCTGCTGGCAGCGCTGGCCGGGCGTTTCGTGCCCGCCGGCCCCAGCGGCGCGCCTAGTCGTGGGCGCCTCGACGTGCTGCCCACCGGCCGCAACTTCTATACCGTGGACGTGCGCAACTTGCCCACCACCACGGCCTGGCGCCTTGGCTTCGCCTCGGCCAACCTGATTCTTGAACGCCACTTGCAGGACCATGGTGACCACCTGCGCCAGCTGGGCCTGTCGGTGTGGGGTACGGCAACCATGCGCACCGGCGGTGACGACATCGCCCAGGCCATGGCGCTGATGGGCGTGCGGCCGGTGTGGGCCACCGGCAGTCAGCGCGTCGACGACTTCGAAATACTGCCGCTGAGCTTACTCGACCGCCCACGGGTGGACGTGACTTTGCGCGTTTCCGGGTTTTTCCGCGATGCCTTCGGCAACCTGATCCGCCTGTTCGACGCCGCTGTGCAGGCAGTGGCCGCGCTGGACGAACCCGACGACCTCAACCCCCTGGCCGCCCGCGTGCGCAGCGAGCGGGCCGCACTGCTGGAGCAGGGCATGGACGCCGAACAGGCCGCGCGCCAGGCCGGCTGGCGGGTGTTTGGTGCCAAGCCCGGTGCCTACGGTGCCGGGGTGCAGAACGCTATCGATGGTCGCCTGTGGCATAGCCGCCACGACCTGGCCGAGGTCTACCTCAACCATGGCGGTTACGCCTATGGCGCCAGCGACGACGGTACCCCGGCCCGCGCCCAGTTCGCCTTGCGCCTGGCCAAGGTGCAGGCGGTGCTGCAGAACCAGGACAACCACGAGCATGACCTGCTCGATTCCAACGACTACTACCAGTTCCAGGGCGGTATGCTGGCGGCGTCGGAAACCTTGAGCGGGGCTGACGTTGCCAGCTATCACGGCGACCACAGCCAGGCTGACCGGCCGCGCATCCGCACCCTTAAGGAAGAGCTGAACCGGGTCATCCGCGCCCGGGCGTTGAATCCGAAGTGGCTCGACGGGGTCAAGCGCCACGGCTACAAGGGCGCCTTCGAGATGGCAGCGACGGTCGACAACCTGTTCGCCTTCGACGCCACCACGCACCTGATCGACGACCATCATTACCAGGGGTTGGCCGATGCCTACGTGCTCGACCCGGCAACCCGCGATTTCATGCGTGAGCACAACCCCGAGGCCCTGCGCGACCTCACCGAACGCCTTCTGGAGGCCCAGCAGCGCGGCCTGTGGCAGGCGCCAGGCGACTACCGCGAAGCCCTTGAGGAGCAGCTGCTCGACGGCGAGGAACAGGCTTGAAATGAGTGAACCCGTACAATTTCCGCTGGCCGCCGTGGTCGGCGCCGACGACCTGAAGCTGGCGCTGTGCCTGACCGCCATCGACCCGAAAATCGGCGGTGTGCTAATCGAAGGCCCACGCGGCATGGCCAAGAGCACCTTGGCCCGCGGCTTGGCCGACCTGCTCGGTGAGGGCCCGTTCGTCACCCTGCCGCTGGGCGCCAGTGAAGAACGGCTGGTCGGCACCCTCGACCTGGATGCCGCGCTGGGGCAGGGCAAGGCACAGTTTTCCCCGGGCGTGCTGGCCCAGGCCGACGGTGGCGTGCTGTATGTCGATGAAGTCAACTTGCTGCCCGATACCTTGGTCGATCTGTTGCTCGACGTGGCAGCCAGCGGCACCAACCGCATCGAGCGCGATGGTATTTCGCACCGGCACAATGCCCGTTTCGTACTGATCGGCACCATGAACCCGGAAGAAGGCGAGCTGCGCCCGCAGTTGCTCGACCGCTTTGGTTTGAATGTGGCACTGGAGGGTTTGCCCGAGCCGCAGGCGCGGCAGCAGATCATCCGCCGTCGCCTGGCCTTCGACAGTGACCCGCAAGCGTTCTGCGCGCAATGGGCGCAAGCCCAGGCGCAATTGCGCGAGCGCTGCCAGGCGGCGCGCCACGCCCTGGCCGCCATTGCCCTGGATGACCAGGCGCTGGCTTGGATCACCGAGCGCTGTTACGCCGCAGGGGTCGATGGCCTGCGCGCCGACCTGGTCTGGCTACGCGCCGCCCGCGCCCACTGCGCCTGGCGCGGTGGTGTGGCGATCGAAGAAGCCGATGTCGATACAGTGGCCGAGTTCGCCTTGCGCCATCGTCGCCGCGTTACGCCCCAGGCCAACCCGCCGTCGCAGCCTGAGCAGCCGCCCAGTCCGCAAGGCGCTGGCAACCCTGGCGAACAAGGCGGGCAGGGTGACTGGGGTGCAATGCCGGCGCAGCCCGTGGCCAGCGGCGCCCGCCGCGAGGTGCCGAATTGGGCAAAAAAGCCCTGAGCATCCCCCAGCCACCTGCCAAAGGGGCGGATGCCAAAACCGGCGCGGGCAAGCAGTACGGGGCCAGCCGTGGGCGGGCGCACAGTGCTGCGGCCGGTCGTGTGGCCTGGCTGCCGACCCTGTTCAAGGGCCGGCCACGCCAGCGCCAGGACCTGTGCTGGCAGCAACGCCAGGCCAGGCCCGCAGAATTGTGGTTGGTGATCGTCGATGCCTCGGCCTCGACCCGCCGCCATCAGGCGCTGGCACAAACCAAAGGGCTGCTGGCGGCGCTGTTCGACCAGGCCTACCGCCAGCGTGCCCGGCTGGCCCTGCTTACTGCCAGCGGGCGCACGCCGCAATGGCAGCGCCACGGCCTGAAGGCCTCGGCCGCTTTGCAACCGTGGCTGCATGCCTTGGGGGCCGGTGGTGGCACGCCATTGATCGCGGCACTGGAGCAGGCTCGGCACTGGCTACAGGGGCGGCAACGGGCCCACCCTGAAGAAGCGTTACGTTGCCTGGTGTTTACCGACGGTCGCCTGCAGCACTGGAATACCGTGCAGCCGATGCCGTGTGCCACTCTGCTGGTGGATATGGAACTGGCGCCGGTGCGCCTGGGGCGTGCGCAACGTCTGGCTCAACAACTTCAGGCTGATTACCAACACTTGCAACAGTTCAGGTTGATGGATTGATGAAGTATCGGTGCGTCACTCTGCCGCAATAAGAAAAGTTGCCAGAACAGCAACCCGGAAGTTGTACAAGTGCGTGGCAATGCACGCACTTGTTTTGCCAGCCGAGATTACTTCGGCATCGACCACGGTTGCAGGTCGTAACCTTTTTCGCACAGTTCGGCACGCACTTCCTCGATCAGGCTGGCCCACTGGGCCGGGTCGGAGTAGATGCGCGAAGACACTTGCTTGCTGCCGATGCGGGTGCTGGTCCGGTCGATCACTGCCAGGCTCAGTTCACCAGTACCGTTGGGTGCATCCCAGGCTACGCACTGGAAGGGTTCGAAGGCGTGGTCGGCAATCAGCAGTGCTTCGTTGACACGGAGCGGGGCATTCATGGTTCGGTCTCTCTATGGTCCCAAACATCCAGGTTAAGTCCGCGTTGCTTCAGGGTCGCCTCGGTTATCGCGATGTGCAGCGCGGGGTTATGTGTACTGATGCTCGTTGTCCGGGGGCGAGTCACACATTGGTTGTAAAAATTTTTGCCAAGGTCGAATCCGTTCTTGCCCATGCCGCCATGTGATGTCGATAAAGTGCGAAAATTCCCGTCACGTATTGTAAAAAAATGATTCGGCAGACAGACGGTACTGGGAACCGTCAACTTCGTTGCTACTGTTAATCGGGCGCCACAACTTGCTGTTTTATTTCAGAAAACCAAAAACTGGCGCCAAGGATCGGTCATGCAACAGCCTGCCGCCCAACGCCGTTTGCTCATCGTCGACCCCTGCGACGACTGCCACCGTTTGTTGCCTGGCTTGCGCAGCGCAGGCTGGGATGTGGACAGCTGCATGCTCGGTGCGGCACTGGAGCATCGTTGCGATGTGGGCCTGTTGCGCTTGCAGGCGTCGCACCTGAGGCGCCCGGACGGGGTCAAGGACTTGATCACGCGCAGCAACACGGAATGGATTGCCGTGCTCAGCGCCGAACAGTTGCGCATGCCGGCCGTCGGCGATTTCGTTTGTGAATGGTTCTTCGACTTCCACACCTTGCCGTTCGACGTTTCCCGGGTTCAGGTTACCCTCGGCCGCGCCTTTGGCATGGCGCGCCTGCGTGGCAAAGGGGCGGTCAGGGTCGATGAGGCGAGCCACGAATTGCTCGGCGAAAGCCGGCCGATTCGTGAATTGCGCAAGCTGCTCGGCAAGCTGGCGCCGACCGAATCGCCGGTGCTGATCCGCGGCGAAAGCGGCACCGGCAAGGAACTGGTGGCGCGCATCCTGCACCGCCAGTCGCAACGCAGCGAGAAGCCGTTCATTGCCATCAACTGCGGGGCAATCCCCGAGCACCTGATTCAGTCTGAGCTGTTCGGCCATGAGAAGGGTGCGTTCACCGGTGCCCACCAGCGCAAAGCCGGGCGCATCGAAGCGGCCCATGGCGGTACGCTGTTCCTCGATGAAATCGGCGACCTGCCGCTGGAACTGCAGGCCAACCTGCTGCGCTTTCTGCAGGAGAAGCACATCGAGCGGGTTGGCGGCAGCCAGCCGATCCCGGTGGATGTGCGGGTACTGGCGGCTACCCATGTGGACCTGGAAAGGGCCATCGAGCAAGGGCGCTTTCGCGAAGACCTGTATTACCGCCTGAACGTGTTGCAGGTAGTGACCGCGCCGTTGCGCGACCGACATGGTGACTTGTCGATGCTGGCCAGCCACTTTGCCCAATTCTACAGCCTGGAAACCGGGCGCCGACCGCGCTCGTTCAGTGACCATGCCCTGGCGGCCATGGGCCGCCATGACTGGCCGGGCAATGTCCGCGAGTTGGCCAACCGGGTACGACGCGGGCTGGTGCTGGCCGAAGGCCGGCAAATCGAGGCGCAGGACCTGGGGTTGCAGCCCCTGGATCAGGTGCAGCATCCGCTGGGCACGCTGGAGGAGTACAAGCACCGGGCCGAACGCCAGGCGCTGTGTGATGTGCTCAGCCGGCACAGTGACAACCTGAGCGTGGCGGCCAAGGTGCTAGGTATTTCGCGGCCGACCTTCTACCGGCTGCTGCACAAGCATCAGATTCGCTGAGCAGCAGCGGAAAAGACAGGCGCTCCTATAGATACTGTACCGACCGTGAGGATGGCGCAGTTCCTGTGGGAGCGGGCGCGCCCGCGAAGAGGCCCTTACAGGCTCCCGATCAATGCGGCCCGCGCGGAATGGTCTTCAGCAGGTCTTCCGGGCTGATATGCCCAACTACCTGTGCCACCGCGCTGCCCGGGGTCGGCAGGTCGATGATGTGGCTTTTCATCTTGCCGATCACATGCATTTCACACGGCTTGCAGTCGAACTTCAGTGTCAGCACCTCATCACCCTGAATCAGCTGCATCGGTGCCACCTTGGTGCGCACGCCGGTCACGCCCTTGGCCTGCTTGGGGCACAGGTTGAAGGAGAAGCGCAAACAGTGCTTGGTGATCATCACCGGTACTTCGCCGTGCTCTTCATGGGCCTCGTAGGCTGCGTCGATCAGCTGCACGCCATGGCGGTGGTAGAAGTCGCGGGCCTTCTGGTTGTACACGTTGGCCAGGAACGACAGGTGTGACTCCGGGTACACCGGTGGTGGCGTAGTCTCGGCCTTGCGCCCGCCACGCGGGTGGGCCTGCACCCGTGCGGCAGTCAGCGCCTCGATGGCTTCGCGGCGCAGGGCCTTGAGCTGCGAGTTGGGGATGAAGTACGCCTGCGGTGCATCCAGTTGGATGCTGTCCGCGTGGTACATGGTGGTGCCCAACTGGCCGAGCAGGTCGTGCAACTGCTCCAGTGCCTGCTGCGGCTTGTTGGCCGTGCCGAACGGGCCGTCCAGGGCCACTTGCACGCTCACGCCTTCTTCACTGCTAAGGGTCAGCATCAGGCGCTGCTCGCGCAGCACCGCGTGCCATTCCACGCCAACCCGGCGCTCGGACGAAGTGCGTTGCAGGGCCTGCTGCCAGTTGTGGTCGAGGTTGCGCGACAGCGGGTGGTTGGGCCGCAGCTTGTACAGGCCCTCAGGCATTTCGTTGGGCTCGACGCGGTAGCGGTAGCGCTTGTTGCCGTCTTCTTCGAACTCGCCTCGCGGCTCGGCGATGTTGGCGCGGAAGCCAACCACCTCGCGCTTGACCAGCACATTGAGGCCGTCGCCGTTGGTCAGCGGTACGTCGGTGACCACTTGCATGTCGCGCTTGCCGACCTTTTCCACCACGCCCACCGGCAGGCCGGTGAAGGTTGGCGAATCAAAGGCGCCGATATCTACCTTGCGGTCGGTGACGAAGTAGTCGGTGCTGCCGCGGTGGAAGGTTTTATCCGGGTCAGGCAGGAAGAAGTGCTCGGTACGGCCACTGGACGCGCGGGCATACTGTGGGCGGCCTTCAAGGATGGCATCGAGCTCTTTGCGGTAGTGGGCGGTGATGTTCTTCACATAGCCCATGTCCTTGTAACGGCCCTCGATCTTGAACGAACGCACGCCGGCATCCACCAGGTCAGCCAGGTTGGCGGTCTGGTTGTTGTCCTTCATCGACAGCAGGTGCTTCTCGAACGCCACCACGCGGCCCTGGTCGTCTTTCAGGGTGTAGGGCAGGCGGCAGGCCTGCGAGCAGTCGCCACGGTTGGCGCTGCGGCCGGTCTGCGCGTGGGAGATGTTGCACTGGCCGGAGAAGGCCACGCACAGCGCACCATGGATGAAGAACTCGATGGCAGCATCGGTTTCGGCGGCGATGGCGCGGATTTGCTGCAGGTTCAGCTCACGGGCCAGGACCAGTTGCGAGAAGCCGGCCTGGTCGAGGAACCTGGCCCGCTCCAGGGTACGGATGTCGGTCTGGGTACTGGCGTGCAGCTCGATCGGCGGGATGTCCAGCTCCATTACCCCCAGGTCCTGCACGATCAGCGCATCGACACCGGCGTCGTACAGCTGGTGGATCAGCTTGCGTGCCGGCTCCAGCTCGTTGTCGTGGAGGATGGTGTTGATGGTGGTGAACACGCGTGCGTGGTAGCGATGGGCGAACTCGACCAGTTCGGCGATATCGCTGACTTCGTTGCAGGCGTTATGGCGTGCGCCGAAGCTCGGGCCGCCGATGTAGATGGCGTCAGCGCCGTGCAGGATCGCCTCACGGGCAATGGCCACATCACGGGCAGGGCTGAGCAGTTCCAGGTGATTCTTTGGAAGGGACATGTCGTTATATTTTCGGGCTGTCACAGTTTAGGCGGGCATTGTAGCGGCGAAACGGGCTGGCGGCATCATTGGGGTGCCGAGAGGTGTATCGCTTGTACCGGCCCTGTCCCCGGCAAGTCAGCTCCCACAGGTACAGCGCAGCTTTCAAGGCATACGCTGTTCCTGTGGGAGATCACCCCAGCCCTTTGGGCTGCGCTGTCGCGCAGAGAACCGAGTTCGCAAGCGGTCTGCGTACCTGTAGGAGCGGCTTCAGCCGCGAAGAATCCAACGCGGTGCATGGCACCGGCTTCGCCGGTGTTCGCGGCTAAAGCCGCTCCCACAGTGTCCCTGCTAATTCAATGAGTTATGTGTAGTTCTATGGGAGCTGGCTTGCCGGCGATAGGGCCCTTGCAGGTAAATCAGCGCTTGGCAGCCATTGCGGTCACTTCCACGCGCATGCCTTCGAACGCCAGTGCAGCGACACCCACGGCGGCGCGTACCGGCCAGGGCTTGCTGAAGAAGCGCTGGTACACCTCGTTGAACGCCGCGCGGTCGGCCATGTCGGTGAGGTAGATGGTCAGGTGCAGCACCCGGTCCATGCCGCTACCGGCCTTCTCCAGCGCCACTTTCAGTGCTTGCAGGGTGCATTCGCTCTGCTCGACGATGCCGCCCAGCTCCAGGCTGCCATCGGCGTGAGTCGGGATCTGCGTGGTAACCAGCATGCCGTTGTACTCGGCGACGTCGGAGGAAATCGACTCGGCGTCCGGGTCCGGGGTGTAGATGATGTCTGCATTTGCCATGGTGTGTATTGCCTTGCAACGGAAGGAAAGCGGCAAGCCTACGCGAGCACACTGGTCGGGTCGAGGGTGCCCCGGTGTTTGAAATGCGCGGCGTTCGCCGTCAGAATCGCGGCCGATTGCAAAACCAGGGGTTTACGTTGAACGAAAAGACTTTGTCCAGGCGCCTGGAGCGCGTGGCTGCCCATGTGCCGCAGGGCGCACGCCTGGCTGACATCGGCTCGGATCATGGCTTCCTGCCGGTGGCCTTGATTCTACGCGGGGTGATCGAGGCAGGGGTGGCGGGTGAGGTGGCGCAGACGCCGTACGCTTCGGCTCAGCGCACTGTCCGCAGGAACGGGCTGGAGGACCGCGTCACCGTGCGCCTGGCCGACGGCCTGGCTGCGGTCGAGCCACAAGACCGTATCTCGGTGGTCAGCATTTGCGGCATGGGTGGCGACACCATGTGCCAGATTCTGGAGGCCGGTAAACAGCGCCTTGGCGGCGTCGCGCGCTTGGTGCTGCAGCCCAACGGTGCTGAGCGCGAATTGCGCCAGTGGCTGGCAGGCAATGGCTACCAGATCGTCGGCGAAGAACTGCTGCGGGAAAACCGCTTCGACTACGAGATCATCGTCGCCGAGCCGGGCGGGGCTGCGTACACCGCTGAACAGCTGTACTTCGGCCCGGTGCTGTTACAAGAGAAAAGCGAGGCGTTCCTGGTCAAGTGGCGGCGCATGCTGCGACAGAAGCAGCAGACCCTGGCCAACTTCGAGCGGGCCCGCGATGCGGTGCCTCAGGCGAAAGTCGACGATTTCCGGCAACAGGTTGGCTGGATCACCGAGGCGCTGGCCTGACTTACTGCTGCGAGCAGTTGCCCATTTCCCGGTAATCGACTTCGCGTTTCTGGCCCTGATGGTCGACATACACCATGTGTGCGGTGCCAACCTGGCAGTCGGCGGCGTTGCTGGCTGGCGTGATGGAGATGACTTTGGCAATGTCCAGTGGCATGCCGTATTCGTAGTTGCTGCTGCTGACCGGCTGGTTGTTGCCAGCGTCGGCCAAGGCACCGAACGAGGCGAGGGTAGCGGCAACGGCAAGGACAGCGATCGAACGTTTCATGGCAGGCTCCTTTTTTCAATGTATGGCTAATGATGTATTCATTGGTCACACACAATAAATGGGCTAAGCCGTGATAGATTCCTGCCTGTAACGTAAGAATAAGGCCGAACAAGGAGCACACCTACATGGACATGCTGCATGCCATGCGTACCTTCGCCCGCGTGGTGGAATGCGGCAGCTTTGCTGCGGCCGCCAATGCCCTGGATATTTCGGCGGCGCAGGTGTCGCGCATCGTCGCCGAACTGGAAAACCAGCTGCAGACGCGCTTGCTGCATCGCACCACCCGGCGCCTGCGCATGAGCGAGGCGGGCGAGCGGTTTCTGGAGCGGGCGCGGCAGATCATGCTGCTGACCGAAGAGGCGGTTGGCGAAGCCCGAGGCGCGCACCTCACGCCGCGCGGGCGCCTGCGCTTGCATTGCCCGCACGGCATGGGCCTGTTGCTGATGCCGCTGGTGGCCGGCTACAACGCGCTGTGCCCGGAAGTGGTGATCGAGCTGACCTTGTCCCAGCGCAACCCCGACCCGTTGGCCGAAGGACATGATGTGGTGATTACCGTTGATGGGGCATTGCCGGATTCACAGCTGATCGCTGTGCCGCTGGGCAACATTTTCAGCATCCCCTGCGCGGCCCCAGGGTACCTGGAGGCCTATGGTGTGCCGGAACGCCCCGAAGATTTGCACAGCCATCGCTGCCTGCGCATGGCTTACCCGATGTATGAAGGTGACTGGGTGTTCCCGCAAGGGGTTGACCAGTGCGTGATCGCGCCGAACGACAGTTTCTCCACCAACGTCGCCGACGCCATGCTGGTGGCCAGCGAACTGGGCATGGGTATTGGCCTGCTGCCGTTCTATACCGCCAGCCAGGCGATCGAGCAGGGGCGCTTGTGCCGGCTGCTGGCGCCGTATCGGCTGAGGGAGAGCGCGCTGTATGCGATGTACCCGTCACGGCATTACCTGGATGCCAAGGTGCGCACCTGGATCGACTACCTCAAGGAGCAACTGCCGGCGTTGTTCGAGGGGCATGCCAGGGTGGTGGATGATTCGCGCTATTGGCGTTGAAGCACTGATCTGTTTTTTGAGGCAACTTCTTGCACTGCCTTCACTGGCCCTATCGCTGGCAAGCCAGCTCCCACAGGTTCATCACAGGTCCTGAGAGCGGTGCAGTACCTGTGGGAGCTGGCTTGCCGGCGATGGGCCGCACAGCGGCCCCGCTATTCCAGCCAGTTACAGCGGATAGTGCTTCAGCTCCCGCGCAATCAGCATGCGCTGGATCTCGCTCGACCCTTCATAAATCTGGGTAATCCGCGCATCGCGGTAGTAACGCTCCACCGGGTAGTCCTCAAGATAGCCATACCCGCCATGCACCTGGATCGCCATCGAGCACACCCGCTCGGCCATTTCCGAGGCGAACAGCTTGGCCTGCGAGGCCTCCGACAGGCACGGCTTGCCGGCGCTGCGCAGGCGTGCGGCATGCAGGATCAGCAAGCGCGCGGCATTGACCTGCACTTGCATGTCGGCCAGCAGGTTGGCGATGCTCTGGTGCTCGTTGATCGGCTTGCCGAACTGCACGCGGTCGCGCGAATAAAGCAGCGCTGCCTCGAACGCGGCGCGGGCAATGCCCAGGGCCTGGGCAGCAATGCCGATACGGCCGCCTTCGAGGTTGGACAAGGCAATGGCCAGGCCCTTGCCACGCTCACCGAGCATATTGGCCGCAGGGATACGGCAGTTGTCGAAGGTGACCGCGCAAGTGTCGGAGGCGCGGATGCCCATCTTGTGCTCGCTGCGGTCAACCTTGAAGCCCGGGTTGTCGGTAGGCACCAGAAACGCCGACAGGCCCTTTTTGCCCAGCTCCGGGTCGGTCACGGCAAAGACGATCGCCAAGCCGGCACGGCGGGCATTGCTGACGAACTGCTTGGCGCCGTTGATCACCCACTGGCCATCCACCAGCTCGGCACGGGTGCGCAGGTTATGCGCCTCGGAGCCGGCTTGCGGCTCGGTCAGGCAGAAGCAGCCAATCACCTCGCCGGTGGCCAGGCGCGGCAACCACTGCTGTTGCTGTTCGGCTGTGCCATAGGCCAGCAGCGGGCCGCAGCCGACCGAGTTGTGAATGCTCATCATCGCCCCGGTGGCGCCGCAACCGGCGGCGATTTCTTCCACCGCCAGGGCATAGGCAACGTAGTCGGTGTAGCTGCCGCCGAAGTCTTCTGGCACCACCATGCCCAGCAGGCCCAGTTCGCCCATCTTGCGCACCACGCCATCATCGATCCAGCCGGCCTTTTCCCAGGCCTGGGCATGCGGGGCGATTTCGCCACGGGCAAAGTCCCGGGCCATGTCGCGGATCATGATCTGTTCTTCGCTCAGTTCCAGGTCTTGCATCTGTGTACTCCCGGGCTCACAGGCCTTCGAAGAATTGGTCGACCCGCTGGCGTTGCAGCGCGGCCAGGGTCGGCGGGTTCCAGCGGGGCTGCTTGTCCTTGTCGATGATCAGGGCGCGTACGCCTTCGATGATATCGCCGTGCTGGAACCACTGGCGGTCCAGGTGCAGCTCCATGGCAAAGCAGTCGTCCAGACTCAGGTGGCGACCGCGGCGCAGCATCTCCAGCGTAACCGCCATGGCCAATGGCGAGCGGCTTTCCAGCTGATCGGCGGTGGCCACCGCCCAGGCGTGGCTGTCGCCGATGCTGACCGCACGCAGTTGCTCGACGATGGCGGGCAGGTCGGGCAGGGCGAAGAAGTGGTCGACGACCGGGCGCAGTTTTTCCAGTGGTGCATCGCCCAGCACCTGGGTGCCGAGCTTGGCCAGCAAGTTCTGCAGGTCTTTGAGCGGGTGGTCGCCGAAGCTCAGCTGGTCCAGGCCTTGGTCGAGGGCGGCGAGCTGGTCGCTAGCCAGGTACCAATCGGCCAGGCCGCAGTACAGGGCATCAGCCGCCTGGATCTGCGCGCCGCTGACGCCCAGGTAAATGCCCAGCTCGCCGGGGATACGCGACAGGAAGTAGCTGCCGCCAACATCCGGGAAGTAGCCAATGCCAACTTCGGGCATGCCCAGCCGGCTGCGCTCGGTCACTACGCGCAGGTCGCAACCCTGGGCCAAGCCCATGCCGCCACCGAGGGTGAAGCCGTCCATCAGCACCAGCGCCGGTTTGCGGTAACGATGGATGACCAGGTCGAGGGCGTATTCCTCGACGAAGAAGGTTTCGTGCAGCGTGTCGCCGGCTTTGAAGCTGTCATGCAGCGAGCGGATGTCGCCACCGGCACAGAAGCCCTTGGGGCCTTCGCCGCGAAGCACCACGGCCAGCACTTGCGGGTCTTCGGCCCACTGGTCCAGGTGCTGGCGCAGGCTGCGGACCATGTCCAGGGTCAGGGCATTGAGGCCGGCGGGGCGGTTCAGGGTCAGGTGGCCGACCTGGTTGCGGACCTCGGCCAGCACATGGTCGGTAGCCGAGGTATGAGCGTGCGCAGTCATTGCGTTCTCCCTGCTTTGTTATTGATTTTCCAAGTGAAGTCTGGAGTTCGCTGGAGGATCGCAGGATCCTGTCATGCGAATTTGCCTTGCACAATCGACAAATCTGCAGGGGGATTCTGCATTTTTGCGATGTGCAGCGATATCGCCACTCCTGTAGAAGCAGCCTCGTGCTGCGAAAGGGCCGTAGGGCTGATGACATTCTATGGCGGTAAGGGCCCTCTTCGCAGCACAAGGCTGCTCCAACAAAAACCAAAGCGCCCTTGAATCATTAACCTGACAGTAACGGAAGTGCCAGTAGCTTGATTGATCCCCCAGCCACCCCGGCCCTAAGGTGACCCCACGACAGCGAACCCGTGGAGTCATCATGACAACAACCAGGAACCCACCGCCGCAATGGTCGCGGCGGCGCGCCGAAAAGCAGCGCCGCCTTGACCGGGTCCGCCACCTCGCCGACGGCGTGGTGCTGCCCACCGAGCGTATCGTCGAAGCCCTGGAGTTGCTGCTCGCTCCTGGCGACCGGGTAGTGCTCGAAGGTAACAACCAGAAGCAGGCCGACTTCCTCTCGCGCGCGCTGGCCAAGGTCGACCCGGGGCGCCTGCACGACTTGCACATGATCATGCCCAGCGTCAGCCGCGCCGAGCATCTGGACCTGTTCGAACGGGGCATCGCCCGTAAGCTCGACTTCTCCTTCGCCGGCCCGCAGAGCCTGCGCATTGGCCAGCTGCTGGAAGACGGCCTGCTCGAAGTCGGTGCCATCCACACCTATATCGAGCTGTACTCGCGGTTGCTGGTCGACCTGATCCCCAACGTCACCCTGGTGGCCGGCTTCATGGCCGACCGCGACGGCAACCTGTACACCGGCCCCAGTACCGAAGACACACCGGCACTGGTGGAGCCGGCCGCCTTCAGCGACGGCATCGTCATCGCCCAGGTCAACCAGCTGGTGGAGCACGTGGATGACCTGCCACGGGTCGATATCCCGGCGTCGTGGGTCGATTTCGTGGTGGTCGCCGACCAGCCCTTCTATATAGAACCGCTGTTCACCCGCGACCCGCGCCATATCAAGCCGGTGCACGTGCTGATGGCGATGATGGCCATTCGCGGAATCTACGAAAAGCACCAGGTGCAGTCGTTGAATCATGGGATTGGTTTCAACACCGCTGCCATCGAGTTGATCCTGCCTACCTATGGCGAGTCGCTGGGCCTGAAGGGCAAGATCTGCCGCAACTGGGCACTCAACCCGCACCCGACCCTGATCCCGGCCATCGAGACCGGCTGGGTGCAAAGCGTGCACTGCTTCGGTACCGAACTGGGCATGGAGGACTACATCGCCCAGCGCCCGGATGTGTTCTTCACCGGCCGTGATGGTTCGCTGCGCTCCAACCGCATGATGTGCCAGCTGGCCGGGCAGTACGCCGTTGACTTGTTCATTGGCGCTACCTTGCAGGTGGATGGCGATGGCCATTCCTCGACCGTGACCCGCGGCCGCCTGGCCGGCTTCGGCGGTGCCCCGAACATGGGCCACGACCCACGAGGCCGGCGCCATGCCACCCCGGCCTGGCTCGACATGACCGTGCCGGAAACCATGCTCGAACGCGGCCGCAAGCTGGTGGTGCAGATGGTCGAGACCTACCAGGAAGGCGGCAAGCCCACCTTCGTGGAAACCCTTGATGCCATCGAAGTGGCCAAAAAGGCCGGCATGCCGCTGGCGCCGGTGATGATCTACGGCGACGACGTTACCCACCTGTTGACCGAGGAGGGCATTGCCTACCTGTACAAGGCCCGCAGCCTGGAAGAACGCCAGCAGATGATCGCCGCCGTGGCTGGGGTTACCGCCATCGGCCTGCGGCACGATCCCAAGGATACCGTGCGCCTGCGCCAGCAGGGCCTGGTCGCCTTGCCCGAAGACCTTGGCATCCGCCGCACCGACGCCAGCCGCGGACTGCTGGCTGCGCGCAGCATCGCTGACCTGGTCGAATGGTCCGGCGGCCTCTACAACCCGCCTGCACGGTTCAGGAGCTGGTGATGAAAGCACTCGACTTGCAACCGCATGAGCTTCTTCGCGGGCACGCCCGCTCCCACAGGAAAAGTGACGCACTTGAAATTTGCACCATCCCCGTGGGAGCGGGCATGCCCGCGAAGAGGCCAGCACAGGCAACCGAAATACACCTGGCCGACCACCTGGCCGACCTGGCCGTGGAAGCCCTGATCGACGAAGCCGACCTGTCCCCCAAACCCGGCCTGGTCGACCGCCGCGGCAACGGCGCCCACCGCGACATGACCCTGGCCCTGATGCACGCCTCGGCCCTGGCCCTGTGGCCATGCCTGCGCAACATGGCCGCAGCCGCCCAGGCCATCGGCACCATTGGCCAGCCCTTGCGCGCCACCCTGGGCCAGCTCGGCCGCAAAGGCGAAGCCGCAATGCTGGCCGCCACCCACGGGGTAAACACCCACCGCGGCGCAATCTGGGCCCTGGGCCTGCTGGTAGCGTCCAGGGCTCTTGGCCCCGATACCGACGCCACCACCCTGGCCGCCCGCGCCGGGCGTATCGCCCTGGTCGACGACCCTGCCATGACCCCGCAAGACAGCCACGGCCAGCAGGTAAGCCTCCGCTACGGCACCAGCGGCGCCCGCGAACAGGCACAACAAGGCTTCCCCGCCGTCGTCGGCCACGGCCTGCCACAACTGCAGCGCAGCCGCGCCGCTGGTGCCAGCGAGGCGCACGCGCGGCTCGACGCCTTGCTGGCGATCATGGCCGTGCTCAGCGATACCTGCGTGCTCTGGCGCAGCGGCCCGGCCGGGCTGGCTGCTGTCCAGCGCGGTGCACAGGCCGTACTCGCCGAAGGCGGTAGTGCCACGCTGGCAGGGCGCCGCCAACTACGTGACCTCGACCAGCACCTGCTGCACCTGAATGCCTCACCAGGCGGCGCCGCCGATCTGCTGGCCGCCTGCCTGTTCATCGACAAAGCCGGGAGCCTGTGACATGGAAACCCTGACCTTCAGTTTCCCCGCCGCCGAACCTGGGCGTGGCCGCACGCTGGTGGGCTGTGTCAGCTCCGGCGACCTCGAAGTGCTGATCGAGCCCGGCACTGCCGGCAACCTGCAGATTCAGGTAGTGACTTCGGTAAACGGCAGTGGCGCCCGCTGGGCACAATTGTTCCAGCGCCTGTTCCAAGGCCGCGCCTGGCCGGCCGTGAACATCGACATTCATGACTTCGGCGCCACCCCAGGCGTGGTGCGCCTGCGCCTGGAGCAAGGCTTCGAGGAGATTGCCCATGACTGACACCGCACGATTGCTGCGCAGCCGCAGCTTTGTCGAACTGGGCGCCCGTCAGCGCGCCCGCGCCATGCTCGACCCGGGTAGTTTCCGCGAGCTGCTGGGCCCGTTCGACCGGCTGATATCGCCGTGGCTGCCGCGCCAGGGCATCGTGCCGCAGGCCGACGATGGCGTGGTCATCGCCAAGGGACGGCTGAACGGGCGCAACGCTGTGGTAGCGGCCATCGAAGGCGCCTTCCAGGGCGGCAGCATGGGCGAGGTGGGCGGTGCCAAGATTGCTGGCGCCCTGGAACTGGCCATCGACGACAACCGCAACGGCATACCCACCTGCGCGGTGTTGCTGCTGGAAACGGGCGGTGTGCGCCTGCAGGAGGCCAACCTCGGCCTGGCGGCAATTGCCGAAATCCAGGCAGCGATTGTCGAACTGCGTACCTGGCAGCCGGTAATCGGCCTGATTGCAGGCTCGGTGGGTTGCTTCGGCGGCATGTCGATCGCTGCCGGGCTATGCAGCCACTTGCTGGTCACCCGTGAAGCCCGCCTGGGCCTCAACGGCCCGCAAGTGATCGAGCAGGAGGCCGGCATCGGCGAATACGACGCCAAGGACCGCCCCTTCATCTGGAGCCTGAGCGGTGGCGAGCAGCGCCATGCCAGCGGGCTGGTCGATGGCTATGTCGCTGACGACATTGAAGCCTTGCGCGACCGCTTGCTGCAACTGCTCGACGCACCTTCCACAGACCGCGCCAGCCAGCACGCCTGGTTCCTCGAGCGTCTGGCCCGGCTGGGCAGTGACTGCCCGCAACTGGACGCCGCTGCGGTGCGTGACCTTTATCAAGGAGAAGCCAAATGAACCGTGCCTTGAACTGGCTGCCGGGCCTGGCCGGCGGGCAAGCCTTGCCGGGCTACCCCGCGTCGTTGCGGGTTATAGACGGCGAACTGGACAACCGCCTGGCGCGCTTCATCGCCGTGGTGCCGGATGGCGACAACCCGTTCCCTCGCGCCCGCTCGGGCGAGGTCGGCCTGCTGGAGGGCTGGGGCCTGGCCAAGGCCGTGAGCGAGGCGGTGAAGGCTGACCGCAACGGCCAGAAGCGCGCCATCGTTGCGCTGATCGATGTACCCAGCCAGGCCTATGGCCGCCGCGAGGAGGCTTTGGGCATTCACCAGGCGCTGGCCGCTGCCGTGCAAGCCTATGCCCAGGCGCGGCTGGCCGGGCACCCGGTGATCGGGTTGTTGGTCGGCAAGGCCATGTCGGGTGCCTTTCTGGCCCACGGCTACCAGGCCCAGCGCCTGATCGCTCTGGACGATGCCGGGGTAATGGTGCACGCCATGGGCAAAGCGGCAGCGGCGCGGATCACCCTGCGCAGCGTCGAGCAGCTGGAAGCCCTGGCCGCCGAGGTACCACCCATGGCCTATGACCTGGCCAGCTACGCCTCGCTGGGCCTGCTGTGGCGCCGCTTGACGGTGGACAACGCCGAGGCGCCGAGCAGCGCCGACATCGCCCAGGTGCGCGCCTGCCTGGCCGACGCGGTGCGCGACATTGGCAGCTCTACCGATCTGTCGTCGCGGCTGGCAGGGGAAAACCGCAGCGCCTCGCGCCAGGTACGTGAGCAACTGCGCCGCCAGTGGCAGGGCGCTTGAGATGAACGCGCCAAGGCCGCACGATTTGCTCTGGGGGATGCCTGCCTCGGGCTTGCCCGCTGATGCGCCGCTATGGGCGCGGGAAGTGCTGGCAAGCGGCCGGCCGGTGGTGGTGCGCCGTGCCACCTGTGAGGAAGGTTGGGTGGCGGTCGGGCTGCGTGGTCAGGGCCGGGCGCAGCGCCTGGGGGCGTTGATGCGGCTGGCAGATATCCAGCGTCAGCAAGGCCCCGAAGCGCTGCGCTGGCAAACGCAAAGCCCCTGGCCTGCGCTGCGGGCTTTGGCCTCGGTTGCCCCGGTGTTGAATGCCAGCGGCCTGGCTTGGGGGCCAACAGGCGGGGTTGGGTACCAGATTGCTACCGGTATCGACGTGATACATGCCGACAGCGACCTCGACCTGCTGCTGCATACGCCACAACCGCTGGCCCGCGCGCAGGCACGAGAACTGCTGGATATCCTCGACTGCGCGCCGTGCCGTATCGACGTTCAGCTGGAAACCCCGGCGGGTGCTGTCGCCTTGCGTGAATGGGCTGGCTTCGCCCGCCGCGTGCTACTCAAGTCGCGACATGGCCCGCTTTTGGTCAGCGACCCATGGTCAGCGCTGGAGCGTGCCGCATGAGTAGCCTGTTTGCCTTTCCCGGCCAGGGCGCCCAGCAGGTAGGCATGCTGCAGTACCTGCCTGAAGGTGCCGGGCAAATTCTGGAGGAGGCCAGCGACACTCTCGGCCAATCAGCACTCGCGCTGGACAGCCAGCAAGCCTTGCAATCTACCCGCGCCGTGCAGCTGTGCCTGCTGCTGAGCGGCGTGGCCTGGGCGCGCTGGCTAATGCAGCGCAGCCCTGCGCCGGACTATGTGGCGGGCTTGTCGATCGGGGCTTACCCGGCTGCTGTCGTGGCGGATGCCCTGGAGTTTGCCGATGCCGTGCGCCTGGTTGCCCTGCGTGGCGAACTGATGCAGCGCGCCTATCCGCAAGGGTACGGCATGACGGCACTCAGCGGGCTGGACCTGGCCAGTATCGAACGCTTGTTGAACGATACGGACGGCGAGGTGTATGTCGCCAACCTCAACAGCGAGAACCAGATCGTCATCGCCGGCAGCGATACCGCGATGGCCGCGCTCGCCGCCAGGGCACGCCGCCTTGGCCAGGGCGTTGCCCGGCGCCTGGCGGTCAGCGTGCCGTCGCATTGCCCGCTGCTGGATGGCCCGGCGGCCGAACTGGCCAGTGCTTTCGCCACGGTCGAGTTGCGGCGACCGCGTATCACCTACCTCAGCGGCAGCAGCGCGCGGCCGATATTCGACCCACAGCGCCTGCGCGACGACCTGGCCGGCAACATGGCGCGGGTGGTCGACTGGCGTGCCACGTTGCGCAACGCCTATGAGCGTGGCGTGCGCCTGCACCTTGAACTGCCGCCCGGCAATGTGCTCAGCGGGCTGGCCCGGCCGGTGTTCGAACAGGGCAGGGTGGTTGCTGTTGAAGGCACCCGTTGGGACACCCTGGATGCGCTGCTGCGCCAGGAGGTGGCCGACGAACGATGATGGCAACACCGCGGCGGATGGTGATCCCTGTGGGAGCGGGCGTGCCCGCGAAGCAGGCACCTCGGTGAGTGGCACGGGCTTTGCCCGTGTTCGCGGGCCCGCCCGCTCCCACATTGACCGCGAAAGCTGCAAGAAAAGTGTGTTTACGAAGAACAACAACAAGCAACTTCGACACTACCCGAGGAAAACAATAATGATCATCTATGGTGTGGCACTGCTGGCCGTCTGCACGCTTGCCGGCGTCATCGTCGGCGACTTCCTGGGCGTGCTGCTGGGCGTCAAATCCAATGTGGGCGGGGTCGGCATCGCCATGATCCTGCTGATCTGCGCACGCCTGTACATGCACCGCAACGGCGGCATGAGCAAGGAGTGCGAATTTGGTGTGGGCTTCTGGGGCGCCATGTATATCCCGGTGGTGGTGGCCATGGCCGCCCAGCAGAACGTGGTTACCGCCCTGCACGGCGGGCCGGTGGCGCTGTTGGCGGCGATAGGCGCGGTGCTGGTGTGCGGCGCAACCATCGCCCTGATCAGCCGCAGCCACCGCGGCGAGCCTCTGCCAGCGGTTGAGGCGGGCCGCGAAACCAATGTGCAGGCTGCCCCTGCAGGAGGACGCTGAACATGTGGCCGATCATTGATAATGCCCTGGAACACAACGGCCTGATCACTGCCTTTGCGGTGGTCGGCGGGATCATGTGGCTGTCGGTGCTGTTGTCGAAGTACCTGACCTTTGGCCGCGTGCACGGCTCGGCCATCGCCATCGTCATCGGCCTGGTGCTGGCCTGGGTCGGCGGTACCATCACCGGGGGCCAGAAAGGCCTGGCTGACATGGCGCTGTTTTCCGGCATCGGCCTGATGGGCGGGGCCATGCTGCGTGACTTCGCCATTGTTGCCACGGCATTCGAGGTGCAGGCCACCGAAGCTCGCAAGGCCGGCATGATCGGCGCGGTGGCGTTGCTGCTGGGCACGGTGCTGCCGTTCATTGTCGGCGCGGCGGTGGCTTATACCTTCGGTTACCGCGACGCGGTGAGCATGACCACCATTGGCGCGGGCGCGGTCACCTATATCGTCGGGCCGGTTACCGGAGCGGCGTTGGGTGCCAGCTCGGACGTGATGGCCTTGTCGATTGCCACCGGGTTGATCAAGGCGATCCTGGTGATGGTGTTCACCCCGGTGTCGGCGCGCCTGCTGGCGCTGGACAACCCGCGTTCGGCGATGGTGTTTGGCGGGTTGGCGGGGACGGTGTCGGGGGTGACGGCCGGGCTGGCGGCGACTGACCGGCGCCTGGTGCCGTATGGGGCGCTGACGGCTACCTTCCATACCGGGTTGGGCTGCCTGATGGGGCCATCGATCCTGTACTTCTGCGTACGCGCCTTGGTCGGTTGACATCAATCCCCTGGACTGCGCAGCCCCCTTGTAGGAGCGGCCTTGTGTCGCGATCGGGCCGCAACGCGGCCCCAGCGATATCCGCATCGCAGCCAAGATCCTGGGGCCGCTGCGCGCCCCATCGCGACACAAGGCCGCTCAAGTACAGCGACAACCTCGAGAGCAACGCTGTACCTGTGGACGCTGGCTTGCCGGCGATGAGGCCAGCACAGGCAGAACCCTGAGCTTTAGCGCAAGGTATTTTTGGTCAGCTCAACTTCGTTCATCAAGGCCTTGGCCAAGGCCGTGAGGTAATCGGCGGCGCCCAGGAACTTGTGGTCGTCCTCCATATCGCCTTCGCGCAGCAGGTGCTTGATATAGCTCAGCAGGATCGACACTTGCTCGTAGGCATCATCAATAGGAATGCCGGGCTGGACCCGCAGCAGATTGATCGGCGGGTTGCCGACCTCGAGGAAGCTCTGCGCCGATGGTGAGGATGACTTTGGGTTCGTCTGTCATGTTTTCAGGGTTCCAGTTCTCTAGTAAGGGAACTGCCACCAGAATCTTTCTCACGGATTGAAGGTGGCAGCCATACGTGGGGTGAGAAACCGAGGAGAATTGGCAAAGACTCGGCCAGGCAAAAGCCTGCCCACGTACGGCCACCATGACGGTGTTACCAAATCTACCCGTCGGGTTCTCACACCCGGTCGCCGGAGCGACCCGAAAACGTTATCCGTGAGGTGTTTCCCCGACAACAGCGATAGTTCGGCAGCGCGCGCAGGATAATTCCTAAGCGGGTTCATTCTGAAGCATTTGGTTTCATGTTCAGAAATGTCCTACGGAGGCTGCGCGGTCCTCTTGAAGCGGGCTTGTGTCGCGATCGGGCCACTACGCGGGTCCAGCAAGTTGCCGCGCTCATCGTCGCGGCCCTGAATGCCGCAATAACTGCGGAGAACGTTGTTGCTCAACCGGCGTGGTGAAGTTGATGTTACACATAGCCGAGCAATTCGCCGGAATAAGCATGTGCTCCGCCGTTAGGGTTCTAGCTGGATTCGTTATTTTTTATATATCCGTTTAATATTTCTAGGATTTCCTCTTTGGAGTATTCAAATTCCTCCCCTGCGTCCATGCTTCGCAATTTTTCCATTATCTCCACTAGCTGGGTGTCGTCTGATTGATAAAGTTTGTAGTCTAGCCAGATGGAGTACGCATACATTGCAAATTTTACTGCGTCGTATTTGCGAGTTGATAGGTGCTCCACTAGGTCTTTAGCAATAGTCAATCCTGCTGTTTCAAAGGGCATTTGCTTAATCTCCGCACTTGCAGTTTTTAGATGGCTCAGCCAAGCCTTGCTCAATGTCAGCCAATGTTGGAGGGTAATGAGGGAGCCTCATTTCTCTTCCGTTTTTTGACTTTGGATGAATGCGGTTGACATTCCCGGAGTGATCATAGCTTTCCTCCCAGCTTCTGACTTCACCTGTTTTTGGATTCCACTCGGTGGCGTGTGATCGCCCTCTAGTGGGTCCTTGGGTTCTAGCAGGAGATTCTCGCTCATAGTATCTGATTCTACCGTCCAATAAATGCCTCTCTCTGACCGCTCTGGATTGAGCACCTTCCAATGCGGATAGTTTTTTGTCGAGAGTTGCAGTCGGCCTAAAGTCTCTGTTGGATATAAGCCCTAAGGGATCAAGCCATTCAATGGGGTTCGCTGCATAGGTGTAAACATTTAGTCCGCCTGAGAAGCCAATTGGATCCTTACCTATAAATCGTCCAATACTCGGGTCATAGTATCGATGCCGGTTATAATGCAGCCCTGTCTCGATATCAAAATACTGTCCTTGAAAGCGCAGCGGATTGCGAATATCCGCCCACTTCGCATGCTCACTGCGCTTCTCCTCCGCTACCCCCCAAGCCTTGTATACACCACTCCAAGCCACTTGACCGATTTCATCGGTCAGCTCCATCGGGGTCCCAAGGTGATCACACTGGTACCAGGCAAAGGCGTCAAGCGGGTTCGGCGTGGGTTTGTGCTGCCAAACTGGATCCCGATTGATGTTGTAGGGCGCTTGGTAAACGGGTCGAGATATCAACTCCAAGCTAGCCTTCGACACCGCTTGTGCAATCGGCACGAAGGTTCCGGGTTCGAAGATGTAATGGGTCATCGGCCCGGTACCATCGGGATCTCGGCATTCGAAGGCCAGGGTGTTGCCGTCCCAGCCATAGTAGGTAAAGCCGCATCCCAGCCTCCCATCCAACTCCCGTCGCGCGTTTTCGTTCCAGACAGGCCCCGCCTGCGGCCGGTCGCGGTACTTGGAACGGGAGTTCTTGTACAGGCGCCGACCCAACGCGTCGTAGGCAAAAGTGACTACCAGCCGGTTATCTTCGTAGCGCCGTAGCCGGTTGTAGAGGTCCCAGACAAACTCGACTTTCTTGCCATTCTCGATCCGTTCCAGCAGGTTGCCGCGCTCGTCATAGCTGTATTGGATGCCGCAGTAGTTGCGCAGGACGTTGTCGTTCACTCGGCGCGGGGAATGAGGATTGGGCCCGGGTGGCGCTTGCGGGTCGAGCAGGTTGCTTGCCGGGTCGAAGGCGAAAATTTCCTTCTTGTGATAGTCGCCTGCCTCCAGCAGTCGGCCCACAGGGTCGTAGCGGTAGTAGGTGTCACCGCGTTGAAGGTCGCGAATGTGGCCTAGACGGCCCGACTCGTCGTATTGGTAATCGCGCATAGCCAAGCGTTTCGACTGGCCCCTGGGCGTTACGGTCTGTTCCAGCAACTGGCCATTCGGGCTCCAGGTCTGGTGCTGGATCAGGCCGTTGCGTTGCTCACGACCGATTTCGCGGTGCAGGTCATCACGCTGATAGCTAAGCAGCTCGCGGTCATCGAACTTGAGGCTAAGCAGGTGGCCGCTGCCATAGGTCAGCCAGCTGACCCGGTGTCCATCAGGTCGTACGGTGGCGATACGTTGGTTAAGAGCGTCGTACTCGTGCTTGAAGACGGCGACCTTCTGTTCCTTCATGTATCGGAAGTGCTGGTGCTCGCGGATGTTGTTGCCTGCCTTATCGTAGAACCACTGCAGTTTGCAGGCGTTATTAACAGCGAGCAGCAGGTTGCCATTGCCGTCATAGCTGAACTTCTCGGTTTCCCATGCTTTGCCACCGCGCCGCCCGGCATTGCTCTCCAGCAACCTTCCCATGGGGTCATATTCGAAATGGGTGATGCGATCACCGTCAATGCGGCGGGTGGGCAACTGGCTGTCGTTGTCGTAGAGCCAATCGGTGGTTTCCCGGTCAAAACCGGTTTCACGCGTCAGTCGGCCGACCGCGTCATACTTGAATGTGGCCTCGGCGTTGTTTTCGTTGCGCAGACGCACCAGTTGGCCGAGCTTGTTCCAGTGGTAAGTGAGCGTGGAATCGTCGTCGTTGCGACGCTGTTTGAGCCGACCGGCTTCGTTATAGGTCCAGATTGTCCGCCGGTGCAGGGCATCGGTGTGCTTGAGCAGACGACCTTCGGCATCATGCTCGAAGCGCTCGGAGGTTTTGTCGGGCAGGACCACGCGGGTCAGTTGGCCGGCTTGGTATTGATATTCGGTGGCTTCACCGGCTGCATTGATGAGCTTGGCCAATTGGCCTTGCGCGCTGTATTTCCATTGCGTGGTCTTTCCTGAGCAGTCGGTGTAGCTGGTCAGCCGGCCATCACGATCATAGCCCAGCTTCCTGTCACTCCCATTGGCATCTTTGATGCCTACGAGCATGTTTTCGCTGTTGTATGTGTACTCGGTCTTGTTCTCCAGCGGGTCGACCGTTTCGATGATATTGCCGCGCTGGTCATAGTCGTACTTCCACAATCCGCCCTCGGCATCGCGGGTCTTGAAACGCTGGTCCAGGTCGTCATAGGCGTGGTGGACGGTCGTGTAGTCCGGGCGAGTGTGCTGCAGCAGGTTGCCGCGGTTGTCGTAGATGTAGTGGTCAGCGGTGCCATCAGTATGCACATGCTGGGTAACGTTCTTGTCCCTGGCACGGTACAGCCATTCTTCGTCACCATTCGGGTGGATGATGCGGTAGGTGTAACCCAAGCTGTCGTAGAAGTGCTGGGTCTGGTTGCCGTTGGCATCGGTCACGCGGGTCAGGCGAATATCTGGGTTCCAGTTCAATCGGGTATCCAGGCTGCCGTCGTCGGCCCACTCGCGGATGGCCTTGGCGTCGGAGCCTTCGCCGACCCATTCAAGGTTCATGCCCCGGCCCGTACGGTCGGTGTAGCGGGTGATCAGGTGATGGGCGTACTGGTAGGTCCATTGCGCACCATGTTCGTCACGCGCACTGCACAGGTCGCCCTGGGCATCGAATTCATAGCCAGCGACTTGACGCTCTGGCTGGCCATCACGCATCAACCACAGGGCGACGATCCGGCCGTGAGCGTCCAGTTGCGTGTGGATGTGCTGATGGGCGGTTTCGTACTGGTAGGTCACCAGGTCGGACAGCACAGAACGGTCGGCATGGCGGTGCTCATAGAACAGTGCCATGCATGCACCGCCCTGCTGCGAGATCAGCTCCAGCCGGAACTGGTCACCGTCGCGCACGTACACCTCATGCATCACATGCCCGCGCGCCAGCACCAGCTTGTCAGCCTCTGGTCGTCCGACCCACAGGTTTTCGATCGGATCGTGGTGATGCTTGCTGACATCAGGCAAGGGGTAGTGCTGGCTACGGCCATCGATGCCGTGATAGACAAGCGTGTTTCCGGCCAGGTCGAAGCGGCTGGAGAACGGCGTGATCCAGCGGGCGCCGAACGGGCTATGGTCGTAGGCGCCTAGAGTCGAGCGATAGGTTCTGTTCCAGTTGATGGGAAACACGCCGGGTAGCGCGAAGTCCGTGTGGCTGATCGTTTCGCTGCCCAGGGCAAAACTGATGCTGCATCCTGTGCCGCCGGCGACCCCGACTTTGCGGCAGTTGGGGTCGGCACGGGCAGGGCGTTGCCGCGGGGCTGCTTCGGTGCCGTTCTGTGGGTGAACGCGCCGCACTTGGGTGACCCTGCCGTCGGCATTCACGTTGGCCCGCATCACCACAGGCTTGCGCTTGCTCAGGGCCAGCTTCAGCGCATCCAGGATCGCCGCCAGGCTGCCTGGGGTGGCCTTGTTGCCGATCTGGGCGATCTTGTTGCCTGCCATTCGCCCGAGGCTTTCCAGGCTGAGCGCAATGGGTTCGAGCAATGCCAGCAGTTTTGGGTCCGGCCCCAGGCCAAGCTGGTCTCTGCTCAAGCCATAGCCGGTTTTGCGTTTGGCGTAATCGGAGGCTTCGGCAACCAGGCGTAACCCCGGGAAGATAACGGTCAGGGCAGTGCTTTTGACGGTGCCGTCTGCGGCCGAGCGGATAAGGTCTGTGAAGAACTGGCAGATATCCACGACCTTCTGCGCAAAGCTGGCCAGGATGGTTTGTAACTGCCGGTCGATTTCCTTGACGAAGTTTTCCAGGTCGCCCCGGCAGACGTCGGCGAGGGCGTTTTCCATCGCGATCAGCAGGGCTTGGGCCATGCCGTCCTTGGAGGCAGCCCTCGCGGACTTCAACACCGGCCGCATCACTTTGCGAGCGGGACTCATGCCGGGTATCGGTGCAATGGCGAACAGGTTGATGCCAAGGCCAACCCAGTTGAACAGGTCGGCCCGGTATTCCGGGGTGCCCTGGACAAGGCTGATGATGTCCCCGATGGCGTCGGTGGCGGCGAATACCGAACCGGCGACGGGCAATACCTCCGCGACGGTGATGACGGTGCGCCAGTTGACCAGATGGCCGGTGAGGTCAGTCAGCCATTGCGCCAGCAGTTCGGTGCTGGCGCCGACATCGTCCTGGTCGAAGGTCTCGGTGGGGGCGACGACGCCGGAGCATTTATCCATGGTGGGTACCCCAGGTGACGGGATGAGTCATCCAGGCTGGAGTGAGGTTATTTGGGGTAACGCTTAGAGTGTGTTGTGCGCTCATTAGTGTTCCTGCTGTTCATTCCATCGGGCAGGTGAACGCCGGCATGCAGCAGCCTCCTGGCGCATGCGGGCACGTGTGGTGAATTGCACGGGGTGTAAGCACTCGACACTAACGAGGCAAGGGTTCCGGGTCGCTGGTCCGGCTTCCGAAAAATGTGTAGGAAAGTTCGACTCGTGGCGTTACATGGTGTTGGGGATGTAATAAGTGGTCACAGGCCGGTCTTTGAACCAAGCGACGTGATGGATGGCACCGGCTGCACCGGTGTTCGCGGGTGAGCCCACATCGACCACATCGGCTTCAAGCCATGTGCGGTAACTGTGTGTGGCTTGCCTGCGATGAGGCCAGTACGGGTAGCGACTTGTTGATTGTGAGGTGCAGGGCGGGGGATTGGGTTAGGGCCACCACGGGCTCGCCACCACATTGTCGGTGCCAGTGAGATCGAGCGCCGCGCCGGCGGCGCTCGATCTCACAGGCGCTGAAAATCTCGTGACAAGCACCTGCAACCCACCCCCCGTTTCGGGGAAAACCGCTGGGGAATCCTCCCCAACCTGTTTCGTTTGCCGCTGCAACCAACTGAAAACAAAAGCAATCCGCTCCTGGCATACACCTTGCTCCAGCTCCCCGCAGAGATCCTGTGTCCCGGAGGTGCGGCATGTCTACACCACTCAAAGGCCCCATCCTGTCATCACTCGTTCTGGCCCTGCTCGGCTGGGCGTCGACCAGCGAGGCGGCCGTTCAGTGCCAGCGCACCCTGGTCGCCAACGTGGTGGCGCTGGACCAGCCACTGATGTTCAACCGCCTTGGCGCGCAAAACGCCAATGGCATGATGTTCGCCCTGCGCGAGGACGTGGTGGACGACAAAAACGTCCCTCTCAGCATGGGCGGGGCGGCAGTACCGGGCAAGGTCACCCTGCGCCCGGACAAGCGCCCACGGCCCATCGTGCTGCGCGTGGCCGCCGGTGACTGCCTTACGGTCAACCTGACCAACCTGCTCGACTACCAGGCCAACCCCAACAAGCACGGCATCGAAGCTGAAGAACCCGAGGGCGCAGAAGAGGGGCCGGAGCTCGAAAATGAAGCCGCTGAAGGCTTCGTCGCCGACGAACAGGTGGCCGAACGCATGGTCGGCTTCCAGGTCAACGGCATGCAGGCGGTCAACAGCATCGCCGACATTTCTGCCTATACCGGGCGTAACGGCAACTTCTTCGTCAGCCCCGGCAGCACCCGCAGCTATACCTTGTACGCTGAACGCGAAGGCGCTTTTGCCGCTACCAGCAAAGCCGCCACCTTCGGCGGCGAGGGCACTGCGGGCAACGTTGCCAACGGCCTGTTCGGCCAGGTCGTGGTGGTGCCCAAGCTTGGCCGCACCTACCGCAATACCCTCACCGAAGAAGAAATGCGCCTGGCCACCACCGGCCGTACCGCCACCGGCCAGCCGGTGATCGACTACGAAGCCCGCTACCCGCAAATGCAGCCCTGGATCGCCGAAGGCAAGGCCGGCAAGCCGATCATTGCCATGGTCGACGGCAACCAGATCATCAACAGCGAAACCGATGCCATCGTCATGGGCCCCAACCCCGATGGCAGCTTCCCCAAATCCACCTACCCGCTGGAAAGCCTGGGCAAGCGCAACCCGGCGCTGCCCAACCGCCTGGAGGCGTTCCGTGACTTCGCCTCGCAGTTCGCCGACGAGGTCGCCGGCACCCAGGCATTCCCTGGCTACTGGGCCGACCCGGTGATGGGCCATGTACTGGAACCCACCCGCGACTCGTTCATGATCAACTACGGTTCCGGTGGCATGGGCGCGGAAGTAGTGGCCAACCGCCTGGGCGTGGGCCCGATGCATGACTGCCTTTCCTGCGCCTATGAAGAGTTCTTCCTCAGTGCGCACACTGTCGGTGACGTCGGTACCCTGGTGGATGTGCCGGCCAACGTCGGCCTGGAGCATATCCGCCCGGGTGAAGTGCCACCGGCCAGCGCCGTCGGGGTCAAGGCCAGCATGGCCCTGTTCCCGGCGGAACCGGCCAACGTGCACCACAGCTACATCGGTGACTTCACCAAGTTCCGCAACACCCACAACGGCCATGAGCAGCACATCTTCCACTTGCATGGCCACCAGTGGCTGTTCAACCCCAATGACGACAACTCCGACTACATCGATGCCCAGGGCATTGGCGCTGGGGTCGGCTACACCTACGAAATCGCCAACGGCGGTTCGGGCAACCGCAACCGGGTGGCGGGTGATGCGATTTATCACTGCCACTTCTACCCGCACTTTGCCCAGGGTATGTGGGCCATGTGGCGGGTACACGATGTGTTCGAGGAAGGCACCCGCCTGGAGGTGAGCGGGCAGGGCGAGAATGGCTTCCACAGCACCCCGTTCGCCCTGCGCAGCGGCAAACCGGCGGTTGGCGCCCGGGCTCTGCCCGATGGCGAGATCGTTGCCGGCACGCCGATCCCGGCTATCGTGCCGCTGCCTGGCAAAGCCATGGCGCCGATGCCAGGCAAGGTGGTGGTGGTACCGAAGCTGTCCGAAGCGCTGGTTGCCGCCAACGATGACGGCGAGCCCGAAGAAGACGAGGATGACGAGCCAGCCAACCAGGCGCCGGTACGCAAGGCCATCGGCTCGCTGGCGCTGGTCGACCGCAGCGACGCCAACCGCAACGCCGACGGCACCTTGAAGAACCCTGGCTATCCGTTCTGGATTGGCGGCATGGAAAGCAGCGTGGGTAACCGCCCACCCACCCCGCCACTGGACATGCTCGACCCGGCCATGGCACGCCAGCTCAAGGAAAGCGGCAAGGCACTTTGGGCCAACCTCGACCCGAACCAGGTCGATGGCTGGGACGGCGGCCTGGGGCGCCACGCGCTGGACGGCGTATCTGCTGGCGGGGAAGCGGAAACCACCACCACCAAGCTCGATTTCACCAAGGTGGTACACAAGGCCAAGCCGATCTACCTGCCGGAAGAGGGTACCGATGTCGAGCAGGCGGCCATGCAGTTTCATGCGCTGGCCGAACACTCAAGCTTTGCCCTGATCCCCGGCAGCGCGCCGGTGGCCAAGGCGTTCCGCACCAACGGCGCCTTGCCGACTGCCGGCGCGCCGTTCTACGAACCGTGCATGGATGACCGGGGCAAGCGCCTGACCCAGTCTTCCGGGGCTGGTGAGTACTTCAGCGGCGACAACCTGTCGGGCCTGAACTTCCGTGGCGCCTCGGCCTTCACCGCCGACCGCCCCCGCATCTACAAGGGCGCCAACATCCAGTTCGACGCGGTGTACAACAAGGTCGGCTACCACTTCCCGCAAGCCCGCATCATCGCCCTGTGGGAAGACGCCTGGCCGGTGATCACCAAGCAGCGCCCGCCAGAGCCGCTGGTGATGCGCATGAACACCTTCGACTGCACCATGTACCAGCACACCAACCTGATCCCGAACATCTACGAGATGGACGACTACCAGGTGCGCACCCCGACCGATGTGATCGGCCAGCATATCCACCTGCCCAAGTGGGACCTGACCGCTGCCGACGGCTCGGCCAACGGCTGGAACTACGAAGACGGCATTCTTTCGCCCGGCAGCGTGGTCGAGCGGGTGCAAGCCATTCGTGCCTACAACGGCTGCACCCAGGGCGATAGCCGCGACGGCACCGCCGCCTGCCCGCAAGCCCGGCAGCACCCATACTTCGGCCGCTTCGGCCGGGCCGACTGGCTGGGCGCACGCACGGCCATGCAGCGCTGGTTCGCCGACCCGCTGGTGAACGTGTACAACGTCGACCGTGGCCTGGGCACCATCTTCACCCACGACCACCTTGGCCCATCGACCCACCAGCAACTGGGCCTGTATGCCACCGTGCTGGCCGAACCTGCCGGCTCCACCTGGTACCACGCCGAAACCGGCGAAAAACTGTACAACCCGGCCACGCGCCAGGACGGTGGCCCGACCTCGTGGCAGGCGGTGATCCAGACCGGTGACCACGATGGCGACGGCAAGAACGACAGCTACCGCGAGTTCTTCCTGGAATACAGCGACTTCCAGCATGCCTACGAGGCCGGTGTGTACGTCGGCGCCGGGCCGGACGGCATCCCTGATGCCCAGTCGTACCCGGCGACTGCCGACAGCTTCCGCTACGCCATCAACCCGCCGGTGCGCGGCAAGGCGTCGAACCTGCTGGAAGCCATCGTCGAGGAACGCGGCGGCATCAACCCGGGCTGCCCAAGCCGGCCCTGCCCGCAGGCAATCTCGGTGGATGACCCGGGCATGTTCGTCGTCAACTACCGCAACGAGCCGCTGGCCCTGCGCGTGTACGACCCGAACAAGGTCGGCCCGGACGGCAAGCGTGGCATGCAGGCCGACGGCCTGGCCGGCGACCTCAGCTACGCCCTGCAAACCCGTACCGACCGCGCCATCCCGGCGCTCAACCTGGCACCGTCGGCGATCACCTCGGCGGTCGGCCCCACCGGCGGCACCACGCTGTTCCCGCCGCACATCAACACGGCCGGCAGCGAACCGGGCGACCCGTTCACTCCGATGCTGCGCACCTACTCCGGTGACAATGTACGCCTGCGCATGCACGCCGGCGGCCATGAAGAGGAGCACAACGTCACATTGCATGGCGTGAAGTGGCTGCAGAACGGCACCGGCTACGGCAACAGCTCCAACTCCGGCTGGAAGTCATCGCAGATGATCGGTATTTCCGAACAACTGGGTTTCATGGCGCCGGTGTCGCTGATTTCCAGCTCGGCGGCCAGCAACGGTGACTACCTGTATTCGCTGGATGCTGCCCTGGAGGGCTACTGGAACGGCATCTGGGGCATCATGCGCAACTACACCGCGCAGCGTGCCGACCTGTTCCCGCTGCCCAACAACCCGCAGCCGGTGTCCATGCGCAACACCGTCAACTTCGACGGCATCTGCCCGAAAACCACGGCCAACCCCAACGGCATCGGCAGCCGTCCCACCGTCAAGCGCAGCTACGAGATCGTCGCGGCACTGGCCAACGACATTCTCGAGAACCGCAACGGGGTCAGCATCAACGACCCGGCCGGTGTCGGCCAGCATGTCGGCGGCCCGCTCAAGGCCAATGGCGGCACTCTGGTGTTCAACAGCCGCAAGACCACCATCCCGCTGGTCAGTGGGGTAGACCCCGAAGATGGGGAACCCTTCACCATCGGTGGCCACAGCGCGCCGCTGCACGACCCGACCGCGATCCTGTACGTGCGCAAGGCCGACCTGGACGCCAACACCGGCAAGCTGAAGGCGGGCGTGCCCGTGGAGCCGCTGGTGCTGCGCGCCAACGCCGGCGAGTGCATCAGCATCACCCTGGAAAACCGCCTGCCGCTGGTGATGCCGGACCTGCCCAGCACAGCGGTGATGCACAACGTGGTCAAGCGTGACCGCTTCGACAGCGAGGGCTCCACCGCCTTTGCCAACAACCTGATGCGGCCGTCCAGCCACGTTGGCCTGCATGCGCAACTGCTGGCCTACGACATCACCAAGTCCGACGGCGCCAACGTAGGCCTGAACCCGGTGCAGACCGTGGCCCCCCGTGCTGGTGCCAGTGGTGCCTACCCGACCCGCACCTACCAGTACTACGCCGGCCACCTGGAGCGTGAAGGCAAGCCAGTGTCGCAACTGGGCCGTACGGTGGACAACATCAACACCACCGCCATCGAGTTCGGCGGCCTCAACCTGACCCCGTCGGACTTCATCAAGCAGCCGCAGAAAGGCCTGGTAGGTGCCATGAGCATCCTGCCGCAAACCGCCACCTGGACCGAGGACACGGCTACCCGTGCCCAGGCCACGGTGAAGGTTACCGGCCAGCCAGACTACCGCGACTTCGTCACGGTGTGGCAGCGCGCACTGAACATGCGTTGGGCCGATGGCCGCCCGGTAGAAGGCATCAACACCGAAGGCAACGGCGCTGCCGGTGACCCGCAGGACAACGGCAACATGGCAGTCAACTACAAGACCGAGCCGCTGTGGCTGCGCTTTGGCATGGCCCCCGACTCGCCGTTCGGCCGCGCCAATGGCCTGGGCTTTGGTGATGTTCCCAACGCCCACATGGCCTACGCCAACGCACTGGTCGGTGGCGACCCGCAAACCCCGGTGCTGTACGCCAAGCCTGGCCAGCCAGTGCGTAACCATATCGTGATGCCCAGTGGTGGCAGCCGCGGCATGGTCTACCAGCTGGACGGCCACATCTGGCCACTGCACAACTACCAGGCCGAAAAGAACGACGTCGACGGCTACCCGCTGAGCCTGCCCGGCATCGGCTCGGTGCGCTTCGGCTACAACCCGATGGCCATGTACATCGGGGCCCAGGAGAGTGTGCTGCCGGCCGCGCACTTCAGCTTCATGCTGCCCAGTGCTGGCGGCGCCAACGCGGTGGCGGGTGACTACCTGTTCCGCGACTACGCCGCCTACGGCAACCTCTCGGGGCTGTGGGGGATCTTGCGGGTGACCAATGAAGCGCCGCCGGCAACGGCACCGGCGCAGTGAAGGCAAATGGGGGCGCGAAAATGAACAAGAAGACCCGCCTTGCGTACATGGGGGTAGCACTGGGGGCTGTGCTGATCGGCCTGGGCGTGGCCTATGAAAGCCTCTGGTGCGATCCGCGCGAGTATTTGCAGGGTTCTGCCGACCCGCAGGCCCTGCACCGGCTCAGCCGCGACGGTGTGACCGTGGAGTTCGAGGCTCGGCCGCTGGCGGGGGATGAGTTGCAGGAGGGCAGCTTCGCCAACATTCGTTTCAAGGTCAGCGACCAGGCCAGTGGCCAGCCGCTGTCGGGCATGGCCCCGGGCGCGTGGATCGACCCGACGCAGTCGGCCCCGGAGGGCGACCGCGACCAGAGCTGCAAGGCCCGTGTCGCGCTGTTCCTCAAAAGCAGCATCGGCGCCCGGCCGTTGCTCGACCTGAACAGTTACTTCCTGTTGATGATGAACAAGGACGCCAGCCTGACGGTGATCGACCCGACTGTATCGGTGGGCGGTGTGACCAGCACCCTGGCCCGTATCGACCTGCCTGGGCGGCCTATGGACTGGGTGGCCACCGGTGACGACAAGCAGGTGTTCGTATCCATTCCCGAGCGCGGCAAGGTCTCGGTGATCGACACCGAAACCTTCACTCGCGTGGCCGACCTGGACGCTGGCGACCAGCCGCTGCGCGTGGCCCTGCAGCCGGACCAGCACCGGCTGTGGGTAGGCAACAACAGCAGCGATCCGGCCAAGGGCGGGGTAACAGTGATCGATGTACCGGGGCGCGACACCCTGAAAACCTTCAACACCGGCAGCGGGCACCACGAGATCGCCTTCAGTGCCGATTCGCGCTACGCCTATGTCAGTAACCGCGACAGCGGCACCCTGAGCGTCATCGACATCCCGCAAATGCGCCTGGCCAAGACCATCAAGGTTGGCCCGCACCCGCTGGCGGTCAGCTATTCGGCGCTATCCCAGGCGGTGTATGTGGTCGATGGCGAGGAGGGCAGCGTGCGCGTGTTCGACGCCCACAACCACCAGCTGCGCCACACGGTCCAGGCCGAACAGGGCCTGGGGCCGATGCGTTTCAGCAGCGATGGCCGCTACGGCATCGTGCTCAATACCCTGGAGAATCAGGCACTGGTGATCGACGCCAGTACCGACAAGCTGATCCACCAGATCCCGGTGGCGGCCGAACCGTACCAGCTGACCTTCACCAAGGGCTATGCCTACGTACGCGGCCTGGCTTCGCCGAAGGTGAGCATGATCAACCTGGCCAGCCTGGGCGAAGGGCGCTCGCCGATCATCCAGGGCTTCGAGGCCGGCCCGGCAGCGCCACGCCAGGCTGGGGAGCTGCCGCTGGCGCAGGGGCTGTCGGTGTCCCGCGACGACAATTCGGTGTTCGTGGTCAACCCGGTGGACAACACCACCTACTTCTATGCCGAAGGCATGAACGCACCGATGTCCGGCTACAACAACCGTGGCCACCAGGCCCGCGCCGCCATCGTCGTCGACCGCAGCCTGCGGGAGCTGGCGCCGGGGGTGTACGGTTCGACAGTGAAGATGCCCGCTGCCGGCAAGTTCGACGTGGCCTTCCTGCTTAACCAGCCACAGATCATCCACTGCTTCAGCACCGACGTGGCCGTAGCGCCGAATGCCGGCAAGCGCAAGGGCGCGCATGCCGAGTTCATCGGCCTGGACCGGCCGTTGTCGCAGCACAGCGCCATTACTGCACGGGTGCGCATCGTCGGTGACGACGGCGAGCCGCGCCTGGGCCTGAGCGACCTGAGCCTGCGCTACTTCCTGGCGCCTTCGTCGATGCCGCGCAACCTGCAGCTGGAGGAGGTGGGCGAGGGCATCTATCAGGCGGCCCTGAACCTGCCCGAAGCCGGCGCCTGGTACCTGCATGTGCAATCGCCGTCGCTGGGGCGCAGGTTTGCCGAAGAAAACTACACCAGCCTGCGCGTCCTGCCGGCCGCAACGTCCAACGCTTCCGAAATTGAGGTGAGGAACCTGCGATGAACGCCAAGCATGTTTGCAAACTGTTGGCCCTGAGCCTGGCTTTTGCCGGCAACCTGGCCCTGGCCCATGGCGGCCACGATCATGATGGCCACGGCGCAAAGCCGCCGGCGGCGCGCCAGGAAAAGGCCAGCGTGCGCTTTGCCGATGTCTCGCTGCTGAACCAGGACGGCATGCCGGTACGCCTGGAAAAAGACCTGGTCGGCGACCACCTGGTGGTCATGGGCTTCATCTACACCAGCTGCACCACGGTGTGCCCGGTGGTGTCGTCGATCATGGGCAAGGTCCAGCAGCAGCTGGGTGGTCGGGTAGGGCAGGACATTCATCTGGTATCGATCAGCGTCGACCCGCAACGTGATGACGCCAAGCGCCTGCAGGACTACGCCAAGGCTTTCCAGAAGGGGCCGGGCTGGAGTTGGCTGACCGGCACGCCGTATGCGATCAGCGAAACCCTCAAGGGCCTGGGCAGCTTCAGCGCCGACCTCACCCAGCACCCGCCGCTGATCCTGGTAGGTGACGGTCGCAGCGGGCACTGGACGCGTTACTACGGCTTCACCGACCCGGCAGTGCTGATCGACGAAATCAACCGCCTCGGCGCCCGCCGGGTGCATGCCAAGAGCACGGCGATTGCCGACCATCACGAGGTGCAACCATGAGCCAGACAAGCTCCCGCCGCGCAAGCATGCGCGGTTTTGACTGGCTGGTGCTGGGCGGCTGCCTGTGGATCCTCGCCTCGGTGGCCTTGGCCCATCAAGGCCATGCCCCGCAGGCGCCAGAACCGCAGCCGGCCCAGCAGGCGATGACCAGTGGCGGTGGCACCCGTGATGCCCAGACCTGGTTCACCGACACTGTGCTCAAGGACCAGAACGGCCGCGAGCTGCGCTTCTATAGCGATGTGCTCAAGGACAAGGTAGTGATGCTCAACGTGATCTTCACCCACTGCACCGACGCCTGCCCGCTGATTACCCGCAAGTTGCGCGAAGTGCGCGAGACCATGGGGCCGCAGTTGGCCAGCCAGGTGACCTTCGTGTCGATCAGCAGCGACCCGCTGAACGACAGCCCGCAGGTGCTCAAGGCGTTTGCCGAAAAGCAGGGCGTGGACGGGCCCAACTGGTTGTTCCTGACTGGTGAAAAGGCCAATGTCGACCTGGTGCTCGGCCGCATCGGCCAGTTCCTGCCCAGCCCTGAGCAGCATTCGACACAGCTGATTGCCGGCGATGTGGCTGGCAAGCGCTGGAGCAAGATCCGCCCGGATGCACCGCCTGCGGCGATTGCCCAGCGCATGCAGTTGCTGGCCCTGCCTTTGGCGGGGCGGTGAGCATCATGAATGCCTTGGCGGCCTTGTGCTGTTGCTGCCGGCCTCATCGCCGGCAAGCCAGCTCCCACAGGGACCGTAGTGCCCCTGAAGGTAATGTTGTCCCTGTGGGAGCCGGCTTGCCGGCGATGAGGCCAGAACAGGCTGGAAGAGTCTTGAACACAATCCTGGCGCTGCTTGTTGGTCTGGTGGTCGGTACTCCAGCTTTTGCCCTCGATCTCACCGCCACTGAACAAGCCGGGAAACGCCTCTACCGCGAGGGCGTCTCCAGCAGCGACGCACAGTTGCAAGCCCGGGTCGGCGCCAGCGACATGACGGTCCCCGCCAGCGTGCTGCCCTGCGCCAGCTGCCACGGCAACGATGGCCGCGGCCGTGCCGAAGGTGGTGTGCGCCCGCCCAGCCTCGACTGGCAACGCCTGGCACAAGGCCAGGGCGAACGCGAGGTCAACGGCCGCCGCTACCCGGCCTACACCGACAGCAGCCTGGCCCGGGCCATTCAACGCGGTGTCGACCCGGCCGGCAATCGCCTGGACCCGGCCATGCCACGCTTCGAACTGACCCTGGCCGACCAGCGCAACCTCACGGCCTACCTCAAGCGCCTGGCCCAGGAGCGCGACCCCGGTGTGGAGGAAGACGTGTTGCGCCTGGGCACCTTGCTGCCGGGATCCGGCCCGCTGGCCGAGGCCGGGCAAGTGGTGCGTGCGGTGCTGGAAGACGGCCTGGCCCAGCTCAACCAGCAAGGCGGCATCCACGGGCGACGCCTGGAACTGGTTGCCCTTGACCCGGGCGCCGACCCGGCCAGTGGCGAACGGGCACTGCAGCAGTTGCTGGAGCAGGAGCGGGTGTTTGCGCTGATCGCGCCATTGGCACCTATGCTCGATCAGCACCTGGCCACCTTGCTGGCGCCACACAATGTCCCGCTGATCGGCAGCACCCCGCGCAGCGGCGGCAGCGTACAGATTTTCGACCCCTTGCCCGGCTTGCCAGCGCAATTGCTGAGCCTGGCAGGCCACGCCCGCTCGGGGTTGCGCCTGGCAGCGGGCGACCTGCGTGTGGTGTATGCCGGCAACGAGCAAGCGGCGTTGGCCGGGCAAGTGCGCGAAC
This sequence comes from Pseudomonas sp. B19(2017), assembly GCF_002113165.1. NCBI lineage: Bacteria > Pseudomonadati > Pseudomonadota > Gammaproteobacteria > Pseudomonadales > Pseudomonadaceae > Pseudomonas > Pseudomonas sp. B19(2017). The sequence continues at coordinate 276,538 of NZ_NEJR01000003.1, forward strand.
GCCTGCTTCAGCAGGGCTGGGCACCACCTGCTGTCCAGGCCTTTGCTGGCCAGGCTGTGGACGGGCAGGGCATTGTCTTTCTGGGCCGCGCCCAGGCCTTTGCCGAATTGGCCTCGGCGTTGCAGGCCGCCGGCCGCCGGCCCTACCTGTTTGCCGCCTCGAGCCAAGTGGCTGGCGCCGTGGCGCGCTTGCCCGAGACGTGGTCGCAACGGGTGTTCCTGGCCTATCCCTATGTGCCCGAGGACTGGACCGAGCAGGGCTTGGCGACGCTTGCCGGCCTGCAGCAGCGCCAGGGCCTCGATGCTCGCCAGGCGTCGTTGCAGGTCGACACTCTGTGCGCCCTGCGCCTGTTGAGCGAAGCGTTGAAGCAGACTGGCCGTGACACCAGCCGCGAGCAGCTGATTGCCGCGCTGGAAGGCCTGCATGATGTGTCTACCGGCTTGACCCCGGCCCTGGGCTTCGGCCCCGGTCGCCGCCAGGGCATGGCCGGTGCCCATGTGGTGGCGGTGGCCCTGCCCGGGCCGCGCTTCACCGCGGTTACCCCGTACCGGCCACTGCCGGACAGCCCTTGAGCGGAGGTTGCCATGCGTGTTCTGTTGTTGTGCCTTTTGCAGGTGTTGGCCAAGGCAAGCTGGGCCGATATGGCGGTGGCGCGGGTCAATGGCGTGGAGATCGAAATGGCGCGCCTGGAGCGCTATTTCAGCGAGTACCTGGACGCCCAGGGCCGCGCGGTTGCCAGCATCCGCAACCCGACCCTGTACCAGCGCCTGCGCGACCAGGCGCTGGGTGAGCTGATCGACAAGGAGCTGTTGTGGCAGGAGGCCCAGCGCCGCGGCATAGCCATCAGCGACGAGCAGGTGTCGGCGCATGTGGGCGAGGTCGAGGCCGCGCTTGGCAGCCCGGCAATCTTTGAACGGCGGCTGGCGGAAGCGGGCTTCGATAGGGCACAGTACAATGAGTACACCCGGCGCGAGCTGGCCGCGCAGCAGGTGTATGCCCAGCTCAGTGCGGTCGCTGCGCCCAGCCAGGCCGAAGTCGAGGCATTCTATGATGCCAACCGGGAAACCTTGCAGGGAGCGCAACAAAGTGACAAGCCTTCGGTCATACGCGAACAGGGCCTGGTCCTGGCCAGGACCACGCTCATCGGGCAGCGAGAGGCGCAGGCGCGTCAGTCCGTGCGCCAACGTTTGCGCGCGTCCGCTAATGTGGAGATTGCCGACTGAGGTCGCTGATGGCGTTTCCCCAATACTGGGGAATAACGAAATGGCATGGTGCCAGCAGTTTCCCCGCATATGGGGAACGCCGCGGGTGCGCCTGCCTGCCGCGGTCCAAGTGTTGCTTTATACCTTTGGCAAATCAATGATTTACAGTGGTGCAGCATGACTATTCACGCCTGGCACGAAGCCTGCTCAAGCCTGTACAGGGGCGCACTTCGCAGACCGGGTTACCGGGCAGTTCTTGGGAGTCGACCTTGGTGAACAGAGTATTGGTAGTCGATGACGAACAGACCCTTGCGCAGAACCTGCAAGCGTACCTGCAGGCGCAAGGCCTGGAAGTTCATGTTGCCCACGACGGTGCCAGTGGTATCGAGCAGGCTGCAAGCCTGGCACCGCAAGTGATCGTGCTGGATTACCGCTTGCCCGACATGGAGGGTTTTCAGGTTCTGGAGAGCGTACGCAGGAACAGGCAGTGCCACTTCGTGCTGATTACCGCCCACCCCACCGTAGAAGTACGTGAGCGGGCCGCCGAACTGGGTGTGAGCCATGTCCTGTTCAAGCCGTTCCCGTTGGTGGAACTGGCCCGTGCGGTCTTCGACCTGATGGGCATCGAGCGCCGGCGCAGGGCCACGGACAACCCGGCTGAAGGGTTCGTCGAACGACGCCAGAACAGGAACGAATCGTTCCCCCTGCAGTTGTACGATGGAAGCTGGGTGTTGGCTGACCGCCGCCGTAATGGCGCCAAGCCCCCAGGGCCCGACGACGAACAACTGCTCACAGGGGAATAGCGGCGCCCGCACCCCTGGCCGAGCCAGCCTGCGACGCGCCCCTGAGCGGAGTCGCAGGCCATGCCAGAAGCATTCGATGCAACCCGGGACGCTCTACCGCCTGCACCGGCCTCTTCGCGGGCTTGCCCGCTCCCACAGGATTCGCGTGGTCTTCAGGTTCGCAGTGAACCTGTGGGAGCGGGCACGCCCGCGAAGCATCCAGCACCATTCTCAGCCTACCCCCGCGACCTGCTGGCCCAGGCCCGCCTGCAAACCAGCGATGAACGCCTGCTCACCCGCCTGGAACGCCTGGCCTGCGACACCCCCGATACCTTCACCCAGCGCCTGGGCCTGACCCTGCATTACCCGGTGCTGGACAGCCACACCCTGCTGGCAAGCAGCCCACGCTTCGACAAGGTCAGCCTGGCGATGTGCCTGAAGCGTGAGTGCGTGCTGATCGAGCAGGGCGGCCAACTGCTGGGCGTGTTCGCAGACCCCTTCGACCACGCCCGCCTGGCCTGGATCGACGATGTGCTGCAAGGCGCACCGCTGTACCTGGCCCACGCCGCAGACCTGGCCACCTTCCTGGCCCGCCACGAAGAAAGCTTCCACGCCGTGGACGCCCTCGACCACGATATCGAAGCCAGCAGCGAAAGCGACCCGCTGCAACGTCTGTCGCTGGCCAGCATCAGCGAAGACCAGAGCCGCGTGGTCAAGCTGGTCAACTCCACGCTGTACGACGCCCTCAAGCTGCACGCCAGCGACATCCACCTGGGCATGACCGGCCAGGGCCTGACTATCAAGTACCGTATCGACGGCGTGCTCAACGGCGCCGGCAAGGCCAGCGGCAGCGCCTTCGCCGACCAGGTGATCTCGCGCATCAAGGTAATGGCCGAGCTGGACATTGGCGAAAAACGGGTGCCCCAGGATGGCCGTTTCAAGGTTGCCGTGGGCGACCGGCAAATCGACTTCCGGGTATCGATCATGCCCAGCATCTTCGGCGAAGACGCGGTGCTGCGGGTGCTCGACAAACAGGACCTGTCCGACCGGGTCAGTGGCGTGCAGCTGCAGGCACTGGGCTTCGCCGAGGAAACCCTGCGCGCCCTGCGCCGGCTGGCCGCCGAACCCTACGGCATGATCCTGGTCACCGGCCCTACCGGTAGCGGCAAGACCACCACCCTGTACGCCATGATCAGCGAGATCAACCACGGCGTAGACAAGATCATCACGATCGAGGACCCGGTCGAATATCAGCTGCCCGGCGTGCTGCAGATCCCGGTCAACGAAAAGAAGGGCCTGACGTTCGCCCGCGGCCTGCGCTCGATCCTGCGCCACGACCCGGACAAGATCCTGGTCGGCGAAATCCGCGATCCGGACACCGCCCAGATCGCCGTGCAGTCGGCGCTCACCGGCCACCTGGTGTTCACCACCATCCACGCCAACAACGTGTTCGATGTGATCGGCCGCTTCAGCCAGATGCAGGTCGACCCCTACAGCTTTGTTTCTGCACTGAATGCAGTGCTGGCCCAGCGCCTGATCCGCCTGGCCTGCCCGCACTGCGCTACACCCTGCGAACACGATGACGACACCCTGTTTGGCTCGGGCCTGACCCGCGAGGGTGTGGCTGGCTGGAAGTTCGTCCGCGCCCAGGGTTGCGGCCAGTGCCGTGGCAGTGGCTACCGCGGCCGCAGCGCCATCGCCGAACTGCTGCACCTGGACGACGACCTGCGGCAGATGATCGTCGAGCGTCGCCCTCTGTCGCAGATCAAGACTCTCGCCTGCCAGCGCGGCCTGCGCCTGCTGCGGGCCTCGGCCCTGGACCTGGTCCGTGATGGCCGTACCACCCTCGAGGAGATCAACCGTGTCACATTCATCTGAACATGGTGCTTGCCGCTACAGCGCCGTACTCGGCGCCGAAGGGGTGGGCCTGGGCTGCTGGCACGCCAACCACCACCAATGGCTGGGCAGCCGCGACTTCACCTGCGACACCGCCCAACCGGCGTGGCAAGCCGCCGTCGACGCCCTGGCCACCTTGCTGGCCGAGCATGCCGCGCGCGGTGCCCAGTTGCGGGTGCTGCTGTCGGCCCGCTACAGCCGCTTCTGCCTGGTGCCCTGGAGTGATGCCATCAGCCACCCGCGCGAGCTGGACGCCTACGCCCGGGCCTGTTTCGAAAACCTCTACGGGCAGCCGCTGGACGACTGGCGCATCGTGCTCTCGCCCGAGCCGGCCGGTGCCGCACGCATCGCCACGGCGCTGCCCGAAGCCCTGCTGCAGCGGTTGCAGGCGCTGGGCCGGGAAAGCCACCTGAGCCTGCGTTCGGTGCAGCCGTACCTGATGGCTGCCTACAACCGCTGCGCGGCACAGCTGGAGCAGGGAGACTTCCTGTTCGTTCTGGCCGAACCGCGCCGCAGCGTGCTGCTGCTGGCTGCCGGCGGGGCCTGGCAGCAAGTGCTGGCGCAAGGTTGCGCCGATAGTGACCAGGCCCTGCAAGCGCTGATCGAGCGCACCTGTGAGCTGTATGGCGAACACCTGCCACGGGTCTACCTGCATGCCCCGGGCCGGGGCGACGTGCCGCAGCTGGCGGCGGTGCAGTTGTGCCAGCCGGCTACCGATGCCGACCCGCTGTGCGCCATGTGGCGGGCGGTGGCCTGAGATGCGCCGCCTCGACCTGGAATTCCAGCCCCGGCGCAGCAGCCCGTTGGCCTGGTCGCTGCTCGCCGTGGGCAGCGCCATGGTCGCTGGCCTGGTGTTGCTGCAACACAGTTTGCAGGCCGAGCAGGTCGAACGAGAGGCCAGCGTACACAGCCTGGAGCAGCAACTGGGCCGTCGTCCGGCTACCGTCGCACCGCTGGGCACCGCTGCCAGCCGCGAACAGGCCGAGCGCCTGGTGCAGATGCAAAGCGTCTCGCAGCAGCTGCAACGGCCCTGGCAGCAGCTGTTCGACATGCTCGAAGCGCAGCCGCAGGACGACGTGGCGCTGCTCAGCCTGGCCCCCGACGCACGCAAAGGCCAGCTGCGCATCACCGCCGAGGCGCGCAACCTGGAAGCGATGCTGCAGTACCACCAGCGCCTGGAAGCCAGTGCCGAGCTCAGCGATGTGTCGTTGCTCAACCACGAGGTACTGGCCGCGCAGCCCGAGCACCCGGTGCGCTTCACCCTTACCGCCACTTGGGAGACCGGCCATGCGCGCCCGTGAGTCGCTGAACAGCCTGATCCTCCAGGAGCGCCTGCGTCGCGTCGGCCCGGTCGGCCTGGCGGCGGTTGCGGTGGGTTTGCTGGCCGTGGGGGTGCTGTGCGCCGGGGTATTGCCGCAATGGCAGAACCTGCGCGAGCTGCGCGCCACTGAAGCGGACGCCAGCGTGCAGCTCGAGCGGGTCAGGCGTGGCGAGCTGAAAATCGCCGTCAAACCCGAGCAGCAGGCCCTCGATAGCCTGCGCCAGCAACTGCCCGGGCAGCCCCAGGCCAGCGCGCTGATCGAGCGCCTGTACCAGCTGGCCAGCGCCGAGCATATCAGCCTGGCGCGTGGCGAATATGCCCTGGGCGTCGATCCCAGGACGCAGCTGGCGCGCTACCAGATCGTGCTGCCGGTACGCGGCAGCTATCCGCAGATTCGCGGCTTCCTCAAGGGCCTGCTCAAGCAGCTGCCGACCCTGGTGCTGGAAGACCTTGAACTGCAACGCAAACGCATTGGCGACAGCGAGCTCAACGCCCGCCTGCGCATGACCCTTTACCTGTCGAGGTCGTGATGAACACACAACGTGCAGCGATCTGGGCAGGCTTTCTCGGCGTGAGTGCAGCGCTGGCCTGGGCGCCTGGGCATTGGTTCGGCCAGGAAGACGGCGTCGTCCCCTTCGCGGGCTCGCCCGCTCCCACAGGACCTGTGGGCGCTGCCGAGCCTGTGGGAGCGGGCGCGTCGGGGCGCCGAACCGCCGCGAAAGGGCCGGAACAGGCCTCAAGAGATCTGTTCCCGACCCAGCAATGGACCAGGCCCCAGGCCCTGGCCACGGTCACCGAACAACCCGTGAACGCTGCCCCGGTCGCACCCGCAGCGCCAACCGCGCCGGACCTGCCATTCCAGTTCATCGGCCGCATGGGCGAGCGCGACGACCTGCAGATCTTCCTGCAGAGCGGCGAAAAACTCTACGTCGTGCGCCAGGGCGACGTGATCGAAGACACCTACCGCCTGGATCGGGTATCGGCTAGCGAGCTGCACCTGGTCTACCTGCCTTTGCATCAGTCGCAGACTTTGTCTGTAGGGAGCGCACCATGAAGTCGTCAAAGCTGTGCAAACCGGCTCCGTTCCTGCTTGTAGCGCTGTGCGTGGCGATTGCCGGCTGCGGCTCCAGCGCGGTACGCAAAGACAGCGAACAGCTGATGAAGGAGGGCCAGTACGAAGCCGGCATCGCCAGCCTGGAAGAAGCCCTGCGCGAGGACCCGCGTGACACCGAGCTGAACATCGCCCTGGCCCACAGCCGGCAGGCCGCGGTCGAGGCGCTGCTGACCCAGGCCGATGCCGACCGCATCCGCCATGACTTCGCCGGCGCCCGCATGGGCTATGGCCGGGTGCTGACCCTGGAGCCGAACAACCGCCGCGCCCAGGAAGGCACCCGCCAGCTGGAGCTGATCCGCACCCTCGACGAGCGCGTGGCGCTCGGCCAGGCGGCGCTGCGCCAGGGTGACCTGTTCGGCGCCGAGCGCTACATGCGCGAAGTGCTGCGCCTGGACCCGCAGAACCAGAAGGGCGTGGCCCTGCGCAGCGACATCGAGAACGTCCAGGCACGCACCGCACAACCGTTCCCGCAGCTGCGCAGCAAGCTGGAGCGGCCGGTGACCCTGGAGTTTCGCGATGCCAACCTGAAGACCATCTTCGAAGTGCTGTCCCAGGTTGCCGGCATCAACTTCATCTTCGACAAGGACATGCGCCCGGACATGAAGGCCACCATCTTCGTGCGCGAGTTGCGCATCGAGGACGCCGTGGCGCTGCTGCTGGAACAGAACCAGCTGCGGCAGAAGATCGTCAATGAAAACACCTTGATGATCTACCCCGATTCGCCGCAGAAGACCAAGGACTACCAGGAACTGGTCATGCGTACCTTCTACCTGACCAGCATCGATGCCAACACCGCGTTGAACATGGTCAAGACCATGCTCAAGACCCGCGACGTGTTCGTCGACGAACGCCTCAACACCCTGACCATGCGCGACACCCCCGATGCCGTGCGCATGGCCGAAAAGCTGCTGCAGTCGCAGGACCAGTCCAACCCCGAAGTGGTACTGGAAGTGGAGGTGATGGAGGTGGCCACCTCGCGCATCCTCGACCTCGGCCTGCAATGGCCCAACACCTTCGGCGTGCTGAGCTCCGACGGCCAGCCGGTGAGCGTGCTCGACCAGCTCAAGGGCATCGACTCCAGCCGCATCAGCATCGCGCCGGCGCCGCAGGCCAAGATCAACGCCCAGGACAAGGACATCAACACCTTGGCCAGCCCGGTGATCCGCGTCAGCAACCGTGAGCAGGCGCGCATCCACATCGGCCAGCGGGTACCGATCATCAGCGCCACCTCGGTGCCCTCGACCCAGGGCCCGGTGATTACCGAAAGCGTCACCTACCTGGACGTGGGTCTTAAGCTTGAAGTGCAGCCCACCGTGCACCTGAACAACGAAGTGGCGATCAAGGTGGCCCTGGAGGTGAGCAACGCCACCCCGCTGGAAGCCACGCGTCAGGGCACCATTCCGGTTCAGGTCGACACCCGCAACGCCCAGACCACCCTGCGCCTGCACGATGGTGAAACCCAGGTGCTGGCCGGCCTGGTGCGCAACGACCACAACGCCAGTGGCAACAAGATCCCCGGCCTTGGCGACATCCCCGGCCTGGGCCGGTTGTTCGGTAGCAACAAGGACGACATGAGCAAGTCGGAGCTGGTGCTGGCGATCACCCCGCGCATCGTGCGCAACCTGCCATACCAGAGCCCGTCAGACATGGAGTTCGCTACCGGCACCGAGTCGGCCATGCAGGTGCGGCAGATGGCGCCGCTGCCGCCAGCAGATGTACCAGGCAATGCCCCGACCAACGATGCACCGGTTCTGGACAGCCAGATGGCGGTCGCCCCGGCCAAAGGGAGCCCGCGGCCATGATCGCGCAGCGCCGCATGCAGGGCTTCAGCCTGATCGAGGTGGTGCTGACCCTGGCACTGCTCGGTCTGCTTGCCAGCATGGCCGCGCCGCTGACCGAAACCGTGGTGCGCCGCGGCAAGGAACAGCAGCTGCGCGAGGCGCTGTACCAGATTCGCGACGCCATCGACGCCTACAAGCGAGCGTTCGATGCCGGCTACATCGAAAAGCGCCTGGACGCCAGTGGCTACCCGCCGAACCTGCAGGTGCTGGTCGATGGCGTGCGTGATGTGCGCAGTGCCAAGGGCGCCAAGTTCTACTTCCTGCGGCGCATCCCACACGACCCGCTGGTGGCGGCCAAAGGGGAGGACGAAGGCGGGTGGGGATTGCGCGCCTACGACAGCAGCCCCGACAACCCGCGTGAAGGCGAAGACGTGTTCGACGTGTATTCCAAGGCCCGCGGCAAAGGCCTCAACAACATCCCCTACGGGCAATGGTGATAGCCATGAAACGCCGCCAAGGCTTCACCCTGATTGAACTGCTGGTGGTGCTGGCGATCATCGCCACGCTGATGACCATCGCCATGCCGCGCTACTTCAACAGCCTGGAGAGCTCCCGCGAAGCCACCCTGCGCCAGAGCCTGGCGGTGTTGCGCGAAGCGCTGGACCACTACTACGGCGACACCGGCCACTACCCGGACTCGCTGGAGCAGCTGGTGGAACAGCGTTACCTGCGCAACACCCCGATCGACCCGATCACCGAACGCAGCGATGCCTGGCAGCTGCTGCCACCACCCGAAGGCGTGGCCGGCGGCGTAGCCGATATCAAGAGTGGTGCCACAGGGAGGGCGCGCGATGGCAGCCTGTACGCGGAATGGTAAGGCCAACGGTGGCTTCACCTACCTCGGTGTGTTGCTGCTGATTGCGGTCAGCAGCGTGGCCCTGGCCGCTACCGGTACGCTCTGGGCCAGTGCTGCCCAGCGTGACCGCGAACGCCAGCTGTTGTGGGTGGGCAGCCAGTATGCCCAGGCCCTGCGCAGCTACTACCGCGCCTCGCCAGGCCTGGCCCAGTATCCGCAGGAGCTGGCCGACCTGTTGCAGGACAACCGCTTCCCGCAGGCCAGGCGGCACATTCGCCGGCTGTACCCCGACCCCATCACCAACAGTGACGAATGGGGCCTGCTGCGTTCGATCGATGGCCGCATCACCGGTGTGCACAGCCGTTCCGACGCCACCCCGTTCAAGCGCAGTGGCTTCAGCGCCGAGTGGAGTGGTTTCGAAGGGCTGGAGCACTACAGCGACTGGCAGTTCGTCGCCGAGCAGGCCTTTACCGAAAGTGCCGGTGGCGTGCAGACCCATGCCGGCCCGGGAGACACGCCATGAGCCGCCTGGCCGTGCACTGCCTGGGCCTGCTGCTGGTGGCAGTGCTGGCCACTTCGGCCAAGGCCGAGGACGAGATGCAGGGCTTCATCGTCGACAACACCATCTCGCACATCGGCCACGACTTTTACTACTACTTCGCCGATCGCCTGCGCGCCACCAGCCGCCTGGACTTCAACCTGGTGGTGCGCGAACGCCCGGATGCCCGCTGGGGCAGCCTGGTCACCGTGGAATTCGAGCGTGAGGTGGTGTACCGCCGCTTCCTGCCACCGAACACCACCGAGCTCAAGGACGAGGCCGTTGCAGCAGCCGACCTGGTCAAGCAGCAAATCATTCAACGCAAGTTGCAACGCCTGCTGCAGGACACCACCGATCTGGAGAGGGACGAGCTATGAAGCACCGCATACCTTGTTGCATCGCCGCTTGCCTGTTGGCCGGCGCATGGGCCGCTCAGGCTACCGAGCTGGTGTACACCCCGATCAACCCGGCCTTTGGCGGCAACCCGCTCAATGGCACCTGGCTGCTGAACAACGCCCAGGCGCAGAACGACTACGACGACCCAGACCTCAAGGACCGTGCCTCGGCCTTTACCGGCACCACGGCCCTTGAGCGCTTCAGTAACCAGCTGGAGTCGCGGATGTTGTCGCAGTTGCTGGACAACATCAGTAACGGCAACACCGGCAGCATGGCGACCGATGCGTTTCTCATCGACGTCATCGACGATTCCGGGGCCTTGAGTATCAAGGTCACCGATCGCGCCACAGGAGAAATTTCGATCATTGAGGTCAGTGGCCTGAACCCCTGAGGGGGGAAGGCTTTTCGTTGGGGAGTGAACACCATGAAACGTCTGCTGAGCACGCTGCTGATCCTCACCGCCCTGGGTTTGCACGGTTGTGGCCTGCGCGAACCGATGCCCGCCGAACAGGATTCGGAAACCCCGACCTTGACCCCCCGGGCCTCGACCTACTACGACCTGATCAACATGCCACGGCCCAAGGGCCGGTTGATGGCGGTGGTGTACGGCTTCCGCGACCAGACCGGGCAGTACAAGCCGACCCCGGCCAGCTCGTTCTCGACCAGCGTCACCCAAGGCGCGGCCAGCATGCTGATGGACGCCCTGAACGCCAGTGGCTGGTTCGTGGTACTGGAGCGTGAAGGCCTGCAGAACCTGCTGACCGAGCGCAAGATCATCCGTGCTTCGCAGAAAAAGCCCGACGTGCCGGAAAACATCATGGGCGAGCTGCCGCCGCTGCAGGCCGCCAACCTGATGCTGGAGGGCGGCATCATCGCCTACGACACCAACGTGCGCAGCGGTGGGGAAGGCGCCCGCTACTTAGGGATAGACATCTCCCGCGAGTACCGGGTCGACCAGGTGACCGTGAACCTGCGCGCGGTGGACGTGCGCACCGGGCAGGTGCTGGCCAACGTGATGACCAGCAAGACCATCTACTCGGTCGGGCGCAGTGCCGGGGTGTTCAAGTTCATCGAGTTCAAGAAACTGCTGGAGGCTGAGGTGGGGTACACCACCAACGAGCCGGCGCAGCTGTGCGTGCTGTCGGCGATCGAGGCGGCGGTGGGGCACTTGCTGGTACAGGGGATCGAGCGGCGGCTGTGGCAGGTGGCGGGAGATGCGGGGGAGGGGCAGGCTACGGTGGACAAGTATTTGAGCCAGAATCAGCGGCCGTAAAAGAGGCTCATGAAGGCAGCCGCCACCTCAGAATTTGCGCTGAGGTGGCGGCTGGCTTGCTAATAAGTAAGCGCCTGTTTTACTGGCCGCGGATATTTTGGTTCACCCAGTAGGAAAATCCCGCTGATATGTTTCTCATGTCTGCATAATTGTATTCGATTGGCATAGAGTTTGTAATCTTTGTTATACCTAGGTTTGTGTATCTGCTATATATCAAGGCCTGTCGAAAAATAGCGATTTTCTTCGCGCTCTCGCTACGGTAAGCGTTGAACTCAGCCGTATTCTTCAAGCTTAGGTCCACGGCCTCATCTAGTGAGAGAGTCAATGTTGAAGAGATTCGGGGCCTAGAAGCCCTGGGCAGGTTTTCAAAGATCTGCTTCGCCAAGACTCTGTCGCCGTTTCCTGGGTTAATAGGGTACTCCGCCAAGCTTGATTGTGGCGGTGCAGGAGAGGCGGAGGACGTTTTTGGCGAGCCCTGCACAGTGATGGGAGATCTAGAACGGCTACGTTCCTGTGTAAACTCAAAAACGCTGCCCCAGTCAGGCGTAGAAACTGGCGACGCAAGGGGGCGGCGAGTAGTTACAGGACTCAAGGGCGGAGTATTCAGTCGGGAGGGAGACCTGCCTCGAACATGGCCAGAGGGGTCTATAAAATTTATGGGGTCGTTGTGGCAGTAGACATAAGCGTTAATGCCGCCTGCCCCGAATGAAGCTGCTTGTCACACCGTGCACGTAGCGCAGTGGGCGTTCGTGCTGCCAGATCGTGAACAGTACCGGCTTGTCCAGCAACTGACCGAAGTCAACTTCATCTTCGTGACTGATCAGCTCCAGCTTCAACTGGAATGGTGTGCTGATGGCTTCGTCGAGTTCGAATGAAATCACCTCGAATTGAAGGTCGCCAGCCAAGGGTTGGAAGCTGAAACGCAGATCAGATTGTCGGTACATGGTGTGTTTTCCTTGTTAAGAACTGCTCCGGTATCAGCCGTAGTCTTGGTGCAGAGAGGGCCTGGGGTAAGGTTGATGGCGAGGGCGGACTTGCAGGGTAGGCGGACTGCGGCGGGATTTAAATAAACAGAGTGTCGGTGTTGTTGGTTGTAATTAGGAACTTTCTGAAACTTGTAACTTAGTGTTTTTTAATTGTTGGGTTGGCTTTTAAGCCGTCTTCGCGACCATGGAGTTAAGAACAAGTTGTGCGCTGTTTCTGCAGAAGCGGCCTGGTGCCCGGTTGATTCGTTTTATGGTGGCCAAGCCAGCGCAGTATCTGTCGAATTTCAAGTGCGACGCCGCCCCTGTGGAAGCGGGTTTACCTACGAATGGGCCGGCGCAGGGTGTCTGGCTGGCGCCTGGGTTTTGTTGAAATCAAGCTGCAGCCGTGATTTAGCTTAAGGGCCCGCTTCGCGGGTAAACCCGCTCCCACAGGTACCGCGTCAATTCGCAGCTAGCGCAGTACCTGTGGGAGCGGGCGTGCCCGCGAAACAGGCGACGCGATGGGTGGCACCGGCTTTGCCGGTGTTCGCGGGCATGCCCGCTCCCACAAAGATGGCGCAAGCTTGCAGATCTTGAGCAAGGCGGTGCTCCTGCGTATCCCTTTACGTAAACGTAACCATATGCCACCTTCTACCGCAGCCTGATGACGGCCAGGGATTTCTCCCGCACACTGCGGAAAATTCCCAAGCCCGTTCCCCGCCACCTTGCGGGGCACAGCCGGAGTAGAAAATGGCGCGACAACTCATAACAAACGCCCACGACCCGCTGCACGATTCCCGCCAGGCCCGTCTGAAACTGGCCAGTGAAGGCGAGCTGCCGCTGGGCATGCTGCGCGAGGAGATCGACGCCTCCTGGCGCCGCAGCCTGGGCCATGGCCTGGACTGCCTGCAAGGCGAGCAAGTCGGCCTGGGCCTGGAACAGGGCCATGACCTGCGCGTGCTGCTGGAGCGCAACCGCCTGCTGGTCGACGCCGTTACTCCCGAACTGGACTACCTGGTGGCGCGCCAGGGCAAGGCCGGCATCGTCATCCTCGGCGATGCCCAGGCCAACGTGCTGGCCATCGAAGGGCAGAAGCACGTGCTGCAACGCGAAGGCCTGCGCGACCTGCACCCGGGCAGCTGCTGGAGCGAATCGTTGCGTGGCACCAACGCCATCGGCACTGCCGTAGTAGAAGGCCGGCCGACCTTGATCAACTGCGGCGAACACTACCTCGACCGCCTCAGCCCGTTCTCCTGCACCTCGGTACCCCTGCGCGACCCGCGTGGCGAGGTGATCGGTGTGCTCGACATCACCCGCGAAGGGGTAATGGCGCAACCACAAGACAGCCTGTCGACGCTCATGCTGGCGGCCGGCAACATCGAAAGCCGGATGTTTGGCTTGTGCCACCCGGAGCAATTGGTGTTGGCCTTCCATAGCCGCCCGCAATACCTCAACAGCGCCTGGCATGGCCTGCTGGCGCTGAGCCTGGACGGCGAAGTGCTGGCGGCCAACGACAGTGCCTGCCAGTTGTTGCAGGTGCCGCGCCATGAGCTGTTGGGCCGGCGCAGCAGCGATTTGCTGGGGGAGCGTTCACCGGCCTTCATCGCACGCCTGTGGCAGGGTGGGGTGAGCAGCGTGCAAACGGCCAAAGGCGAGTTCTACTTCCGCGCCCTGCAGCTGCCGCGCCATGGCCGGGTCAACGGCGGCACGCCGGTCAGCAAGCCGACGCTGAGCAAGCAGTCGCCTGCACTTGATGCTCTGGCTGGTGGCGACCCACGGCTCGCACGCAACCTGCGTATGGCCCGCCAAGGGTTGGGTAATGGCTTACCGGTGTTGTTGCTGGGTGAGACGGGCACCGGTAAAGAAGTGGTTGCCCGGGCCTTGCACCAGGCCAGCCCGCGAGCCGACAAACCGTTCGTGGCAGTCAACTGCGCCGCAATCCCTGAAGGCCTGATCGAATCCGAACTGTTCGGTTACCGCGAGGGCGCCTTTACCGGCTCGCGCCGGGGCGGCATGGTCGGGCGACTGATGCAGGCCCATGGCGGCACGCTGTTCCTCGATGAGATCGGCGACATGCCGCTGGCCCTGCAGGCGCGCCTGCTGCGCGTATTGCAGGAGCGGCGGGTGGCCCCGTTGGGTGCAGGGGAAGAACAGGACATCGACGTGGCGCTGATCTGCGCCACCCACCGCGACCTCAAGCGCCTGGTGCAGGAGCAGCACTTCCGCGAAGACCTGTACTACCGGGTCAACGGCGTATCGCTGCGTCTGCCGGCATTACGCGAGCGCGATGACCTGGCGGCGATCATCCAGGGCCTGCTGGACAAGTCCGAAGCCAGGGGCGTGACCCTTGACCCGGCCCTGACTGCGCTGCTCGAAGGCTTCGACTGGCCGGGCAACATCCGCCAGCTGGAAATGGTCGTACGCACGGCGCTGGCCATGCGCGAAGAAGGCGAACAGGTGCTGACCCTCGACCACCTCACCGACTGCCTGCTGGACGAACTGGCCAACAGCACGGCGCCCTCCGGCAGCCTCAAGGACAACGAACTGGAGCAGATCCGCAGCGCTCTGGCACGCCATCAGGGCAACGTGTCCGCGGCGGCGGAGGCACTGGGCATCAGCCGGGCGACGCTGTACCGCAAGCTCAAACAGTTGCGCGGCTGACATGGGCGGCCTGTTCGCCCGGCTGGTGGAATCCAGCGACCCTGTACTCATGCGCCAGGCGTTGGCCTGGCTGTATGGTTTCGTGCGCCCCCATCGACGTGCCATCGGCCTGTTGCTCGGTTTGTCGCTGGGTGCCTCGTTGCTGGCGCTGGCGCAACCCTGGCTGGTCAAGACCCTGATCGACGAGGGGCTGCTGGCCAAGGATTACCACACCCTCTGGCACATGGCGGCGATCATGATCGGTGCGGGCCTGCTGGGTACCGTGCTGGCCGGGGTCAACCGCTACCTGCATACACGGTTGTCGGGGCGAATCCTGTTTGCCCTGCGCGATGACCTTTACCGCCACCTGCAGCAGTTGTCGCCGACGTTCTACGGACGGCGGCGCATTGGCGACATTCTTTCGCGGCTGGACGGCGATGTGGCGGAGATCCAGCGCTTTGCCGTGGACTCGCTGTTCTCGGCGGTTTCGGCGGTGATCGGCCTGGTTGGCGCGGTGGCGTTGATGCTGATGCTGTCGTGGCAGCTATCGCTGCTGCTGGCGCTGCTGGTGCCGATCGAAGTGCTGTGGCTGCGCTGGATGCGGCGCAAGGTGGAGCGCGAAGTGCGCAACCTGCGCGAACGCTCGGCGGATGTGTCGTCGTTCCTGGTCGAGACCCTGCCAGCGATGAAGTTCATCCAGGCGGCCGGCCAGCAAGGCCGCGAGGCGGGCCGCCTGGACCAGCTGGGCCAGGGCTACATGCGCCAGTTGCTGAAAGTGCAGGTGACCGAATTCTTCACCCAGGCCATCCCTGGCACGCTGACTTCCTGGTGCCGCGCCTGCGCGTTCCTGGTCGGCGGCTGGTGGGTGATCCAGGGCACTTGGCAGTTGGGCGCGCTGATCGCGTTTTCCACCTACATGGGCATGGCGGTGGGCCCGGTACAAAGCCTGCTGGGGTTGTACGTGGCGGTGCAGCGCATGGCCGTGAGCCTGGGGCGGGTGATGGAACTGAAGCAGGAGGTGGTTGCCGTGCATCAGGCGGGCAACCCGCAGCCTATACCCGATGGCCCGGGCGAATTGCGCCTGGAGGCGCTGAGCTTTGCCCATGAGGGGCGCCAGGGCGCAGTGCTGAACAACGTGCAGGTGTGCGTGCCGGGTGGCCTCAAGGTAGCCATCAGCGGTGCCTCGGGGGTGGGCAAGTCGACCCTGATCGACCTGCTGCAGCGCTTTTATGACCCGGACGCCGGGCGCATTTTGCTGGATGGCACAGACCTTCGCGAACTGGACCTGGCCGCGCTGCGTCGGCGCATTGCGGTGGTCAGCCAGGACATCGTGCTGTTCCGCGGCACCCTGGCGCAGAACCTGGCCTACGGCGTGCCTGAGGCCAGCCGTGAGGAGCTGGAGCGGGTGGTGCGCCTGGCGCGCCTGGACAACCTGGTCGACAGCCTGCCGCTGGGACTGGATGGCCTGCTGGGCGAGCGTGGCCAGCAGCTGTCCGGCGGGCAGAAACAACGCATTGCCATCGCCCGTGCGGTGCTGCAGGCCCCGGCGATCCTGGTGCTGGACGAGGCCACATCGGCGGTGGACGAAGCCACCGAGCGCGAAGTGATCGCGGCCATTGACCAGCTGTTCGCCGGCCGCACGCGCATTCTGATCAGCCACCGCGCTTCGACCTTGGCCGATGCCGACCTGCACCTGTACTTGCATGAGGGCCAGTTGCAGGTGCTGCCGCATGAGGCAACCCAGCATGGACACTGACGTGCGCATTGGCGTCATCGACAGTGGCTGCTCGCTAGAGCAGGCCAGCGGCTTGCTCGCCGCCCGCCGTTTCTGGCTGGAAGGTGGCCATTTGCGTGAAGGAGATATGCTGCCTGACCAGCTGGGGCATGGCAGTGCGGTGCTTGCCGGTGTGCAACGTGAGGCCGGGGCGGTGCCGGTACTGATGGCCCAGGTGTTCAGCGCCCAGGCCAGTACCAGCGCCTTGCAGGTGGCAGCTGCCTTGCTGTGGCTGGTGGAGGCGGGCGCTACGCTGGTCAACCTCAGCCTTGGCCTGCAACAGGACCGGCCGGTGCTGCACCAGGCCTGTGCCGAAGCGCTGGCCGCCGGTGTGCTGTTGTGCGCTTCCAGCCCGGCGCAGGGTGGGCCGGTATTCCCGGCCAGCTACCCCGGGATCATCCGGGTTACCGGCGATGCCCGCTGTACACCGGGCCAATGGTCGTGGCTGGGTACTCGGCAAGCGGATTTTGGCGGTTACGTGGGCGAGGGCGGCAGGGCGGGGGCGAGCCTCGGCTGTGCGGCCTTGAGCGGCAGGATTGCAGCCTTGCTGCGTGCTCAACCGTGCATGAACCGCCAGCAGGTACATGACTGGTTGCGTGACCATGCGGCCTTCACTGGCCCCGAGCGACGAGGAGCCGGCCATGCCTGAACCGCGCATTGTGGTGCTGGGCGCCGGCCCTGCCGGTGCAGCTACTGCTGTTGGCCTGCGTCGGCTGGGATACGCCGTAACGGTGGTGTCGGATTGGCGCCGCTTTGCGGCAGTCGAAGGGGTATCCCAGCGGGTGCTGGACGGCTTGCGTCACGCAGGCCTTGGCGGGGCCTTGAGCCAGGCGGCCATGCCGGCCACCAGACAGGTACGCTGGAACGGCCAACACCTGCAAATGAACCAGGAATTTTTGCTGGACCGGCAACGGTTTGACCGGGCGTTGCGGGGCGACCTTCAACGCGCGGGCGTGAGCGTGGTCGAGGGGCGGGTGCGCGAGGTCGCTCACGAGGGTGGTCATCGTGTTCGTCTGGAGGATGGGCAGGTGCTGGAGGCCGACTTCCTGGTCGAGGCCCGAGGCCGCCAGGCTCCATTGGCGGCAGACCGCCTTCGTGGGCCGGAGACGGTCAGCCTGCTCAATGTCTGGCAGGGCAGTCCCGGGGCACCAGCATCAGCGGTGGAAAGCCTTGCGGATGGCTGGGCGTGGATGGCGCGGCTGGAAGATGGTCGCTGCTACTGGCAGGTCACCCTGGACGCTGCTGGGTTGCCGGGCAAGGCCGGGTTGGCGGATTACTGTGCGGCCCGGCGTGGCCGCAGCACGCTGGTGGCCGAGCTGTTCGATCAGCAGGCACTGGCGCCAGCACAGGTGCATGCACGTAGCAGCACCGCGATCCTGGCCGGTGAGTGCGTCGGGCAGGACTGGATACGGGTGGGTGATGCCGCGATGGCGGTTGATCCGCTGTCGGGCAACGGGATTTTCCAGTCGCTGTCTTCGGCGTTGCAGGCGCCGGTGGTGATCAATACGTTGCTGCGCAGGCCTGAGCGGGCAGAGCTGGCGCGGCAGTTTCACCAGCAGCGGGTCGAGCAGCTGTTCTTGCGCTTTGCCCGGATTGGGCGGGATTTCTACGGGCAGGAGCAGAGTCGGGCGGGGCAGCCGTTCTGGGATCAGCGCCAGGGCTGGCCGGATGCGCAGCCAATGCACCTGGCCGCTGACTGGCACGCAGTACGGGTAGAGCGGCGGCCTGTACTGCGTGATGGGCTGGTGGATGAGGCCGAGGTGGTGGTGACGGCGGACCAGCCGTTGGGAGTGTGGCATTTGCAGGGGGTGGAGTTGGCGCCGGTGGTGCGTGAAGTGCGTAGTGGCAGGTCGGTTGAGGCAGTATTGTCAGGCTTGGCGGGTAAACAGCAGATGATGGTGCGGCGTTGGCTGTTGGAGCAGGGGCTGGTTTGAGATCGCCGGGGCCGCTGTGCGGCCCATCGCCGGCAAGCCAGCTCCCACAGGGATAGCGCCAGCCTTTGGAAATCATTCAACACAAAATCTCCCACAGGAAGTGCAAGCTCGCTGACCCGCATCAGCTTCAAGCCTTATGCAATACCTGTGGGAGCTGGCTTGCCGGCGATAGGGCCTTCAGATCAGAAGAAGGTCCCGACGATTAATTGCATATAGGTCCCGGTGTCCGTCCCCCCCAATTGCGTACCACCATTCGCCGCACTGCGCTCCGGCTTGTAGAATCCCACCACCGGGCTGATCAGCAGGTGATCATTGACCATCCACTCCACATAAAGGTCCAGCTCCCGCCCGCCCAGATTACCCCGGTCGGTATCCAGCGTATCGAAGTCGAAGTACAGCGCGCCGACACTCAGGTTATCCCGTGGCTTGCCCTTCAGCGCCACGTGGTGCACCTGGCTGTTTCTGTTGAACGGCCCGGCATAGTTGGCCGCCACTTCACCCTGGAACCAGGTGCCATAACCCCGGCTCAAGCCATAGAACAGCGGGTCGAAGTCTTCGGAAAAGCGGCTGTAACGGTAGGTGGCGGTCGGTGTCCAGGGCAGCGTGGAGAAGGTCCAGTTGCCCTCCAGGTACCAGGCGTTCTCGCGCCCGCCGGTGCGGTCCTGGGTCACGTATTCGGCGGCCAGTTCCAGGTCTTTCACGCCCAGGTTGCCGCGCCCGCGCAGGCTGGCGGTGTCCATGCCGTCGCGGTGCTCCAGGCCCATGATCTGCGCGTAGCGCTGGTCCACGTCGAGGCCGCGGATCCAGCTCAGGCCCACGGTGCCGGCATCGGCGACGTGTTCCACGTTGGCCACTGCCAGCGAAGTGTCGGCCTGGTAGTGGTTGTCGGACTTCAGCCACATCAGGTCGCTGCGCCAGCCCTGTTTGCCGCCCAGGCGCAGCACCGCCGTGCGGTCGAAGGCCTTGCGCGCGGCAAGGTAGTAGGCGCCGCCGCGGTCGAAGTTGGCGCCCAGGTCGACCTTGCCCAGGTTGACCGGGTCGCCCTGGATCAGGAAACCGTCACCCAGGGTCACCACCTGACGCCCACCGGAAATGTCCACGCCGTCTTCGCCCAGGGCCGGGAACAGGTTGGCCGAGCGCCAGCCGAGGTACAGGTCTTCGATGGCGGTGCGGCGCTCATCGCCCAGGGTAAGCCCGGCGGCATCGCCATCGTCCCAGGTGGCGGAGCTGAGCAGGTTGAAGGCGCCGTACAGTGCGCCGCTGTCGGCCAGCGCCTGGCTGCCGCTGAGGCCGTACTTGACGTAGCCCTCCTGCCAGGCGCTGCTGCCGGGCTTGCGGTTGCCGGCCAGGTTGTAGCTCTCGTCGCTGTGGAAGGTGCCGAACAGGGCTTCGAGGTCGGCGTTGAGGGTGGTGTCGTCGTGGTTGTACAGCTCGTAGGCCTGGGTGACCGGGGCGGCGAACAGCAGGGCCAATGTGCAGGCGAGTTTGTGCCTCATGGTGTGCTCCATGGTTATTGTTGTTTTTGGGTTGTCTGTACCGGCCTTTTCGCGGGTGAACCCGCTCCCACAGGGATCCCACGATGTTCAGACCTGTGGTGATCCTGTGGGAGCGGGTTCACCCGCGAAAGGGCCGGTACAGGCTGAAGATCAGAGCTTGATCAACACCGACTTGAGCTCGGTGTAATGCTCGATGGCAGCTGCCCCCATTTCACGGCCGACGCCGGACATCTTGTAGCCGCCAAACGGCAAGGCAGGGTCGAGGGCGCTGTGGCAGTTGACCCACACCGACCCCGACTTGATGCGCGGAATCATCCGGTGCACGGCGGACAGGTCGTTGGACCAGATACTCGCACCCAGGCCGTAGGGGTTGTCGTTGGCCATGCCGATCACTTCGTCGATGTCATCGAACGGCATGGCCACCAGCACCGGCCCGAAGATTTCTTCCTGTACCAGGCGGTGGCGCTGGTCGACATCGACGATCACGGTCGGCTTGACGAAGTAGCCTGGCCCGAAGCCCTCGCCACCACAGGCGATGGTCGCGCCAAGCTCGCGGCCAAGCTCGATGTAGCCGGTGACGCGGTCCTGCTGCTTGGCCGAGATCAGCGGGCCCATCTGCACCGCCGGGTCCAGCCCGCTACCCAGCTTCATGCCATTGGCGATGCCGGCGATGTCGGCCACCACATTGTCGAAATGCTTGCGGTGCACATACAGCCGCGAGCCGGCGCAGCACACCTGGCCCTGGTTGAAGAAGATTGCCGTGGCTGCGCCGGCGGCGGCTTCCTGCAGGTTGGCGTCGGGCATGACGATGGTTGGCGACTTGCCGCCGAGCTCCAGGGTGACGCGGGTCATGTTGTCCATGGCCGCCTTGCCGATCAGCTTGCCGACTTCGGTGGAGCCGGTGAAGGTCAGTTTGTCCACGCCGGGGTGGCGGCTAAGCGCGCCGCCGGCGTTCAGGCCGGTGCCGGTTACGACGTTGAACACGCCAGCAGGGTAGCCGGCTTCGTCGACCAACTCAGCCAGCTTGAGCACGCTCAGCGGTGTTTCGTCGGCGGGCTTGAGCACGACGGTGCAACCGGTAGCCAGGGCCGGGCCGAGCTTCCAGCAGGCGAGCAGCAACGGGAAGTTCCAGGCGACGATGGCGCCGACCACGCCCACTGCCTCGCGCCGTACGAAACCATGGAACTGGTCGTTGGGCATCAACGGCATCGACGCCTCGACGGTGCTACCCTCGATCTTGGTGGCCCAGCCGGCCATGTAGCGCAGGAAGTCGATGGCCAGTTGCACGTCCATTACCTGGGCCACGGCGGCACTCTTGCCATTGTTCAGGCATTCAAGTTCGGCCAGCTGGCGGGCGTCGCGCTCCATCAGGTCGGCCAGGCGCCACAGCAAGTTCTGGCGTTCTCGCGGGCGCAGGCGGCTCCATGGCGAATCATCGAAGGCCTGGCGGGCGGCGCGCACCGCGCGGTCGACATCCTCGGCCTCGGCGGCGGGCACTTCACCCAGCACCTCGCCAGTGGCCGGGTTGCGGAACGACAGGGTGCGACCGCTGGCGGCGTCCTGCCAGTCGGCGCCGATGCGCATCTTCAGCTTGCGTTCGAGAAAGGCGCGGGTGGCGGGCAGGATGGGCAGTTCGGAAAGCATGGGGCGGTGCCTCTTGTCATTGGATGTGACAGGCATAGGCGCAATGGGCGTGCCAAGGTCGGTAGATGGCCGCAAACCTTTGAACGGGTTGGGTTTTGTCCTGGTGCGAGGTTGGGAATGCAGGCCTGCGCTGTTGCACATTGAGACGGTGTGAGACGGTGGTGAAACAGTGGCTGTTCCGGCCTCTTCGCGGGCTTGCCCGCTCCCACAGGTACAACGCTGGGCCTTGGGGCGGCGCAATTCCTGTGGGAGCGGGCAAGCCCGCGGAGGCCTGTGCAGCAGGCCCTGTCTCAGGATGAAACACCCTGTCGCGAAATGGCACGCTGCAATTGGCCATACCGGCTGCTGGCCAAGGCCCGAAAACAGGCTAAAAGGTTGAAAGGAAACGCTTTTACAGCACCTGGCACAGTTCCTGTATCGCAACCGTCACATGCACACCTGCTGTACCAAAGCGTGCGAAAACGATAAGAACAACAACCGTGGAGGTCTGACCTTGAAGACGACTCGACTCCGGCGGCATGCGGGCAAACTGGCGCTGGTCGCCGCCGCGCTGCTGAGCACCCAGGCCATGGCGGCCGAGCAGGGCCCGAGCCTGTTGCAGAACAAGTGCATGGGGTGCCATATCCCTGAAGGCAACGACACCTATAGCCGTATCAGCCACCAGCGTAAAACGCCGGAAGGATGGCTGATGAGCATCGCCCGCATGCAGGTGATGCACGGCCTGCAGATCAGCGATGACGACCGTCGCACGCTGGTCAAGTACCTGGCCGACAAGCAGGGCCTGGCGCCTGGCGAGACCGATGGCGTGCGCTACGCCATGGAGCGCCGGCTCAACACTGTCGAGCACTTCGACACCCAGCTCAGTGAAACCTGTGGCCGGTGCCACTCCGGTGCCCGTGTTGCCTTGCAACGGCGCCCGGCCAAGGAGTGGGAACACCTGGTCAACTTCCACCTCGGCCAATGGCCGTCCCTTGAATACCAGGCCCAGGCGCGTGACCGCGACTGGCTGCCGATTGCGCTCCAGCAAGTAGTACCCGAGCTGGCCAAGCGTTACCCGATGGAAAACGCGGCCTGGGCCGAATGGCAGAATGCCAAGCCCAAGGCTGACGCACTTTCCGGGCAGTGGGCCTTCAGCGGCCACATGCTGGCCAAGGGTGATGTGCGCGGGGTAATGAGCGTTGCCGCCGACGAGGACGATACTTTCAAGGTCGAGGTCAAGGGCGCTTACGCTGACGGCACGCCGTTCAACGGCAGCGGCTCGGCAATCCTCTACAACGGCTATGAATGGCGCGGCAACGTCAAGGTTGGCGACGCCAACCTGCGTCAGGTGTTCGCCGCGCTGGATGGCGAAATGAAAGGCCGCATGTTCGAGGCCGAACACGATGAGCGTGGCCTGGACTTCACCGCTGTGAAGGAGGGCAAGGCGCACTTGCTGGCGGTACAACCGGCGTTCATCAAGGCCGGCGCCGAGAGCGAAATCACCTTGGTCGGCAGCGGCCTGACTGGCAAGCCAGACCTGGGCGCTGGCGTGGAAGTGACCGAAGTGCTGGAGCAGACCCCAACCCTGGTACGGGTCAAGGCCCGGGCTGCGGCAGATGCCAAGCCTGGCCAGCGTGAGGTCGCGGTGGGTGGGCTCAAAGGTGTCAACCTGGCGGTCTACGACAAGGTCGACGAAGTGAAGGTAGTACCGGCGTTCTCCATTGCCCGCATTGGCGAGAACGGCGCTTCGGTGCCGAAGGTGCAGGGCCGTTTCGAGGCCGAGGCCTGGGGTAAAGACGCCAACGGCCAGCCGCTACGCATCGGCTACCTGCCGGCCAGCTGGAAGGTCGAGCCGTTCAACGAGCGGGCGGTCGAGGATGAAGACGTCAAGTTCGCCGGGCAGATGCAGGCCGATGGCGTGTTCGTGCCGGGCGGTGCCGGGCCTAACCCCGAGCGCAAGATGATGACCAACAACGCCGGTAACCTGAAGGTCATCGCCACTCTGGCCGACGGCGGCCAGACCGGCGAAGGACACATGATCGTCACCGTACAGCGCTGGAACAACCCGCCGCTGCCGTAACGGCAGGGCGCAACGGTTTTCCAACGGATCGATTATCGGGAGGTCGCCATGGGCGTACTACTGAACCTGGTCGAACGCAACCTGCATGAAGTGCAGGTCGATGCCGACCGCATGCTGTTCCATATACCCAGCAGTTCGCTGTTTGCCACCGATGCGGTGACCGGCAGCATCATCGACGCCTTGCGCCAGCAAGGCTGCTCGGCCGAGGAGCTGATGCAGCGCCTTGGCCAGCAGTTTGCGGGCGACGATATCCAGGACACCCTGCGCGAGCTGATCGCGCTGGAGCTGGTCAGCGACGGCTCGCCGCTGACCCCGGAAATCGCCCTCAAGCAGGTCGAGCGCACCGCGCTGAACACCGTGGTGCTCAACGTCAACACTGGCTGCAACCTCAGCTGCACCTATTGCTACAAGGAAGACCTGGACAAGCCTTCCGCCGGCAAGAAGATGAGCACTGACACTGCCGAAGCCTCGGTAGAGATGCTGCTCAAGGAATCGCCCAACGAGGAACGCTACAGCGTGGTGTTCTTCGGTGGCGAGCCGCTGTCCAACCGGCCGTTGATCGAGCACATGGTGGCCTACTGCGAGCGGCGTTTCGCCGAGGCGGGCAAGCAGGTGGAGTTCATCATGACCACCAACGCCACCTTGCTTACCGAAGAGATCATCGACTGGCTCAACGCCCACCGCTTCGGCCTGTCGATCAGCATCGACGGCCCCAAGACCGTGCACGACCGCAACCGCATCACCGTGGGCGGGCAGGGCACCTATGACGTGGTGCGGCGCAAGGCGGACCTGCTGCTGTCGCGCTACACCAGCCGCCCGGTGGGCGCGCGGGTCACGCTGACCCGTGGCATCACCGACGTCGAGACCATCTGGAACCACCTGTTCAACGAACTGGGCTTCGCCGAAGTCGGCTTCGCCCCGGTCACCTCGGGTGACATGGCTGACTTCAATCTCACCGGCGAAGAGCTGGTGCAGGTGTTCGCCAACATGAAGGCGCTGGGTCGCAAATACCTGGAGGCGGCGCTGGATCACCGCAACATCGGCTTCTCCAACCTGCACCAGCTGATCACCGACATCCACGAAGGCCACAAGAAGGCCCTGCCGTGCGGTGCCGGCTTGAAGATGCTGGCGGTGGACCACGAGGGCGAGCTGAACCTGTGCCACCGCTTTACCGGCTCCAGCCTGCCGACCTTCGGCAATGTGCATCAGGGCGTGAAGCAGGCACAGCTCAACGACTTCCTGTCGCAGCGCCTGGACCGCAGCAACACCGGCTGCGACAGCTGCCGCATCCGCAACCTGTGCTCCGGCGGCTGCTACCACGAAAGCTACGCCCGCTACGGCGACCCGCAGCACCCGACCTACCACTATTGCGAACTGATGCGCGACTGGGTCGACTTCGGCATCGAAGTCTACAGCCGCATCATGGCCGCCAACCCGGCCTTCATCGATCGCTACATCACCCCGCGGAAGGCGCACTGACATGAAGCACTTGAAGCCCCTGAACAACAAGGCGCGCATCCTCGAACAGGCCGCCGCCGAAGACCGCGTCGAAGAGGTCATGGCCATGAGCGCAGTGGCAGGTTGCACCGCCACCACCGACCCGGGCTGGGAAGTGGACGCCTTTGGTGGCGTGAGCTCGCTGTGCCAGCCGATGGAGGCCGACCTGTATGGCTGCTCCGACCCTTGCTGGTGGCCGGCCCAGGTGCCGGACATGATGAGCACCTACCAGGACTGGAACGCCCAGGCGAGCAACTCCGCCGAAGACTGGCGCAACCTCGGCACCGTGTTCCCGAAAGACAAGTGACCGGCCCAACAAGAATGACAAGGGGAAACCGCATGAAAGCTGGACGCTGCGCGTCACTCGCGCTCACCATCGCCGCCACGGCCTGTGCCGGGCTGGTACAGGCCGCCGACACCGGGCCGGCGTTGAAGGCTGGCCACGAATACATGATCGTGACCAACTACCCGAACAACCTGCACGTGGTCGATGTGGCCAGTGACACGGTGTACAAGAGCTGCGTCATGCCCGACAAGTTCGGCCCCGGCACCGCGATGATGGCGCCGGACAACCGCACCGCCTACGTGCTCAACAACCACTACGGCGACATCTACGGCATCGACCTGGACACCTGTAGCAACACCTTCCACGCCAACCTGTCCAGCGTGCCGGGTGAGGTGGGCCGGTCGATGTACTCGTTCGCCATCAGCCCGGACGGCAAGGAGGTGTACGCCACGGTCAACCCGACCCAGCGCCTGAACGACCACTATGTGGTCAAGCCACCTCGGCTGGAAGTGTTCAACACCGCCGATGGCCTGGAGGCCAAGCCGGTACGTACCTTCCCGATGCCGCGCCAGGTGTACCTGATGCGTGCGGCGGACGATGGCAGCCTGTACGTCGCCGGGCCGGACATCTACAAGATGGACGTGAACACCGGCAAGTACACGGTGGCCTTGCCGCTGCGCAACTGGAACCGCAAAGGCTACAGCGCCCCGGACGTACTGTACTTCTGGCCGCACCAGAGCCCGCGCCACGAGTTCTCGATGCTCTATACCATTGCCAGGTTCAAGGACGACAAGCAGGACCCGGCCACCGCCGAGCTGCTGTATGGCTACCTGAGTGTCGACCTCAAGACCGGCAAGACCCACACCCAGGAATTCGCCGACCTGACCGAGCTGTACTTCACCGGGCTGGTTTCGCCGAAAGACCCGAACCAGATCTACGGCGTGCTCAACCGCCTGGCCAAGTACGACCTCAAGCAGCGCAAGCTGATCAAGGCGGCGAACCTGGACCACACTTACTACTGCGTGGCCTTCGACAAGAAGGGCGACAAGTTGTACCTGGGTGGCACCTTCAACGACCTGGCGGTGTTCAACCCGGATACGCTGGAGAAGGTGAAGAACATCAAGTTGCCGGGTGGCGATATGTCCACCACCACGCCCCAGGTGTTCATCCGTTAAACCGGTGCTGGCTTCTTCGCGGGCTTGCCCGCTCCCACAGGGAATTCACAGACCTTGAAACCTGTGTGGTACCTGTGGGAGCGGGCGAGCCCGCGAAGAGGCCGGCACAGACAACACAAGAACAACAAGAGACCGCTCATGCCCCAGCCAAGCTACTCCCAGGGCAATCAGGACAAACCCCTGCTTACCCAGTGCATTGGCGACGCCTTCGACACTACCGTCGCCCGCTTCCCCGACCGCGAAGCCCTGATAGTCCGCCACCAGGCCCAGCGCTACACCTGGCGGCAACTGGCCGAAGCCGTCGACCAGCATGCCCGTGCGCTGATGGCCCTGGGCGTGCAGCCCGGTGACCGCCTCGGCATCTGGGCCCCTAACTGTGCAGAGTGGTGCATCACCCAGTTCGCCAGCGCCAAGGTCGGCGCGATCCTGGTCAACATCAACCCGGCCTACCGTTCCAGCGAACTGGACTACGCCCTCGGCCAGTCCGGCTGCCGTTGGGTGATCTGCGCCGACGCGTTCAAGACCTCCGACTACCACGCCATGCTGCTGGGCCTGGTCCCGGGCCTGGCAGCCGGGCAGCCGGGTGCGCTGATCTGCGAACGCTTCCCCGAACTGCGCGGTGTGGTCAGCCTGGCCGCCGCGCCACCGCCGGGCTTTCTAGCCTGGCACGACCTGCAGGCCCGTGCCGCGGCCGTCAGCCGCGAAGCCCTGGCCGAGCGCCAGGCACAACTGCGTTGCGACGACCCGATCAATATCCAGTACACCTCGGGCACCACCGGTTTTCCGAAAGGCGCCACCCTCAGCCACAGCAACATCCTCAACAACGGCTACATGGTCGGTGAAAGCCTGGGCCTGACCGAGCATGACCGGTTGGTGGTACCGGTGCCGCTGTACCACTGCTTTGGCATGGTCATGGCCAACCTTGGCTGCATGACTCACGGCAGCGCCCTGATTTACCCCAACGACGCCTTCGACCCACTGGCCACCCTGCGCGCGGTCGCGGAAGAGCGGGCCACTGCGTTGTATGGTGTGCCGACCATGTTCATCGCCGAACTGGACCACCCCCAGCGTGGCGAGTTCGACCTGTCGAGCCTGCGCACCGGGATCATGGCCGGCGCTACCTGCCCGATCGAAGTGATGCGCCGGGTGATCGGCGAAATGCACATGGCCGAGGTGCAGATTGCCTACGGCATGACCGAAACCAGCCCGGTGTCGCTGCAGACCGGCGCCAGCGACGACCTGGAGCGCCGCGTGACCAGCGTCGGGCGTACCCAGCCGCGGTTGGAAAGCAAGGTTATCGATGCTGACGGCAACACTGTGCCGCGAGGCGAGATCGGCGAGCTGTGCACGCGCGGTTACAGCGTGATGCTGGGCTACTGGAACAACCCCAAGGCCACGGCTGAAAGCATCGATGAAGAAGGCTGGATGCACACCGGCGACCTGGCGGTGATGGACGAGCAGGGCTATGTGCGTATTGTCGGGCGCAGCAAGGACATGATCATTCGTGGCGGCGAGAACATCTACCCGCGTGAGCTTGAGGAGTTTTTCTTCACCCACCCGGCGGTGGCCGATGTGCAGGTGATTGGCGTGCCGTGCAGCAAGTACGGCGAAGAGATCGTGGCCTGGGTGCGGCTGCACCCGGGGCATACGGCCAGCGAAGAGGAACTGCGCGAGTGGGCGAAGGCGCGGATCGCGCACTTCAAGGTGCCAAGGTACTTCCGCTTTGTCGATGAGTTCCCGATGACAGTGACCGGCAAGGTGCAGAAGTTCCGCATGCGCGAGATCAGTGTCGAAGAACTGTCTGCCGGATGATGTGTTGCCTGTGCCGGCCTCTTCGCGGGCACGCCCGCTCCTACAGGACATTCACTGCCCGTCAGACTTGTGATGTACCTGTGGGAGCGGGCATGCCCGCGAAGAGGCCAGTACAGGCACTAGATGATCTCAGCCTTGCAACAGCTCCGGGCTGTTGAAGTTGCTCAACCTGCGGTCATCGTTGGCACATTCCAGCCCCTGCACCGCTTCACGCAGCAGGGCCTTCTGCAAACTCCGCTCACCCGCCGCCCAGGCCTGCTCCAGCACCGGCAACACCCGGGCTGGCAGCACGCTGAACATCGGTTGCCAGTACCCACCCTGGCGCACCATGGCCGCACTGTCACTGGTCACTGCCAGCCTTAGCAGGCCCTCGATCAACCCTCGGTCAACCAGCGGTGCATCACAGGCCAGCAGCACCACCCATTCATGCCGCGCCACCTTGAGCCCGGCAATCACCCCCGCCAATGGCCCGGGGAAGTCAGCCTCGGCATCGCCCACCAACTGGTCGGCATACGCACGGTAGGCTTGCTGGTTACGGTTGCAGGAAATCACCAGGTCGTCAGTCAGCGGGCGCACTACCCGATGCACATGGGCAACCAGCGGTTCGCCCTGCCAGTCGATCAGGCCCTTGTCCCGGCCACCCATGCGCTGGCCACGGCCACCGGCGAGAATCAGGGCTGAGCTGGCGGGCAAGGGGCTGATCATGTGTGCAGTTCCAGGCAGGGGAAGAACGCAACCCTCCCACGGCCTGCAACCATTGTCCAGCAAGCCAGCGTCGGAGTTGAACCGACCTGACATTTTTGCCAGTTGTGCCGATCGCGCGTACTCCCCTTCAATACAGTTGCAGCCTCGGCATTGCGACGGTGTCAGGGGCCATGACAAGGAGAAGAAACTTGAACAAATCGCAACTGGTAGCGGACGTGGCGCAACGCGCTGACTTGAGCAAGGTAATGGCACAAAAGGTGGTCGATGCCTTTATCGACGCCGTCAAGGCATCGCTGGTAGCGCGCGAGGATGTGACTCTGGTGGGTTTTGGCACCTTTAAAACTGCAGAAAGGACAGCGCGGGTCGGGAGAAACCCGCAAACTGGCAAAGAGCTGAAGATTGCTGCGGCAATCAACGCCAAGTTCAGCGCCGGCAAAAATTTGAAGGACGCCGTCAAACTCAGCGGGCAAGCCGACCAGAGAGCCAAATCGCGCAAGTGACAGAAAAGTGGCCGGAGACTAATGCCAGTCAGTCAAGCCTACTGGGGCTGCTTCGCAGCCCATCGCCGGCAAGCCAGCTCCCACTCCGACGGCATCGAACTTAAGCCATGCGCCGTACTTGTGGGAGCCTGGCTTGCCAGCGATGGGCCGCAACGCGGCCCCGGATTGCTTGATTGACTGGCATCAGGCTGGAGTCCTCTCGCCAGTGGTTTCGGCTTTGCCATTGCCCGCCAACCGCATCACCACCACGAAGAACACCGGCACGAACACCACCGCCAGGGTGGCGCTGAGCATGCCGCCGATTACCCCGGTGCCGATCGCCTGCTGGCTGGCCGAGCTGGCGCCGCTGGCGATGGCCAGTGGCACCACACCGAGGATGAACGCCAGCGAGGTCATCACGATTGGCCGCAGGCGCAGGCGCGCGGCCTGCACGGCGGCGTCGGCAGCATCCACGCCCTGGTCGACCAGGCTCTTGGCGAACTCGATGATCAGGATGGCGTTCTTCGCCGACAGGCCGATCAGGGTGATCAGGCCGACCTTGAAGAACACGTCGTTGGGCATGCCGCGCAGGGTCACCGCCAGCACCGCACCGAGCACGCCCAGCGGTACTACCAGCAGTACTGCAGTGGGGATCGACCAGCTTTCGTACAGCGCTGCCAGGCACAGGAACACCACCAGCAACGACAGCGCCATCAGCATCGGTGCCTGGCTGCCGGAGAGCCTTTCCTGCAGCGACAGGCCGGTCCACTCCAGGCCAGTGCCGGCCGGCAGCCGAGCTACCAGTCGTTCGATTTCGGCCATGGCTTCGCCCGAACTGTAGCCGGCTGCCGGCTCGCCGGAAATGGACACCGCCGGGTAACCGTTGTAGCGGGTCAGCTGCACCGGGCCGCTGACCCACCTGGCCTGGACGAAGGCGCCCAGTGGCACCATCTTGCCGCTGTCGTTGCGCACGTGGATCTTCAGCAGGTCTTCGACCTGGCTGCGCTGGTCGCCTTCGGCCTGCACCACCACCCGCTGCATACGGCCCTGGTTGGGGAAGTCGTTGACGTAGCTCGAGCCTACGGCCACGTCCAGCACCGTACCGATATCGGCAAACGACACACCAAGGGCGTTAGCCTGGCGGCGGTCGATTTCCAGCTGCACCTGCGGGCTTTCCGCCAGCGAGGCTTCGCGCACGTTGGTCAGCACTTTGCTCTTGCCGGCATTGGCCAGCAGTTCGTCGCGGGCGGCCATCAGTTCGGCGTGGCCCATGCCGCCGCGGTCCTGCAGGCGGAACTCAAAGCCGGTCGACTCGCCAAGGCCATCGATCGGCGGCGGCAGCACGGCGTAAGCCACGGCGTCCTTGAGCCGGGTGAAGGCCATGGTCGCGCGGTCGGCGATCGACTGGGCGCTGTCGTCGGCGCCGCGTTCGGACCAGTCCTTGAGCGTGGTGAAGGCCAGCGCCGCGTTCTGCCCGCTGCCGGAGAAGCTGAAGCCCAGGATCAAGGTGGTGTTGCCCACGCCCGGTTCTTCGGCGTTGTGCCCCTCGATCTGTGCCGCCACCTGTTCGGTACGCATGCGGCTGGCGCCTGGCGGCAGCTGAATGTCGGTGATGGTGTAGCCCTGGTCTTCGGTAGGCAGGAACGCCGTGGGCAGTTGGCTGAAGCCATAGCCCAGCACCGCCAGCAGCACCGCATATACCAGCAGGTAACGGCCGCTGCGCTTGAGCGCCTGCACCACCCAGCGCTGGTAGCCATTGCTCATGCCCTCGAAGCGGCGGTTGAACCAGCCGAAGAAGCCCTTGCGTTCGTGGTGCTCGCCCTTGGCCACCGGCTTGAGCAGGGTGGCACACAGCGCCGGGGTCAGGCTGAGGGCCAGGAACGCCGAGAACAGGATCGACACGGCCATCGACAGCGAGAACTGCTGGTAGATCACCCCCACCGAGCCTTGCATGAAGGCCATCGGCAGGAACACCGCCACCAGCACCAGGGTGATGCCGACGATTGCGCCGCTGATCTGGCCCATGGCCTTGCGCGTGGCCTCCTTGGGCGGCAGGCCTTCCTCGGCCATGATCCGCTCGACGTTTTCCACCACCACGATGGCATCGTCGACCAGGATGCCGATGGCCAGCACCATGCCGAACAGGGTCAGTACGTTGACCGAAAAGCCCATGGCCAGCATCACGGCGAAGGTGCCCATCAGCGCCACCGGCACCACCAGCGTCGGGATCAGGGTATAGCGCAGGTTCTGCAGGAACAGGAACATCACCGCGAACACCAGCAGCATGGCTTCGAACAGGGTGTTGATGACCTGCTGGATCGACACCTTGACGAATGGCGAGGTGTCGTAGGGGATGTCGTACTTGACGCCTTCCGGGAAGTAGCGCGCCAGGTCCTGCATCTTCGCCCGCACCAGGGTGGCGGTTTCCATGGCGTTGGCGCCTGGCGACAGCTGCACGCTGAAGGCGGTGGCCGGCTTGCCGTTCAGGCGCGTGCCGTACTGGTATTCCTGGGCACCGATCTCGACCCGGGCGACATCGCCGATGGTGACCGTGGAGCCGTCCGGGTTGGCGCGCAGGACGATGGCGGCGAACTCCTCGGGGCTGCTCAGCTGGCCCTTGACCACCACGTTGGCGGTGATCTCCTGGCTACCGCGGCCGGGCAGGTCACCGATGCTGCCGGGGGCGACCTGTACGTTCTGCACGGCGATGGCCTGGGCCACATCGTTGGGCGTGAGGTTGAAGCCGATCAGCTTGCGCGGATCGATCCAGATGCGCATGGCACGCTCCGAACCGTACAGCTGGGCCTTGCCGACGCCCTTGAGGCGGCGGATTTCGTCCATCACGTTGCGCGCGAGGATATCCGACAAGGCGGTTTCGTCGAGCTTGCCATCTTCGGAGGTGAGGGTGGCCAGCAGCAGGAAACCGGTGGAGACCTTTTCCACCTGCAGGCCCTGCTGGGTCACCGGGCGTGGCAGGCGCGACTCGACCACCTTCAGGCGGTTCTGCACGTCGACCTGGGCCAGGTCCGGGTTGGTGCCCGGGGCGAAGGTGGCGGTGATGGTGGCGCTCCCCAGGCTGCTCTGCGACTCGAAGTACAGCAGGTTGTCGGCGCCGTTGAGCTCCTGTTCGATCAGGCTGACCACGCTCTCGTCCATGGTCGCCGCCGAAGCGCCCGGGTACACGGCGTAGATTTCCACCTGCGGCGGGGCCACGTTGGGGTACTGGGCCACTGGCAGCTGCGGGATGGCCAGGGCACCGGCCAGCAGGATGAACAGGGCGACCACCCAGGCGAATACCGGGCGGTCGATGAAGAATTGCGGCATGGATCAGGCCCTCACTGGCCAGTGTGCTGTGCGATGGGCGATGCCCCTGGTGCGTTGTCGACCTGCACCTGGTCACCGGCCTTGACGTGTTGCAGGCCCTCGACCACCACCTGCTCACCGGGGGTCAGCCCTTCGCTGACGATCCAGCGGTCGCCCTGGGCGCTGCCCAGGACCACCTGGCGGTCGCTGACCCGGGCCTGCGCATCGACCACCAGCACCTTGGGTACGCCGGCGCTGTCGCGCAGGATGGCGCGCTGCGGCACACTCAGCCCCTTGGGTTGCACGGCCTGTTCCAGGCGTACGCGCACGTAGCTGCCGGGCAGCAGGTCGAGGTCCGGGTTGGGGAACTCGCTGCGCAGGGTGATCTGGTTGGTGCTGGGGTCGACGCTGATATCGGAGAACAGCAGTTTGCCCGGCAGCGGGTAGGTGCTGCCATCGTCCTGGATCAGCGTGGCCCGTGCCTGGCCATCGCCGACCTGCTGCAGCTCGCCGGCACGCAGGGCGCGGCGCAGGGCGTTGAGCTCACGGGTGGACTGGGTGACATCGGCGTGGATCGGGTCCAGCTGCTGGATGGTCGCCAGTGGCGTGCTCTCGTTCTGCCCGACCAGCGCACCTTCGGTGACCTGGGCGCGGCCGATACGGCCGGAAATCGGCGCGGTCACGGTGGCGTAGCCGAGGTTCAGGCGGGCGCGCTCCAGCGCGGCCCTGGCCTCGGCCACTGCGGCATCGGCCTGCAGGTAGCTGGCCTTGGCGTTGTCATACTCCTGGCGGCTGACGGCCTTGTCGTCGACCAGCTCGCGGTAGCGTTGCTCCTGCAGGCGCGCCTGGTACAGGGTGGCCTCGGCCTTGGCCAGGGTGGCGCGGGCGCTGTCGTGGTCGGCCTTGAACGGCGCCGGGTCGATCAGGAACAGCACATCGCCCTGCCTGACGTCGGTGCCTTCGCGGTACACCCGCTTGAGTACCACACCGGCAACCCGCGCGCGCACCTCGGCGGTGCGCGGTGCGAGGATGCGGCCGCTGAGTTCGCTGCTGATGGCCAGTGGCTGCAGTTGCAGGGTTTCCACCCGCACTTGTGGGACGGGGGCTTGCTCTTCCTGTTCGGCGCTGTCGTCGCAGCCGGCCAGAGACAGGCTCAGAAACGCCAGAAGCGCCAATGGGCGCAGGCGTGGGGGGAGGGTAGTAGGCATACGGATCTTCCGATGATGACCCCCGATATGCTACGGCAGGCGTTCCATGGGTGGCTGTTAATACCTGTAGGACGAGTGTGAAAAAGTGTGAAGAACAATCCTCTCGACCTGTAGGGTTCTATATTCTGCGTGTACCTGTACCGGCCTCTTCGCGGGCTTGCCCGCTCCCACAGGGACTGCACAGCTTTCAAGTGCTGTTGGGTTCCTGTGGGAGCGGGCAAGCCCGCGAAGAGGCCGGTGAGGTCTTACCCCAACCCAGATTCCCAAGCGCCTATGCCGAATATTTTCCTGGTCGAAGACGACAGCGCCCTGTCCGAACTGATCGCCAGCTACCTGCAACGCAACGACTTCCATGTCCAGGTGATCGCCCGTGGCGACCATGTGCTGGACGAGTACCGCCGGCAAAAGCCTGACCTGGTCATCCTCGACCTGATGCTGCCGGGCATCGATGGCCTGCAGCTGTGCCGCCTGCTGCGCCAGGAGTCGCAGGGCCTGCCGATCCTGATGCTGACCGCCCGCGACGACAGCCACGACCAGGTTCTGGGCCTGGAAATGGGCGCCGACGACTATGTGACCAAACCCTGCGAGCCGCGTGTGCTGCTGGCCCGCGTGCGCACTTTGCTGCGCCGCAGCAGCGTCAACGAGCCGCGCCTGGACAACGACCTGATCCTGATTGGTGGCCTGCGCATCGACCTGGCCGAGCGCACCGTGAGCTGGCGCGGCGAAGAGGTGGAACTGTCCAGCGGCGAGTACAACCTGCTGGTGGTATTGGCGCGCAATGCCGGCGAAGTGCTGAACCGCGACCGCATCCTGCAGCAACTGCGTGGTATCGAGTTCAACGGCACCGACCGCTCGGTGGATGTGGCCATTTCCAAGCTGCGGCGCAAGTTCGACGATAACGCCGGCGAAGCGCGCAAGATCAAGACCGTATGGGGCAAGGGCTACCTGTTCAGCCGCGTCGAGTGGGAGTGCTGACCGCCCATGCTGAAGATACTGGTGCGGCTGTACCTGGTGATCATCGTCGCCTATGCCGGTGCGCTGCTGTTCATCCCTGACACCATCGTCGGCCTGTTCCAGGACCGCTTCATGGCCTACAACCTGGACCAGGCCAAGGGCGTGCAGTCGCTGATCGTGCGCCAGTTCCGCCAGGCCCCCCGCGAGCAGTGGCCAGCGGTCGAGCAAGAGCTGGCCAGTGATTTCGCACCGCTGGAGCTGCAGCTGCTGCGCATGGACCAGGCCGACCTGAGCGAGGACGAGCAGGCACGCCTGGAGCATGGCCTGTACGCCGTGCGCATTGCCGAATGGGGCTACTACGAGACCGTGCTGGCGCCGCTGGACAAGGAATGGCTGGTGCGCCTGCACTCACCGCCAGACCCGCTGGACATCAATGTGCTGTCCTGGGGGGTGACGGTACTGATCGGTGCAGCCATGCTCGGTTGCCTGCTGCTGTGGGTATGGCCGCACTGGCGTGACCTGGAGCGCTTGAAGGAAACCGCCCGGCGTCTTGGCCAGGGGCAGATGGCCGAGCGTACGCACATATCGCCGCACTCCAACATCGGCGAGCTTGCCGGGGTGTTCGACACCATGGCCAGTGACCTGGAGCGCCACGTGAACCAGCAGCGCGAGCTGCTCAATGCCGTGTCGCACGAATTACGCACGCCGTTGACCCGGCTGGACTTCGGCCTGGTGCTGCTGTTCGACGAAGTGCCGCCAGCCTGCCGCAAACGCCTGCTGGAGCTGGTGGGGCATGTGCGTGAGCTGGATGAGCTGGTGCTGGAGCTGTTGTCCTACAGCCGGCTATACAACGCCGACCAGGCCCGCGAGCGTGTCGAGGTGTCGTTGCTGGAGCTGGTCGACAGCGTGCTTGGCGCCTTTGCCGAAGAACTCGATGGCCGGGGAATCCAGTGGGAGGTACGGGCTGAGGGCGATTTGCCGCGTTTTGTGCTGGACCCGCGGCTGACGGCACGGGCGGTGCAGAACCTGGTGCGCAATGCCATGCGTTACTGCGACGAAAGCCTGTTGCTGCGCTTGCGCCTGGAGGACGATGGCGCTTGTCTGGTGACGGTGGAGGATGACGGGATTGGTATCCCGGTGGAGGAGCGCGAGCGGATTTTCCAGCCGTTCTACCGCCTGGACCGTAGCCGCGACCGCAATACCGGCGGGTTTGGCCTGGGCCTGGCGATCAGCCGGCGGGCGATCGAGGGGCAAGGTGGCACCTTGACCGTGGCGCAGTCGGCGCTGGGTGGGGCGCAGTTCCGGATTCGTTTGCCTGCCGGGTGATGTATTGCCTGTGCCGGCCCTTTCGCGGGCTTGCCCGCTCCCACAGGGCATTCACAGGGTTCGAAGCCGGTGCGGTCCCTGTGGGAGCGGGCGAGCCCGCGAAGAGGCCGGGCCTGCTAACCACTTTCTGCCAGCCGGGCGGACCACAGCACAAACCGGTCCTTGCCACTGTGCTTGGCCGCGTACAACGCCTGGTCGGCACGTACCAGCGCCGTGGTCAGGCTGTCGCCCCGGTCCACCCGGGCCAGGCCGATGCTGATGGTTACCGGGTGCTCCCCCACGTCCTCGCGCACCCGTTGGCACAGCGCCGCCACCTGTTGCTCGGCGGCTTGCTGGTCCAGCCCCTGGAAAAAAATCGCAAATTCCTCGCCGCCCAGCCGGGCAAACGCGTAACCGGCCATGCTCGCCTTGATATGCAGCGCCACGCGCTTGAGCACTTCATCGCCCACATCATGGCCGAAACGGTCATTCACCCGCTTGAAGTTGTCGATGTCGATCATCGCCAGGTACTGCTCGGCGGTGGCCAGGCGCAGCAGACGGCCGGCCTGGGCCATGAACGAGCGGCGGTTGGGGATTTCGGTCAGGGCATCGACATAGGCCTGGTCCAGCAGCACCTTGGACAGATAGAAGTTGTGCAGCTTGGCCTTGCGCATTTGCAGGTAGCTGTAGATAACCAGGCCGCTGAGGAACACTGCGTAGCTGATGAGCATGGCGCCTTCGAGTTCGTCCGGGCCGATTCGGGTGTGGTAGAACGGGTTGAGCACCAGCCAGGTGATGGCCATGGCGCAGAAGAACGACCAGCGCCGCACCGGCAGCACCGACACCGCATACAGCACGGTGGAGACCCCGAGCACCAGCCACACCGGGCGCAGGGCCACCGGGATACCTTCGATCACCAGGCGCATGCCCAGGGTGATGCTGGCAATGAACA
Organism: Pseudomonas sp. B19(2017); assembly: GCF_002113165.1. NCBI lineage: Bacteria > Pseudomonadati > Pseudomonadota > Gammaproteobacteria > Pseudomonadales > Pseudomonadaceae > Pseudomonas > Pseudomonas sp. B19(2017). Next base: position 313,885 of record NZ_NEJR01000003.1, read on the forward strand.
ACAGGTTGAGCACATCGAAGTGATGGCTGCGACGGGTGAACCGCAGCACCACGGTGAGGCCGCAGAGCACGGTGATGAAGAGACAGGACAGCCAGGTGAAACCCTGGCCGCCGAGGAAACTGACGATCAGGTCGAAGACCAGCCAGATCAGGATGCTGACGCAGAACACCAGCAGGCAGAACGGGCGCATGGCCTCGAATTCGTGCTGGCGGAACTCGGCGCGCAGGGCGGCGGGGGCGACCTGTTTGCGCACGTGGGCTTCGATGGTCTTGAACATCGGTGGGCTCCTGAGAGTACTGCATGACCAGGCCCGGCCTCTTCGCGGGCACGCCCGCTCCCACAGGTCCCCACTGCACCGGAACCCTGTGCGGTCCCTGTGGGAGCGGGCGTGCCCGCGAAGAGGCCGGTACTGGAGACTCAATTGCTGGGCAGAACACCCCGGGCCCATGGCCGGTAACGCAGGTCAAAAACCGCTTCGGCATGGCACCCGGCGCCCTGCCTGGGCTCGGCAGGCTCAGCCCGAAACACCTGCCCTGGCTTGCTTACCTGGCGAAACGCCTCGCGCACCACGCCCACCCGGCACGGCAAGGCCTGTTCGTAACCCTGGCGCACCAACGCGGGCAAGCGCCCGGTCCCGGCGCCATCCTGCCACCACACAGTCAAGCCCAGCCCGGCCAGTTGATCCAGCCATGCGGCATTGACCCGCGGTGAGAGCTTGCCGGCGCTGAAGGCACTGATGTGCAAAGGCTTGTCAAGTTGCCGATTGAAGGCCTGCAGTTGGCTGTGCAGCGCATCACGGCGGGCGGCCTCGCGAAAATGATGGTCGTCCAGCTCCAGGGGCAGGTACCAGCCGTCCACCGGCAACTGCCACGTCTTGCGCAGTTGCCGGTACTGGCCGAGCGAGCGCCCCAGCTGCGCCTTCCAATAACTGTTCAGGCCTTCACCGTCCAGTTCGTCGAGGCGCTGGTAATAGGCCGGGTCCATGTACAGCCCCAGCACCAGTTGCAGGCCCTGGGCACGTGCGCTGCGCAGGCTGGCGGCCAGCCAGCCCTGGGCGCCGCCGAAATCGCTGTCACCATAGGCGCTCCACTGCACGATCAGGGTCTTGCCGCCCTGGGCCACGGTGGCGTGCCACAGTTGCTGCCACTGCGCGGGGGTGACATTGGCGTCGCGGTTCAGGGGTTGATAGAACAGGCGCTGGTCGGCGCTGGCCGGCAGGCACAGGGCAAGCAGGCAGAGGGCCAGGAACGTACGCATCAGAAGGTCATCTCCGCACCGACCAGCACGCCGTTGGCGCGCTCGTATAGATTGCCTCCCAGCGATTGCTGGTACTCGGCACGCACTTTCAGCGAACCGCGGTAGGCGTTGTAGCGGTCGTCATCGAACCACCATTGCCAGCGCACGCCAACCCCGGCCCGGGCATCCTGGCGCCAGTCGTTGCTCGGGTCCTGGCTGGAAAACTCGACAAAGCCGTAAGGCATGATGGTTTGCGGCGAGCTGCCCGGCAGCTTCCAGGCGTGGCCCTGCTGGTAGCGCGACAGCCAGGCGTGGTCGCCGGCACGTGTCCACCAGGCGGCGTCAAGGTAGAGGAAGCGCTCGTTCCAGTCGTCTTCATCGACGCGCCAGTCGTTGCGCCAGTCGCCCTGGTCGAGGAACGAGGCAGTGGCACGCAACAGCAGGTCGTTACTCGATTCGGCGTGGTGACGCAGGTCGCCCCAGTTGCCGCCGACCTTGGCCGGGCTCAACAGCTGGCCCAGGCTCAGCCCGCGGTAGTGCTCTTCGTCGATCTGCCGCTGGTGGTACAGCTCGGCATACAGGTTGAGGTTGGCCTGGCCGAGTGGCTTGTAGCGCAGGCCGACGCCGGTACCCATGCTTTGCGCGTAGTCGGTGCGGCTTTGCCCACCGAACAGCACGCGGCCATACACCGACAGGGTGCTGCCGTTGCGGCTGGGCTCTTCGCCCAGGGCGTGGTCCCACATGGCCAGTTGCACGTTCTGCGATTGTGCGCGGCGCGCAGTGCCGCTGCGCTGGCCATCGTCGAGGAACTTGTCGTTGGTCGAGGTGCCGGCTGGCGACCAGGTGCTGGCCAAGGTGATGGTGTCGCGCCGCGACAGGCTTTCGTGGGCGCGGCGCTGGCGGTATTTGCGGGCTTCCAGGCTGCCGTATTCGTCGTCGCCGTCGACCAGGTCCTGCTCCACATCGAGGATGCGGCGCAGTTCGCGGCGTGCCGCAGCGCTGTCTTCGGCTTCGTCGTAGCGCAAGGCCAGGGTTTCGCCAAGGCGGTAGTCCTCGGGGAAGTCGTGGGTGGCGCGTTCAAGGTAAGGGATCGACTGGCGGCGCTGGGCCTTTTCCGTCGACCCGGCCAGGCGCATGCCGTAGTCGGCGCGGTAGCGCGGCTGGTCGGGTGCCAGGCGCACGGCTTCAGCCAGCCAGGCGCTGCTCTGGGCGCTGTCCCCGGCCATTAGTGCGGTGCTGGAGGCGGCGTAGTAGTGGTCGGCCCGCGGGTCATGTGCCAGGGCCTGGCGTTGGAAGCCAAGCGCGGCCTGGTAATCGCCTTGGCGCTGGGCGATGGCAGCACCCAGGGCCCAGTCGTCGGCACTATCGTGTGCGGCGGCGTCCCAATAGCGACGGGCTGCTTGCGCGTCGCCAGCGTTCAGCGCGCCACGGGCGGCGGTGAGGCGGGCGTTGTCGGTCCAGGCACTGTCGGGCAAGTTGCGCCAGATGGGCAGGGCAGCCTCGGAATCCCCGGCTGCCTCGAGGGCGTAAGCCAGGGGCAGGCGGTTGCCGCTGTCGCCCAGGCGCTCGGCGGCCTGGTAGTAGACCACCGCTTCGCCTGGCTGGTCGGGCATGGCGCAACGGCCCAGGGCGCGGTACTGGCCAGGCTCGCTCGGGGGGGCCGGTACGGCCTGGCGCACGGCATCGCACTGGTCAGCCTCGGCCAGGCGGCCGAGCAGCTGGGCCCGGGTATTGGTGTCGACCCGAGGGATCAGGCTGAGCATGCGGCGGTTGTCCAGCGGCCTGTCATTACGCGCATACAGGTTGCCCAGGCGCTGCAGCAGCGACGGTGCAAGGCGGCCTTGGTGGCGGTCGTAGGCCTGCTCCAGCAGTTGCCGGGCGTGTTCGCCATGGCCCTGCTGCATCAGCAGGAAGGTGGCTTGCTCCAGTGCGGCCTGGTCGCCGCTCTGCCGGTAGCGTTGCTCCCACTCGGCGGCGGTACGTGGCTGCGGGGGCTGCGGTGGGTCGCCGTACAGGCGTTGCCTGAGCACGGCGTAGGCCTTGGGGTCGGTGCTGGCGGCGCAGCCCTTGAACTGTTTGCGCGCCAGCTGCGGGTCGCGGCGTGACAGCCAGTCGACGGTTTCCAGGCAGGGGCGTTGCAACTCGTTGCTCAGGCGCTGTACCAGCGGCGCGTCGTCGCCTTCGCGGGCCAGCTCCCACAGTTGCTGGCGCTGCTCGGGCTGGTTCAATTGCTCATCCGGCAGTGCTTGCAGCCATCGCTGGGCCTGTTGGTTGTGGCCGACGGCGATGGCGCGATTGGCCATGGCCAGGCGGGCCTGGTTGGCTGCTTCGGGAGAAGGGGCGCTAGGCAGCAGCGCGTTCAACCCTTGTTCATCCACCTGCTGGATATAAGCATTGGCCAGACGCTGCCAATCTTGGGCAGGCAACCGGCCTTGGTTGGCCAGCGGCTGCAGCTGGTCGATGGTTTCCTTCCAGTCGCGCAGCTGTTCGGCGAAATTGGCCCGGGCCAGGCGCAGGACCTGGCCATCCCCCTGTAGCGGTAGCTGGTTGAGCCAGTCCAGCGCCTTTGCGGCGCCGCCGAACTTGGCCAGGCTCAGGCTGTAGGCCTGCCACAGGCGCACCCGGTGGGTACCGTCGCTGCTGGCCAGCCACTGTTCCACCTGGCTTGCCGGTGGCGGGTCCTGTTCGATCCAGGTCAGGCGCAGTTCAAGCAGGGCGTCGGCGTACTCGGTGCTGCCGCCCAGTTGTTCGGCCAGTGCTTCTGCTTCCTTGTAGCGGCGCTGGTGGGCCAGGGCCTCCACCAGCAGCGCACGGGCTTCGTCGTTGTTCGGTACCCGGCCCAGTACGTGGCGGGTCAGCCGTTCGACCTCGGCCCAGTTGTCTTTCTTCGCCTCGCGGTAGCTGCGTTCCATGAACGGGTAGCTGGTGAACCGCTGGAACTCGGTCATCGGTGCCGCCGCGGCGGCGGGCAGGGCGGCGGAGCACAGCAACAGACCAGTGAAGGTGAGGGAAAAGCGCGGCTTCATGCCACCTCCCGGATCAGGTCAAAGGCGGCCTGCTGTTCGCTGGCCTGTTCGATGAGAGCCTGCTGCAGCACCTGCTCGGTAATGATGCCGCGGGCGATCAGGTGCTCCCCGAGGCTCTGGTGTTCCGGGTCGAAGTCGATCAGCGCCTGGTTGAACAGGGTGACCGGGACCATGCCGCGCACCTGCAGCAGGGCGCCGAGCATCACCTGGTGGTGGCTGACCCTTTCCAGCAGCGCTTCGTCGTCCTGGTGGCGTTCGAGGATGGCCAGCATGTCGCGGGTTTCCGGCTTCTGCCAAGGGCTTGGGTAGTGGTAGCGCAGGCCCAGAGTCACCCGGCCCTGGGGTGCCAGGCGGGCGCTGACCGGGCGCTTCAGGTGGCGACTGATGACCCCGAGCGACACCTGGCTGACCGGGCTTTCGCTGGCCAGCACCAGCGTGTCGCCATCTTCGGCCACCGGCAGTACGCCGTAGTGCGTCGCCAGCTTGCGCGGCAGTTTGGCGATCAGTTGCGGGTCGAGCTTGAACGGGTTCAATGGTGCCCATGGCAGGTCCAGTTGCTCGGCCAGGGTGGCGACCAGCTGTTCGCTGTTCAGCCAGCCGCGCAGCAGCAGCTCGCGGCCAAGGCGCCGGCGTACCGGGCTGGTGATCGCCTGTTGCAGTTGCTCGTCGCTGATAAGGCCCTTGGCCACCAGGCGCTGGCCCAGCGGTGTGCGAGCGGGGGCGGCGATGGCGGGGAATTCGTGAGTGGTCTTGTCCCAGGCCACGCGCCGCGAGTCACCCATTTCCATCACCTGGCGCAGGGCACGCAAGTTGGCGAAGAAGTTGACGAAGTTGCTCCACATCATCCGCGGTGCCGACAGCAGCCCTTCGCCGATGCCATAGAAGCGGGTGACGAACCAGGCGCGCTGGAACAGGCGATTGAACAGCAACAGCCCGTTCAGCCACAGCAAGGTGGCCAGCAACCAGCTGTCGCTGAGGATCGACATGAAGCGCCACGACTCTGGGGCAATGACCGTGACCAGCCACATGGCCAGCAACACCAGCAGCAACAGGTTGACCAGGAAACTCAGCAGGTAGGCGAACAGACCGCGGCGGTCACGCCAGAGGAAGTAGTTGAGCGCGCCCTTGCGGCTCCAGCCGAGGTTGCTGGTGCCCTGGAACACGATGCCCACGATCCATCGCGACTTCTGCCGGATGGCATGCTGCCAGTCGCGCGGGAAATGCTCGCGTACGCAGATCACCTGGGAGAATTCGCGGCTCATGCCCGGGCGCCATTCCTGCTTCAGGGTCAACGCCGGGTCGGTGATGGAGTAGCGAGCGAAAATGCACTTCATGCCCTTCTGTTTCAGGCGGAAACCGATATCGTAGTCTTCGGTGAGGCTCTGTACGTCGAAGGCGATGCCGTCGCCGTCCTCGAGCAGCGCGCTGATGGCGCGGCGGCTGAAGCAGGTGCCGACCCCGGCGCTGGGCACCTGACCGGTCAGGGCCTCGCGCACGATCACGTCCTTGCCGTGATTCTCGGCGAACTCGTCGACATAGTGGCCGGCAGTGAAGCCTTTCCATTCCGGTGCATAGGGGTACACCGGGATCTGGATCATGTCCTTGTTCGGCAGCAGGAAGTTGAACAGGCGCAGCTCCATGGGCGAGATCACGTCTTCGGCGTCGTGCAGGATGAAGCCGGCGAACTGGATGCCGGCGTCCTGCTGGAAGCGCAGCAGCGCGTCGATGATGTTGTTCAGGCAGTCGGCCTTGCTGGTGGGGCCGGGGCGGGCGCAGACCACCTTGTGCACGTTGGGGTAATGCAGGCATACCGCGTCGACGTCGGCCTGGGTTTGTGGGTCGTTGGGGTAGGTGCCGACGAAGATCTGGTAGTTTTCGTAGTCGATGGTCGAGGCTGCCAGGCGCGCCATCTCGCCGACCACGCCCACTTCGTTCCAGGCCGGGACCATGATGGCCAGGGGTTTCTCCGGTACCTCGAACAGGCGTTTCTCGTCGGCTTTTTCGTACTTGTCGTAGATGCGAAAGCGCCGGATCAGCTTGCGGCCCCAGTAGCACAGGTCGATGAACAGGTCATCCAGGCCCAGCAGGAACATCAGCGAGGCCAGGACGATCGCCAGGATTTTCAGGCCGAACAGCACATAGGTGAGAAAATCGATGAATGCCAGGCTCATGTGGCGATCACCGCCAGGAAGGGGTAAGCCATCGTCTATATCCTCGTTCGATTCCCTGGACGAAGTTGTACGACTTGTCGCCGTTTGTACTGGATAGATACAAGCAGCCGAACGCGGGGTTGTCCAAATTTGAGCTTTTTCTTGTGACCCACTTCTTGTAGTTTTACAGGTCGTTTACCCAGGGAGCTGAACATGCAAGGCAAGGCACGCAAGATCGTCCAGGCCATTCTTTACGAAGCCATCGCCGTCGCCTGCGTGGCACCGGCGCTGGAGCTGGCGTTCGGTGCCGGCATGGCCCAGTCGACCGCGCTGTCGGTGCTGATGTCGGGTATCGCGATGAGCTGGAACATGGCCTACAACTGGGTGTTCGAGCGCTGGGAAGCGCGCCAGCACAGGCGTGAGCGCACTTTCCTGCGGCGCCTGCTGCACGCGCTGGGCTTCGAGGGGGGGCTGGTGCTGATCCTGCTGCCGCTGGTGGCGTACTGGCTGGATGTCAGTCTGTGGGCGGCGTTGCTGACCAATCTCGCGTTGTTCGTGTTCTTTTTCGTTTATGCGTTTGTGTTCCAGTGGGGCTTCGACAAGGTGTTCGATGTACCGCTTTCGGCGCAGCAGGCGAAGTGTTGACTTTGTGCCGCACTACCGGCTAAGTTGCTACCCCATGAATACCTTCCCGTACGTCAACGCCATTATTATTACCGCCATTATCAGCTTGGCGGGCTAGCGCGTACGTGCACCGAACCCGCCCTGGAGGCGGGTTTCTTCTCTCTGACTCCTGGGCAACGTGAACACAGCCAAGGAGTCATCGATGACCAGCTTCGTCAGCCCTCGTTCTACCGTCACCCCCCAGCAACTGCTGTCGGAGCAGGTGCGGCGCATTCTTGCCGCCCCGGTATACGACCTGGCCATCGAAACGCCTTTGCAAGCTGCGCCTGCGTTGTCTGCCAGCCTGGGCAACCAGGTGCTGCTCAAGCGGGAAGACCTGCAACCTACCTTCTCGTTCAAGATCCGCGGTGCCTACACCCGGCTGTCCCGCCTGAGTACCGTGCAGCGTGAGCGCGGGGTGATCACCGCCTCTGCGGGCAACCATGCTCAGGGCGTGGCCCTGGCAGCATCGCACCTTGGCATCAGGGCCACCATCGTCATGCCTACCACCACGCCGTCGCTGAAAGTGGAAGGAGTACGTTCGCGCGGTGGCCATGTAGTGCTGCACGGCGAGAGTTTCCCCCATGCCTTGGCCCACGCGCTGAAACTGGCCGAAAGCGAAGGTGCTACCTTCGTGCCACCGTTCGACGACCCGGATGTGATTGCCGGGCAGGGCACCGTGGCCATGGAGATCCTGCGCCAGCGCCCGGGTGCGCTGGACGCCATCTTCGTGCCGGTGGGTGGCGGTGGGCTGATTGCTGGCATTGCCGCCTATGTGAAGTACCTGCGCCCTGAAGTGAAGGTGATCGGTGTCGAGCCAGAGGACTCCAACTGCCTGCAGGCTGCCATGGTGGCCGGTGAGCGGGTGATCCTGCCGCAGGTTGGCACTTTCGCCGATGGTGTGGCGGTGGCGCAGGTCGGCGCCCATTGCTTCGAGCTGTGCCGACACTTCGTTGACGAGGTGCTGACCGTGAGCAGCGACGAGCTGTGCGCGGCGATCAAGGACATCTATGACGACACCCGCTCGATCACCGAGCCGTCCGGCGCCCTGGCCGTGGCCGGGATCAAGAAGTACGTGGCGCGCGACGGCGTGCAGGGGCAGACCCTGGTGGCCATCGACTCCGGGGCCAACGTCAATTTCGACCGTTTGCGCCATGTGGCCGAACGTGCCGAACTGGGTGAGCAGCGCGAGGCGATCATCGCGGTCACCATCCCGGAGCAACCGGGCAGCTTCCGCGCCTTCTGCCAGGCCCTGGGCAAGCGGCAGATCACCGAATTCAATTACCGCTATTACCCTGGCAAGGAGGCGCGGCTGTTTGTTGGGGTGCAGACACACCCGCTGCACGACCCACGCGAGCAGTTGTTGGCCAGCTTGCGCGACCAGGGCTACAGCGTGCTGGACCTGACCGACAACGAACTTGCCAAGCTGCATGTGCGCCATACCGTGGGTGGCCATGCTGCGCCTGGGGCAGACGAACGGGTGCTGCGCTTCGAATTCCCCGAGCGCCCCGGCGCCTTGCTGGGTTTTCTGGAGCGGCTTGGCAAACGTTGGAATATCAGCTTGTTCCATTACCGCAACCATGGTGCGGCAGAGGCCCGAGTATTCGCGGCGCTGGAGGTGCCGGCGGATGAGCTGGCGGGGTTGCCGTTGGCGCTGGACGAGATGGGGTATCGGTACTGGGATGAGACCGACAACCCGGCGTACAAGCTGTTCCTGGGTTGATACGCAAACTTCATGATCAGGCCGCTCTCGTAGAACTGCACAAACTCATTGAATTGGCAGGGACCCTGTGGGAGCGGCTTTAGCCGCGAACACCGGCGCAGCCGGTGCCATGCACCGCGTTGGCTTCTTCGCGGCTAAAGCCGCTCCCACAAGGTTTTGTGTGTGCCGGTAAATGGTGCTCAGCGCTCACGCATGAAAAAGCCGGCAACGAATTTGCGGAAGGTTTCCAGGCTCTTGAAGTCGGCGTAGCGCTTGAAATTCTCGGTATCCGGCTCGGGCCCGATTGGCTGTTCCAGCAACGACACCGACAACACCCGGTCCTGGTCCGAGGTCATTACCAGTTCATCCATCACCTGGCCGCCAATCACCGGGCGGCGCATCTGCACTTTCACGCCTTTGCCGGCCATCCAGTCGACCAGCGATACCAGGGCCTTGAGCGGTTCGCGTTCTTCGTCGCGATACACCGGGAACAGGTGGGCGCGGGACAGCACCGGAACGCTGGCCACATGGATCAGCTCGTAGAAATGGCTGCCGGCGCTGGTCGGCGAGTACAGTGCCAAGGCCAGCAATGGCCCGGCGGTGCGGTTGCCGCCCCAGTACAGGTGGTGCCCCTGGAAGTCGAAGCCGTCTTCACTGCGGTTGCTGAACAGCTTGCGCCCTTTGATCTGGTCCACGCAGTCCAGCAGCAGGCCGTGGCGGCGATGGCTGCCGAACACCGTGGCTTCGCGCAGGCGGGACTTGAGCATCATCATGTGCTTCATGTCCAGGCGGGTTTCCAGGTAGTTGCTGGCGGGCACCCGTTCCAGCAGCGGATAGCGGCTGGCCACGCTGCGCAACTCGGCAAACTGCCCGGTCAGGTCCTTTTTCAAGTGCGTGGCATACAGGTTCAGGCCGCTGGTCTCGATCCAGGTCAGCAACAGTGACAGCAGGCGCTGTTGGTCGCGCCGCTCGCTGCCATCGCCGCCGCCACTGGCGGTGCCGCTGCGGAAGTCGCCGATCAGGCGCAACGGTGTGTCGGGCGGTAGCCACGCAGCGGGTGGCGCGGGGTCGTTCTCGCGCTCGGCCGCTTCCCGCTCGTCCTTGATGAACGGGCAGGCGGGCGCATGTTCGGCGGTGCCCGGATTGTTCTTGAGAAACAGCGTACCGGTGCTGCCGTTGAGGGTGACATTGAGCACCGGCAAGGCATCGTTGCGGCAGTCGCAGGCCAGCCACTGGTTGGCGTTGCGCACCTTCATCAGCAACTGGTTGGCCTGCAGCAGGCGCGGGCCGACGAGGCTGCCGGTGGCGAAGCCAACCAGCAGCTCCTCTTCTGCAGGTGTCAGGCTACGGACCTGTGCGGCGGTTTTGTCGATGATTCGCATGAAGCAGCTCCCGGCTACGAGCCCCAAGCTTCAAGCAAAGTCGCGCCGCTTTCAACTTACTGCGCAGTGCCACCGAACATCTTTGCCGCGCGTGCGCGAATTTCGTCCGGGGTCAGGTCCTCCTTGTGGGTGGAAACGAACCAGATGTTGCCGAACGGGTCTTTCAGGGTGCCGCTGCGGTCGCCATAGAACTGGTCCGTCACCGCACGCAGCTGGGTGGCGCCGGCCGCCAGGGCCTGGGCATAGACCTTGTCGCAGTCCTCGACGTACAGATGCAACCCTACGCCTGCGCCGCTGAGCTTCTGGCTGGCGGTGAGGCCGCCCTCCATATCGCAAGGGTCGCCAAGCATCAGCGAGGAGTCGCCGATTTTCAGCTCGGCATGGCCGACGCGGCCGCCCGGGGCGTCGAGGCGGAACATCTCGACGGCAGAGAAGGCCTTCTTGTAGAACTCGATGGCCTTGGCTGCGTCGTTGATGGCCAGGTAGGGCGTGATGCTGTGCTGGCCTTCGGGAATGGGTTTGGCTGCCATGTTCGACTCTCCTTGGAAGTGGGCGCCGGTTGGCGCCCTGTTGCTTAGAGTCGTTTGCGCGGACGGAAAATCGACAAGGGTGCTAGATCGATTCTCTATAAGCGCGGTGGTCAGAAGATGTAGTCGGTGGTCAGGAAGCTCGACTGCCGGTTGCGAATGATCTCGCTGATCAGTTCCTTGTTGGTCTCCTGGAAGCGCGTGGCGACCAGGGTGCGGATCGAGAACACACGCAGGGCGTCGTGTACCGACAGGGTGCCTTCGGCGCTGTTCTTGCGGCCGTTGAACGGGTAGGTGTCGGGGCCGCGCTGGCATTGTGCGTTGATGTTGATGCGCCCGACCTGGTTGGCAAAGATGTCGACCAGGCTGCCGATCGTTGCCGGGTCATTACCGAACAGGCTCAGTTGCTGGCCGTAGTCGGAGTCCAGTACATAGTCGATCACCGTCTGCAGATCGCGGTAGGGCACCACCGGCACCAGCGGGCCGAACTGCTCCTCGTGGTAGACGCGCATGTCGCTCTTCACCGGGTACAGCACGGCCGGATAGAAGAACGAGCCACGGCTGTGCCCACCGCCTTCGTTGAGCACGCGTGCGCCCTTGGCGGTGGCATCGGCGACCAGGCCGTCGAGGTAGTCGACCTTGCCATGTTCGGGCAACGGTGTCAGCGCCACGCCTGGCTCCCAGGGCATGCCAGGCTTGAGCGCGGCCAGCTTGCGCTGGAACTTGTCGAGAAAGGCATCGACCACGTCCTCGTGGACGAACAGGATTTTCAGTGCCGTGCAGCGCTGGCCATTGAACGACAGCGCCCCGGTGACTGCCTCTTCGACGGCGTTGTCCAGGTCCACCTGAGGCAGCACGATGCCCGGGTTCTTTGCATCCAGCCCCAGTGCCGCGCGCAACCGGTGCGGGCGCGGGTGCAATTTCTTCAGGTCGCTGGCGGCCTTGTGCGTGCCGATGAAGGCGAACACATCGATCTTGCCGCTGGCCATCAGCGCGCTCACCGTTTCCCGGCCGCGGCCATAGATGACGTTGATCACCCCGGGCGGGAAGCTGTCACGGAAGGCTTCGAGCAACGGCCGAATCAGCAGCACGCCGAACTTGGCCGGCTTGAACACCACGGTGTTGCCCATGATCAGCGCCGGGATCAGCGTGGTGAAGGTTTCGTTCAGCGGGTAGTTGTAGGGCCCCATGCACAGGGCTACACCCAACGGTGCACGGCGGATCTGGCCGAGCGTGCCTTGTTCCAGCTCGAAGCGGCTGGAGCGGCGGTCGAGGTCTTTGAGGGCATTGATGGTGTCGACGATATAGTCGCAGGTGCGGTCGAATTCCTTTTCCGAATCCTTGAGGTTCTTGCCGATCTCCCACATCAGCAGCTTGACCACGGCCTGGCGCTGCTCACGCATGCGCGCCAGGAAAGCCTCGACGTGCTGGATGCGCTCGGCCACGCGCATGTTCGGCCAGGCACCGCGGCCTTTGTCGTAGGCCTGCACGGCGGCATCGAGGGCAGTGAGCGCGGTGTCGGCATCGAGCAGCGGGGCGCTGCCCAGTACCACCTGGTGCTCATCGTTGCCTTGCTTGAGCCAGACCGGGCTGCGTACCGTGGCCAGGGGGCCGTCCCAGCGCCTGAGCTCGCCGTTCACCAGATAGTCGCGTTGTTCCAGGGGGGCTTCCAGGCGCCATGTTTCCGGGATGTTCTCGGCGCTGGGGAAGAGTGAATCGAGCAGACGGTCCATGGGTACTGCACCTCACATTGCTGGGCGGGTTTCGAGCCAGGTGAATCGCTTCAGCTGCGAGCATGCACCGGCTGCCGGAAAAATACCAGTCTGGCTTAACATGGCCGCAAATGCCTGCCTGTTGCGCAGGCAGGCACCCGGGGGCTGTCAAAGCGGGAGGTTGAACAGGTCGTAAGGTGGGTGGGTCAGCCATTGCTGGCGCAGGGCGGGGTCTGCATCGATCAGGGCCAGGCGCCGCCAGAACTCTGCGCGGGCATACCGCGGGCGGGACAGGAACGGTTCCAGATCGAGCAATGCCCTGAGGTCGCGTCGATACTGCAGTGGTAATCGCTGCCACAGGGCCATTTCGGCCGGGCCGGTCTGGTCGAAGAATTCCAGATAGTCGCCTTCGCATACCAGCAGGTCCACCTGGTGCACGGCGTTGTAGGCCTCGATCTGCTCAAGCACAGGTGCGCCCAGCCATTCGCTTTCCAGTCGCAGGGCGTTTGCGACTGGCAGTGGCAGGTTGAAACCGTCTGGCAACCGCAGCAGCTGGTTCTCGCCAATGTCGAGGATGATGGGCTCGACCACCCGCTCAAGGCCTTGCGGCAGTTCGCTGAGCGCACAGTCGGTCAGGAACAGCGTCTTCAGGTAGCCCAGTCCGTGCAGGTCGGGGGCCTGCAGCAGCGGGTTGCCCGAAAGGTCCAGCACGACAAGCCCGGAGCAGCGATCCAGGGCCTGCTGGGCCTGGGGGCTCCAGGTGATGCGGTTGCCTTCCAGATCCAGCCAGGCGAGCTGCTCGGGGCTACTCAGGCGTGGCACGGTGTCGAACCGACAGTTGGCCAGCAGCAGGCGATTGAGGTTGGGGAAGCGCCTGCAGAACTCGGCCGGCAACTGGCTGAGTGAACGGTTGTAGCTGAGTGACAGGTGCTGCACATGGCTGAAGTCGTCTGGCAAGGCCAGGCTGGCCAGGGCCTGGTTGTCCAGTTCCAGGCCGGACAGATCCAGGCTGTGGAAGCGGCCACCCCCTTCGAGCGCTATGGTCGACAGCCGGCGCCAGGCGTTGAGAATAGGGCGGATGGCCAGGTGTCGCTGGTGAGGGCGTTGCGGATCAGGCCTGGCCCATTCCTGCAGGTCGCGGCGCAGCGTATCCAGACGCTGCCGCAGGTCGTGCAGCCGCTGCGTGGGTGAGCGGATGTCGTCCACGTACGGGTTGTCCTCATCGTGGCCGAGCCAGTTTTCAAACTCCTGATCGGTAGCGTCGGGGAACAAGCGGCGATAGGCTCCGGCCAATGAGCCTGCCAGGCGTGGCTGAGGCGGTTCGGCGGCCAACGGCCGGCCGCCGCGCAAGCCCGCCATGGGCTTGCGCCGCAGCGTTTGGTGCCCCCAGAGCCGCTGGGCCACTGTCTGCCTGTGCTTGTCGACCCAATCCAGTACGCCCTGGCGTAGCAAACCGCCATCGGCCGTCGCGATGCCCAGCCTATCGCGGTGCGAGCGTGACAGAGCCTGCTCTATCGCCCGGCAGAGATCAGGATTGCGCAGCGCAGGTACAGGGCGCTCGCCCAGGTCGACCTCATAGCCTTCGAGCGATTTGATCACCCGCCGCAGGCTGGTGGCCTGGTCGCTGCCGACCTGCTCCAGCCGCGGGCCTTCGGGGCTGGCGCTGCGCAGCTCCAGGCGCAAGTCCCCAGGCCAGTCGGGCATGGCATCCAGTGCGCTGAACAGCAAGCGTTCGCTGTCGCTGCTGGCCCGGGCAGGCTGAAGCACGCCTTCCAGCGCACGCACCAGGGGCAGCTCGCTGTGTACCTGCTCCAGCGACTGGCGAACCCGTGCAGGCAACTGACCGTGCTGTTGCCAGGCGTACGATTCGGCCTCGCCCAGCGGTGCCAGCAAACGCCTGGCCAGGGCCGGCGAAAGCCGCGGGTAGGCATCGAGCAGCTTCTGCGTTGACGCAGTGGTGGGTGCACTGCCGTTGTAGAGCCGCTCGAACAGACCGGGTGGGGCCTGGTCGGCCAACGCCTCTACCTCGGCCTGTGCTGCCATGCGCTGCAGGGTATCGAGCAACAGCGGCGGCGTTGGCTGGCCTTCCAGGTGCACCCGGCGCAAGCGCGCGGCGTCGATGCCACAGAGGCGGCCGGCCTGCGTCAGCTGTGTTGGCGTGAACGCGGCATATGCCTCGCCGAGGCGTTGCACCAGCTTGGCGAACGGCCACTGGCCTGGCTGTTCATGCTGGCCACGCCAGGCACCCTCGGCATTGTGCGCCAGCGGTGGTTGCCAGGCATCGGGCTTCTCGGGGTGAATGAGCCGCCATTGCTGCAGTTCATGGTCGAAGCGTTGTTCGAACAAATGACCGTCCATGCGGATGAAATGCCGTCCCTGGTACAGGTACTGGCCAAGTGCATTAGGCTGTAGCGTTGGCGGCAGTGCCACGGCACTGCGGTAAGGGGTGAGGTCTTCATTCCAGAGCCGGTAGCGCCCGTCGTTGCCGCATACTTGCTGCAGGTTTTCCATCAACGGGCTGTTGAACAGCTTGGGTATCACCTTGCCCGCTGCCGCGAGCCCACCGATCATGGCCAGGTTCAGGCCGACCGCTTCCAGGTGGCGCAGCGCCAGGTGACGATCGCCTTCCTGCCAGGCCTCGTAGCCCTCGAAGGCTTCGCCGAGCAATTGGCAGGCAGTGACGGCCAGCATCAGGGGGCCTGCACCCGGAATGAAGAACGCGGCGATATTGAGTGCATCCAGGCCAAGGCTTTCCCATTCCTCCAGGCGCCTGGCCCGCGCATTGGCATCGGCCATTGCTGTCGGGACCGCCAGCAGGCTGGCTTCGTGCTTGAGGCGGACCAGGTGCAGATCCTGGTAGTGGGCGAAAGGCTCGGCCGTGATGGCCTCGCGCGAGGGGCGCAGGTCCGCTTGTGCTGCACGCTGCCAAGGGCGGTCATAGGCTGTGTTGCCTGCGGCGTCGAGGTTCTGCTGCAGCAGATCGAGAAAGTGCGTGCGCTCGTCCTGCCTGATATAGGCCGTGAAGGCCTGACGGGCCTCGGGTTCCAGCAGCAAGGTCGCCAGCGTATCGTGTACTGCATCCAGGTTGTTGCATTGGCGCAGGGCTGGGTCATGGCCGGGCAAGTACAGCGCCAGCCCAGCGCTGCCAGCATCGATCAGCATGACCTCGTGCAACACGGTGCCGAACAGCGCCAGTTGCCAGCACCTCACCGCGCCATCCTGCAACAGCTGTTCGACCTGATCGCGCGTGCTGCCGTCAAGCAGGTGCCGCAGGTAGGCAAGGTCGGCCGCCAGGCGTAGGCGGTCCTTTTGCACCCTGATGGCCAAGGCCCGGGTAGCGGGGCGGGCGAAGTGGTGTTCCAGATGTGCCTGGTAAGCGTTACCCAGGTCCAGGTCACGGCACAATGTGGCGAAAGCGGCAGGCGCGAGGGGCAGCCGTTCCACCTGATAACGCTCGGACTTAAGCGCAACACGCGCCACGGGTACCTGCATGCCGAGAGGGAAGGAGCCGTGTACCAGCACCGGCGTGACCTGAATGTTGGCGCTCAGGGCAATGGCACTTTCGGGGGTGAATGCCTCATCGTCGGCAAAATTCTGCAGGGCGGCCTGTAGCAAGTTGTCGCGGCGATGGCGGTAGAGATAGCGCAGGACGGTCCAGTGCCAGGTGCGTTCGACCCGCAGTAGCTGGGTATTGCACAGCGATGCGTGAAAGCCGTGTTGAGCGAGGCGTCCCTGCAGCAAGGGTTCGGCGAACTCCGTGATCTGTTTCACGCCTTTGAGTGAACATGCCAAGGCTGCTTGCGCGTGCGTCAGCCGCGCCTGACTGGCGTGGACTGCCTGGCGCAGGTCGGGGGCTGCGTTGTCAAACCAGGCCTGCCCCTGCCATGGAGCGACCTGGGTCTGCTTCAACGTGGCCCACTGGTTGGGCGTTGCCTGGCGTGCCCAGTGCGGCAGTTGCGCCTCGAGCAACGATTGATGAGGATTTTCGAATGGCATCGCGATGCTCCTTTTATGCAAAGAAGGCATCAAACGATATTTCTCTATAGCCAAGTGGTAGCAGGATAGTGCGAACAGGTTATTGCGTTAGCGAATGCGTATCGGGCGAGGCGTTCATGCAGGAAATTTGGCGCCATGAAACTTTACAAAGCGTCCTGGTGTATTCATGAAATGCAATCAAAATGCCACTTGCTAAAGTGTTTGTGCGCACCTTAAATTATTAACTGACAGGGGGCTTTCCGGTTATTTCCTGAATATCAACAAGATACATTTTTTTTGCTGAATGGTTGTCATTTTGCGATAGACCCTGGTGCACATCCAAGGACCTCGAAGAAGAAATGAACGCGACCTTGACGGCAGTGGCGCGAAAACTCATCTCGCCCTCAATACGCTATGAAATGAGACACTTGGCCAGCAAGGTACTTGAAGCAATGGCGCGTGCCTGTTTCTGGCGCTGGGAAGTTGCCAGGTTTCGGTTGCAGCAGGAAAGCCCGTACGAATTCGTTTATATCGGCCGAAAGCAGCAACGGGAGATGGCCAAGCTGCTGATTGGCGGCAAGGGCCAGGGAAACGCTGCAGTCATTGACAGCGCAAGCGCGACGATGGCGCCTGACCACGTGGTGGTGGTCAGCGAAATACCGACGTCGGGGGCGTTGTCGGTGCCGCATTACCTGAGCGCCGTGGTTCCGCTCGGGCGCTCGCTGGAGGACATCACTGCACGCTACGACAGCGAGTTGCGGCGCAGCATCCGCAAGAATCGCCCGCTGTACCAGATGCGCCAGGCCAGCTCGGACGACGAGATCGCCATGGCCGACCGCGACCTGCTGCGTCCCTATGCCAGCGCCAGGCAGGGTATCCATGCCGCGCAGTTTCCCACTGCAGAAGTGTTTCGCATTGCCAAGGGCGTCGGCAGGCTCGACTTGATCACCTTGGGCGATGAAGTGATCGGCTGCCACCTGGGCTGTGAAGTGGTGCGCGCTGGCAAGCGTTATTGGAGCACGTTGCGTTTCGGCTATTGCGAGGCGGTGTTTACCGATGCGCGCAAGTTGCGCGAGGTGAACTCGATCACCACTTTCATGGCAATGGAGTGGGCGCTACAGCAGGGCTTCGATTATTACGACATCGGTCTTTGCCTGGCGCGCCCCGATGATGGTTTGTTGAAATGGAAGCGCCGCCGCGGTGGCGATATCGATTCGCTGGGTAACCATGCCTGTCTGTTTGTCCGCTTACCCAGCACCGGCACGGCAAAGTTCCTGTGGGACACGCCGATGTTCGCGATCGAAGGCGGCAAACTCACCCTGCATCTGGGGTTGCCCGAGGGCCCGAGTGACGAGGAAGTTGCCAGTCGCTACCAGGAGATGGTGTTTGGTGGCCTGCACAAGATTTACTTCTATGGTGGCAATGGTACGGGCGAACCGTTCGTGGAAAGCTTGCGGCGCCGTTACGCCAATCTCCAGTCACCGCCAACCATGGAAAGAGTCATGTGTCGCTGAGTTGATGCCAGAAAGACGTTGATCTGGCGCGTTGCGCCAGGCTTTTGCGCTTGCCACCAAGGGAGGACGCGTCATGGGAAGCGACATCTCGCAGTTCAGTGCATCGCTTGTCGCCAGGCAGCACACCTGGACTCTGGCCGCCTACCGCTATATGGCCCGCAAACGGCTGTGCGGGAACAGCACCATCGACCTCAAGAGTATCGCGACCAAGAGCTGGGACATTGCCCCCGGTGAAGTCACGGTTTCGCCCCCGGCCATTTACCTGCCAGGCCAACTGGAGCGGGTGACGGGTTGGGAAGGCAAGCGTTTCTATCCCTATGTGCACCCTGGGCGCACCATGGAGGGCGGCATCAGTACGCTGCAAGGGCCGACCCGCGGCTACCTGATCAAGGATGTGTGGCTGGTAGACGGTGCATTGTACAAGGGCAAGGCCAGCCATTGGCTGTCGCAGAAGCCAAGCCCTTTTCCGGGCATCATCGTGGATCACGAAATCGACCGCGCGGCGATCTATTGCACGCAAAACGGCAATTCGTGGTTCGGCACCTGGCTGATGGAGGATTGTCCGACCTATGCGCTGGCCTGTAACGAAGGCATACCGGTAACCACCGCGCCCTCGGCCAGGTTCCCGCTGTTTACCCAGGCACCGGCCTACGAAGACTGGCTTGAAATGAACCCGCTGCGCTTGCGCAGTGCGTATTTCCGAGAACTGGTGCTGTTCGATGACCAGGCCAACAACCGCAGCCGGCATGCCCGCTACCGGGCCATGGGCGACAAGTTGCTGTCGCACGTGCTGCAGGCCCCACACCCAGGGGTGTTCCTGCTGCGTGGTGGCGCCGGTGAACTGCGCCTGTTGCGCAACGAACTGGCGCTGGCCGAGCACCTGCGCGCCACCCGCGGCTTTCGCATCGTCGACCCGATGAAGACCGATGTGCCGAGTATCGTCGCGGCCTGTGCCGGGGCGAGGGTGGTGATCGGAGTGGAGGGTAGCCAGCTGGTTCATGGGGTCAATGTGCTGCAGGCCGGTGGTTGCCTGCTGACCTTGCAGCCGCCCGATCGGTTTGTCAGCTACTACAAGTACCTGACGGATCGTGACCACCAGCATTTCGGCTTTGTGGTCGGGGTACCGGACGGCGACGGCTTCACGATCGATGTCGGCGAAGTGGAGAGGACGCTGGACCTGTTTCCGTGATAAGCGTGTAATATCCAGGCGCAGGGTAGTGAAGAACGGGGTGAGGGATGATCGAGGTATCACGGTTCTGGCGCGACCCGGCGTTACCTTTTGTCGAAGCCCGGCGGGTAGGGGATGGGCGCCAGGTGTGCTACGCGGCGCATTCCCACGAGAGCTTTTCCATCGGGGTGATCACGGGTGGGCGCAGTACCTACCTGTACGGTGACCAGTGCCTCGAGGTGGCGGCCGGCACCACCGTGCTGATGAACCCAGGCGTTGTGCACGCCTGCAACCCCATCGCCGGGGAACCATGGTCCTACCTGATGTTGTTCGTCGATATGCCCTGGTTGCAGGCGCAGGGCTTCAGCTTGCCGGCCCAGGCCTGGAGTCGCTCGCCAGCGTTGTACCGGTGCCTGTTGCAGGCCTTTGCGGATCTGTTCGATGCCAGTCTGCCAGACCGGGAAGGCCGCCTGGCGGCGCTGTTTGATGCACTCCCTGGGTTGCTTGGCGGTAACGCCAGCGTGAACGACGAAGGCAACCCGCGACTGGAGGCGGCGGCAGCATTCATACGCGCCCATCGTGGCGACCCGCTGAGCCTGGACGACATTTGCACGGCCTGCGGCCTGTCGCGTTCCTACCTGATCCGCGCATTCCGCCAACGCTTCGGCCTGACGCCGCACGGCTACCTGCTCGACCAACGCGTGCAACTGGCCAGGGCGCAACTGCGCATGGGCCGGGCAATTGCGGAGGTTGCGCAGGAGGCCGGGTTTGCCGACCAGGCGCACCTGCAGCGGGCCTTCAAACAGCACCTTGCGGCGACGCCGGGGCATTACCGCAATGCATTCGGCTGAGTTGCCCTATTGGCTGTGATGGCCCTGTCGCTGGCAAGCCAGCTCCCACCTCGACCGTATTGACCCCAAGCCATGTGCAGTACCTGTGGGAGCTGGCTTGCCAGCGATAGGGCCCTGACAGGCAACACAAGACAGTGGCTCCCACAGGGCCGGTGCAGCTAGCCTTGTATGACCAGATAAACCGCACTGCCCACGAGCAATACTGCCAGGCCCCGATTCAGCAGGCGCATGTGTCGTGGGTTGCCCAGATACTGGCGAACCACGCTCCCGGCCCACGCCCAGCTGGCTACCGAAATGAAACAGATCGGCCCGTAGATCCAGGCGAACAGCCACAGCAGCTGCTGCTCACCGCCGGTGTAGGCACCCACCCCGGCCACTGCTGCCAGCCATGCCTTGGGGTTGAGCCATTGCATCGCCGCGCCGTGCCAGGCCGAAGGGGCCTGGGTGGGATGAGCGCTGCCCAGTTGCCCGTCGTCGCTGGCCAGCTTCCATGCCATGTACAGCAGGAACGCCACGCCGCCTCCGTGCAACAGGAGGCCCAGCAAAGGCCAGCGCAGCAGCAGTTGATGCAGGCCAAGCCCGACCAGCACCAGCAGCAGGCAGAAGCCCAGTGTTGCGCCGGTCACATGCGCCAGGCTGGCGCGCAGCCCATGGCGGGCACCGCTGCCCAGTGCGACGATGTTGACCGGGCCGGGAGAGATCGAGGCCGCCAGTGCGAAAGCGGCCATGGATAGAGACAGGCTCATGAAAGTGATCCGTTTGTTTGAGGATGGCCTTCCATGCTCGGGCATCGACAGCCTGCGGTATTGAAGAAAAGTACCTCACGTCAGGCCAGCGCATTCTGGTGCAGGAGCGGCCTTGTGTCGCGAACGGGCCGTTCCAGGGTGTTACAGGTTTTGTAATAGTTTTGCACTGTTACCGAAAGCTGCTGTCCTTGTAGGATCATTTCCCCAATTTGCAATCAAGGTCTATATGAGCACCTTCGCGGAGCCCCCCAGTCCCCGGCCTTCAAGGCCTTTTCCCTTCCGTCCTCGTGACGCTGCCCTCGTGAGTACCCGCTAATGGAATGGCTAGCCGACCCCACGGCCTGGCTGGGCCTGCTGACGCTTATCGTCCTCGAGCTGGTGCTGGGCATCGACAACCTGGTGTTCATTGCCATCCTCGCCGACAAGCTGCCACCGCACCAGCGCGACCGCGCGCGTGTTATCGGCCTGAGCCTGGCGTTGATCATGCGCCTGGGCCTGTTGGCCAGTATCTCGTGGATGGTCACCCTGACCGCGCCGTTGTTCGAGGTGTTCGACAAGAGCTTCTCGGGCCGTGACCTGATCATGCTGTTCGGTGGTGTTTTCCTGCTGTTCAAGGCGACCATGGAGTTGCATGAACGCCTGGAAGGCCATGTGACCCAGGCCAGTGGCACGGTGCGCCACGCTGCCTTCTGGCCGATCGTCGCGCAGATCGTGGTGCTCGATGCGGTGTTCTCGCTGGACGCGGTGATCACTGCGGTAGGCATGGTCGAGCAGTTGTCGGTGATGATGATCGCGGTAATCTTCTCGATCGGCATCATGATCGTTGCCAGCAAGCCGCTGACCCGCTTCGTCAACGCCCACCCCACGGTGATCATGCTGTGCCTGGGCTTCCTGATGATGATCGGCTTCAGCCTCACCGCCGAAGGCCTGGGCTTCCATATTCCCAAAGGCTACCTGTACGCGGCTATCGGCTTCTCGATCCTGATCGAGCTGTTCAACCAGTTGGCCCGTGCCCGTCGCAAGCGCAGCCTGCAGCAGCACCGGCCGCTGCGTGAGCGTACTGCGCATGCTGTGCTGCGCCTGCTGGGTGGCCGCCGGGTAGAGGCTGACGAGGTGGGTGAGGAAATCGCCGACCTGGTCGAAGGCGGTGAGGAGCAGGTGCTGTTCGACCGCCGCGAGCGGGTGATGATCAGTGGGGTGTTGAACCTGGCCGAGCGGCCCATCCGCACGGTGATGACCGCCCGCGCCGAGGTCGATCTTGTCGACCTGGCGCAGCCGGCCGACACCATTGCACAGACCCTGGCCAATTCACCGTACTCGCGCCTGCCATTGATCCGCGACGGCCGCGTGGACGAACCCATGGGCTTCGTGCACAAGAAGGAATTGCTCAAGGAGTTGCTGTCGGGCAGCCAACCTGACCTGGAAGGCATGGCCCGGGTACCGCTTAACCTGCTGGAGAGCTTCAGTATCCTCAATGCGCTGGAGCAGATGCGAGCCCAGTCGACGCACATTGCCTTCGTGGTCAACGAGTTCGGTGACTTCACCGGCCTGCTGACCATGACCGACATCCTCGAGTCGATTGCCGGCGAGTTGCCGGATGCCAGTGAGGTGGAAGGCCCGGGCATTGTCCAGGAAGGTGAAGGTTTTGTGGTCAGCGGTGCGTTGAACCTGAGCCATGTGCAGGCGCGTACCGGCTTCAGCGCCCGCGCCACCGAGGACTACCAGACCCTCGCGGGCCTGGTGATGAGCCTGCTCGACCGCCTGCCGATGGTCGGTGACCGCCTGGCCTGGAACGGCTGGACGCTGACCGTGGAGGCGGTCGAGGAGCGGAGGGTGCGTCAGGTTCGGCTTACACCGAACGGCGACGTTGACGCAGCAGGTGCTTGAAACCCTCGATCACAAGCACCAGCACCGCGGCCCAGATCGGCAGGTAGGTCAGCCACTGATCCGGGCCGATGGTTTCGCCCAGCAGCAGCGCCACCCCCACCAGCAGCACCGGTTCAACGTAGCTGAGAAGGCCGAACAGGCTGAACGGCAGCAAGCGACTGGCCAGCACGTAGGCGATCAGGGCCGAGGCGCTGATCGCCCCGAGGATCGGGATCAGCGCATACAGTGCGGGGTGTGCCTGCAGGTCGGCCGGGGAGAGCGGGCCCTGGATCACGAAGTACAACGCCCAAGGCAACAGCAGGCACATGTCGCACCACAGGCCACCCAGGTGGTCGGTGCGGCAGCGCTTGCGCAACACGAAGTAGATCGGGTAACCAATCGTCACCACCAGGGTTTCCCAGGCAAAACTGCCATGCTGATACAGCTCGTGGCCCACGCCCAGCGCGGCGCAGGCCACGGCCACCTTCTGCAGGCGTGACAGGCGCTCGCCATACACCAGTCGGCCGGTCAGGACCATGGCCAGCGGCAGCAGGAAGTAGCCCATCGACACCTCCAGGCTGCGCCCGTGCAGGGGCGCCCAGAGAAACAGCCACAGTTGCACGCCCATTAGCCACGAGGTGCCGACCATGCCCAGCAACAACAGCGGCGTGCGTTTTACCCGGGCGAGCAGTTCGCCCACCCGTTTCCAGTCTTTCGAGACAAGCATGAACAGGGTCAGGCAGGGCAGCGTCAACAGGGTGCGCCAGCCAAAGATCTCTTCGCCATCCAGCGGCTTGAGCAGAGAGGTATAGAAGTACATCACGGCGAACAGACAGGACGCCATGACCGACGAAAGAATGCCTTTTGACACGAATGCCTCGAATAGGGAATTGAGCGGTTGGATCAGCCACGCATGATCTCAGGGGGCGCGGCTTGCGGCAACCGCGAAGGAGCCGGACGTGCCGCCAGTGCCTCGAGGAACCGGGCAGCCGGCATGGGCCTGGCGAACAGGTATCCCTGCTGGAAGTCCACCTCGTGTCGGGCCAGGTAGTCGCGCTGGGCTTCGGTTTCCACACCTTCGGCAACAATGCCCAGGCCCAGCTTGGCCGACAGCTCGATGATGGTTTCGAGGATGTGCACCGACAGTGCGTCAGCACCGATCATGGCGACGAAGCTCTGGTCGATCTTCAGGTAGTCGACCTTGAACTGGCGCAGGTAATTGAGGCTTGACTGGCCGGTGCCGAAGTCGTCGAGGGCGATTTTCACACCCATGGCGTCGAGCTTCTCGAACAGTTCCAGGGCCACCGGCGTGGCCTCGATCAGCTTGCGCTCGGTCAGCTCCAGGGTCAGCACCACCCGGCCAGGCGGGAAGTGCTGGAGGAACGTGCGGCAGTCGTCCAGCAGGTTGAAGTCGCGGCAGTGGTCGGCAGTGATGTTGATGCCGATATGGAAGCCGTCCTCCAGCAGCCCGGCATAGGGCGCCAGGTTCTGCGCGGTGTGCATCATCAGCGCGCGGGTCATGGCGACGATCTGCCCGCTGTGTTCGGCGTAGGGAATGAACAGGTCGGGCCGCACCAGGCCCTCGCGCGGGTGGTTCCAGCGCATCAGCACTTCGGCGCCGGCCCAGCGGTAATCGCCTTTGCGCACCACCGGCTGGAAATACGGCAGGAATTCGTCGGCCTCCAAGGCCCGTTGCAGTTCGGCGCGTGGTGAGGTGGCGCGCCGAATTTGCCAGCGGCACACCAGGCCGGCGACCGCGCCCAGTAACAGCAGCAAGCCGAACAGCGCAGGGTAGTGGCTGCGCCACAGCTGGCCCTGCTTGTCGGCGCCATAACCGCCATGCACGCTGAACGGGTAGCGCGTCGAGCCCAGCAGCACATTAGCGCTGGCCGCGGCAGGTGGCACACCCTTGTGCACGATGCCTTCCTTGCCCAGCCAGGCATTGCCCACGCGAATTTGCAGGTCTTCATCGGGGCCGATCAGACGCAGCGCCGTCAGCAGGTGATCACCATCCACCGTGCTGATCGCACCACGGTCGCCGTCGCTGGACCGGTACACCAGCAGCGGGTGGCTCGGGGTGACCGAGTTGCCGTCCATCAGCCACAGCTTGCCGTCGGTGTAGTCGCCGGGTTCGACCGGCTCGTCGAAGGCGCCGAACAACGAAGAACAATAAAGGTTGTTGTGCGCGAACAGGTTGGTCGAACGCACGAAGGCGTTGCGCGTGACCTGGGCGCGCAGCGTGAGCTGGGCCTGGTCGCAGGGGCTGCCGGCAAGCGGCAGCAGGTCATTGGCAGCGCTGGAGAGGTTGTCGAGAATGCGCTCGACGTGCTCCACCACCTGGCGCGCAGTGGCCTGGCTGCTGGCTTGCATTTCGCGTTCGATCTGCCAGTTCATCACGACCAGGCCACACGCTACCGGCAGCACGCCGACAACCCAGGGCAACAGGGTGCGCCAGCCCAGGCCGGCGCGGCGTTTGACGGTAAGGGGCATGCTGACCTGTCCATGGAAGGATTACGAGAGGATAGCCGCTGGCCGGGACCTGCGAGTAACTAAAACGCGACAAACCATTTTACGCACTGTAGAATCGATTTACGAATACAACAATAAGGTCCTTCGATGCCGAAGGATCAAGCCCGCCGAGAATGGGTCCATATGACATACCACGGGTTCAAGCTAATCATAGGTGACTTCCTCGCCCGCAGCGTGCGGGGTATCCCGTGCTCACCGCCGTTTCCGTCCCACATCCCACGCAATCAATAATTTTCGCTGCAGATGAGGACACGAACATGGCTGATATTTTCGACAATCCGATGGGCCTGATGGGCTTTGAATTCATCGAACTGGCTTCGCCGACGCCTGGCGTACTCGAGCCGGTATTCCAGATGCTGGGCTTCACCAAGGTGGCTACCCACCGTTCCAAGGATGTGCACCTGTATCGCCAGGGTGATATCAACCTGATCCTGAACAACGAACCCAAGAGCATTGCCTCGTACTTCGCCGCCGAACACGGCCCGTCGGTATGCGGCATGGCGTTCCGCGTGCGCAACGCCCATGAGGCCTATGCCCGCGCTTTGGAGCTGGGCGCCCAGCCGGTGGAAATCGAAACCGGCCCGATGGAGCTGCGCCTGCCGGCGATCAAGGGTATCGGCGGTGCGCCGCTGTACCTCATCGACCGTTTCGAAGAGGGCAGCTCGATCTACGATATCGACTTCAAGTTCATCGAGGGTGTGGACCGCAACCCGGTGGGTGCCGGCCTGAAGATCATCGACCATCTTACCCACAACGTCTATCGCGGACGCATGTCGTACTGGGCCGGCTTCTACGAGAAGCTGTTCAACTTCCGTGAAATCCGCTACTTCGACATCAAGGGTGAGTACACCGGCCTGACTTCGCGGGCCATGACCGCACCGGATGGCATGATCCGCATCCCGCTGAACGAAGAGTCCTCCAAGGGCTCCGGGCAGATCGAAGAGTTCCTGATGCAGTTCAACGGCGAAGGCATCCAGCACGTGGCCTTCCTGACCGATGACCTGCTCAAGACCTGGGACGCCCTCAAGGGCTTCGGCATGCGCTTCATGACTGCACCGCCGCAAACCTATTACGAAATGCTCGAAGAGCGCCTGCCAGGTCACGGCGAGCCGGTAGACCAGCTGCAAGCACGTGGCATCCTGCTTGATGGTGCCTCGCAGCCGGACGACAAGCGCCTGCTGTTGCAGATTTTCTCCGAAACCCTGCTGGGCCCGGTGTTCTTCGAGTTCATTCAGCGCAAGGGTGATGACGGCTTTGGCGAGGGCAACTTCAAGGCCTTGTTCGAATCCATCGAACGCGACCAGGTGCGCCGTGGTGTGCTGAGCACCGACTGATCCACTTGGAGTACCGCCGCTGTCATGCATGGGTGGCGGCGGTACCACGCCGGTTGGCCCGCGCCCTGAACAGGGTCAGATAGACAATCGAGCCCGTCACGATGCCCACCAGCATCAGCGAAGGCAGGATTTGCAGCATCGACTGGCGGGCCTCGCGTGCGGTATAGCCGTGGCCGTAGCCACCCTTGACCTGATATCCATATTTGGCCGAAAGCGCACTTTCAGGGAATTCGGACTGGGAGGGCGGTTGCCGGCCGCGGCTGTCCCCATGGCTCCAGATGTACCGCTCGCCAAACTCCAGCAGCAGCGTGAAGCCGTCCTGGAACCCGTCCAGTTCGTTGCGCAGTTGCATGGCATAAGCGGTCACTATGACGCCGTTATCGTTGCTACCCAGGTAAAAGTTGACCAGCAATTCGCTGGCCTCAGCCCCTGAGTCATAGGCCAGTTCGACCTGGCGGCCGGACGCGGCAAAGGACGACAACTCAGCCAGTGAATCCGATGTGGTGCTGCAATAGGCCTGGTTGCCCTTGATCAGGGTCAACGAGCGCACCAAGGAGCGGCTGGCCACCTGGTCCAGCAACGTGCCGATGACGTTATCGCAAGGTCTGCCCGTGAAGGGCAGGGCTTGAAGCGCGGTTTCGTGCAAGCGGTTCAGCGCCTGATCAACACTGTAAACTGCCTCCTGGACCGAAATTTTCGCGTTTTCCGCGAGTTTCGCTTCCAGCTGGAAAACCATCACCAGCAACCCGGAAATCACAGGCACCAGGCCCAGGGCGATGAGCAGCAGCAGTTCCAGCAAGCTGCGCCCGGCATGCATGATTTTAGACATAGGCCAATTGCTCTCCGGTCCGAAACTGTTCGTGGTGAACAGTTGAACGGTGAGCCTATGTATTCAATGACCGGCCGGCTGTAGGCCGGATGCAGTGCGCATTATGGGAAAGCCGGAAGCCCGGGGTAGGCCGCTAACAGCCCTTGAGTTTCGCGAGCACTTTCTCGGCCAGCAATGCTGTGGAGGCAGGGTTCTGCCCGGTGATCAGCCGACCATCGGCAACCACGTACGGCTGCCACGGGTCATCATGCTTGCCGTAGTTGCCGCCGCGGGCGCCCAGCTCGTTTTCAGTGAGAAAAGGGACCACCTTGTCCAGTTCGGCCAGTTTTTCCTCGGTGTTGGAAAAACCGGTCACCTGACGGTCCTTCAGCAACAGGCTGTTGTCGCTAAGCTTGATGTTCAGCAGGCCGACAACGCCATGGCAGACTGCTGCGACAATACCCTTGTTCTCGTAGACCCGGCGCGCCAGCTCTTGCAGCGGCTGATTGTCGGCAAAGTCATACATTACCCCATGCCCGCCGGTGTAGTAGATGGCGCAGTATTCTTCGGCCTTCACCTGGCCAGGGCTCAAGGTGTTGCCCAGGCGGCTCATGAAGCGCTTGTCGTCATACCACTGCCAGTCCAGGTCAGGGGCCATTTGCAGGCTGTGCGGGTCGACAGGTACGTAGCCGCCCAACGGGCTGACATAATCGACTGTATAGCCGGCCTTTTCGACTTTTTCGACAAAGTGCACGGCTTCCCCCAGCCACAAACCGGTCGCCCGCTTGAGGGTCGGGTACTTGGCTGTATTGGTCAGCACCACCAGCATTTTCTTGCTCATGAGCACGCTCCCGTCGCAACCTGAAAGGGCCGTTGCTCCCTGGCCCGAGGGAAAACCTAATGAGCATAGCTGCCAGGGGCGAGGACGCCATAATTGCGTGGCGTGTGTTGTGCTAACGTGAACCACATCCATGGGGGCGCCCGTACGCGTTCCTGAACCATTCTGGAGTCACGATAGTGGTCGTAAACGGTACGCCGCAGGAGCAGGTCATCCAGCAACCGCCTGTGTTGGAGCCGATCGACCGAATGGGCGAACGGATTGCACGGTTCGACTGGGGGCGTACATCGCTCGGGCCATTGCCGCGCTGGCCGGCCTCGTTACGCATTGCCGTCGATATCATGCTCTTGTCACCGTTCCCGTGTGCCGTGGTGTGGGGGTCGGACCTCAGCGTGGTGCACAATGATGGCTACCGGACGTTGCGGCCCATTGCCCCGGACGGGTTGGGCAAGGCCTTCGATACGCTGTGGAGCGATGTCTGGCCGGCGATGGGGCCTTGGGTGTTCAAGGCGCTTGAAGGGCACTCGAGTTTTGTCGAGGACCCATCACTGCGTATCACCTGCGGCAAGGGCATGGAACCGTTGTGGTGTGCGTGCGGTTATGCGCCAATACGTGATGAGCTGGGCAGTGTGGCTGGCTTTCTGCACACGGTGATCGAGACCACCGCGAGCATTGAGGCGTACCACCATTGGCGCGAGCAGGCGCAAGGCTTCGAGCGACAGGTCGAACAGCATGTGGCCGAGCGCGAGCAGTTCTGGCAATTGTCGCGTGATGCGATGATGACGGTTACTCCCGAGCTGAAGGTGCATGCCGCCAACCCCGCCTGGTACCGCATTCTGGGATGGACCGAGGAGCAGGTACGCGGCGCACCGGTACTGGAACTGGTGCATCCGGCGGATCGCGCCGAAGTGCAGGTGGCGGTATCCGGGTTCCTGCAGTACAGCAACACCGAGCAGTTGGAGACCCGCCTGCGTCATCGCGATGGCCATTACCACTGGTTCCGCTGGAGCGCGCGCTTCGATGGCAGCCTGCTGACTGCGGTCGGCCGCGACATCACCGAGGACCGTGAAGAGGCCGCTCGTCAATCCGAAGCCCTGATGCGCAACAACGAACGCCTGGAGATGGTTGGCCAGTTGGCCGGCGGCATGGGCCATGAAATGAACAACTTGCTGTCCGGGATCGGTGGCAGCCTCGAATTGCTGCAACGGCGCCTGCAGGAAGGACGACTGGAGCGGGTAGAGGCCTATGTCGCGGTGGCGCGCGACTCGGTGCAGCGTGCCATGGAGCTGACCCATCGCTTGCTGGCGTTTTCCCGCTTTCAACCATTGGCACCCAAACCGCTGGATCTCAACCGTCAACTGAGGCTGATCGAACCACAGTTGCTGAGGACGCTAGGCCCCGAGATGCGCCTGGACTGGCAGCTGGATGTCACGCCGTGGGCAGTGAACCTGGACGTACCCCAGCTGGAAAATGCCTTGATCAACCTGTGTACCAATGCCCGTGAAGCCTGCCTGGAGCGCGGTACTGTCACTCTTCACAGCGTCAACAGGCGGCTGACGGCGTGGTTCCCGGATGAAAGCGGCCTGCCGCCAGGCGATTATGTGGCCTTGCATGTCGAGGATGATGGGCACGGCATGTCGGCGCTGGACATTGCCAGGGCCTTTGAGCCGTTCTACACCACCAAACCTGTCGGGCGTGGGTCAGGGCTTGGCCTTTCAATGGTGTATGGCTTTGTCGGCCAGTCCGGGGGCTACGTGTGGATCGAGTCGACACAAGACCTGGGGACCAAGGTGTGCATGCTGTTCCCAAGGTGCCATGATCCGGTACCCGAGGAGCCCAAGCTGTTGCAGCGTTCACAGCGCATGGCCCGGGGCGAGCGGTTGTTGCTGGTCGATGACGAGCTCGGATTGCGTACAGTCATGCGCGAGTACCTGACCGAGTGTGGTTTCGATGTGACCGAGGTGGGCGACGCCAATAGTGCGCTGGAGCGCTTCCGTCATGGCGGCCCGTTCGACCTGGTGATCACTGACATCGGCTTGCCGGGAGGTTTCAGTGGTCGCCAGGTGGCCAAGGCCATGCGCATGCAGCTGCCGCAGCAGAAGATTCTGTTCATCACCGGTTACGCTGATCAGTCGATCGAAGCGCAGTTGCTCGATCAGCCGGGCACGGCATTGATGAACAAGCCGTTCCCGCTGGCGGACCTAGCCGACCAGACGTTACGCATGCTTGAGGCGTAATGCGTTTCAGGGCTTGCCCAGAATCTGCGCCACCTGCGCCTGCAGTTGCTTCAGCTCGAAGGGTTTGCAGATCAGGTGCATGCCCGCCTCGAGAAAGCCCTCGCGGGCCATGGCCGTTTCCGCGTAGCCGGTGATGAACAGCACCGGCAAGCGTGGGCGCAGGCTGCGCGCAATCTCGGCCAACTGGCGGCCATTCATGCCGGGCAAGCCGACATCGCTAACCAGCAAATCCACCGGTTGTGTCGAGCGTAGCACCTTCAGGCCTTCGCTGGCGTTGGCGGCGCTGTGGCAAGCGAAGCCATCCTCGCG
This sequence comes from Pseudomonas sp. B19(2017), assembly GCF_002113165.1. Taxonomy (NCBI): domain Bacteria; kingdom Pseudomonadati; phylum Pseudomonadota; class Gammaproteobacteria; order Pseudomonadales; family Pseudomonadaceae; genus Pseudomonas; species Pseudomonas sp. B19(2017). The sequence goes on from NZ_NEJR01000003.1 coordinate 344,458, forward strand.
CAGGGCATGGCACAGTAATTGGCGAACATGCGGGTCGTCCTCGACCATCAGCACGTGATGGCCCCGGCTACCTTGCACAGGCTGCACGGGTTTGTCCGGCGCCTGGGCCTGGCCGAGGTGGCGCGGCAGGTACAGGTCCACCCGGGTCCCTTGGCCGATCTGGCTGTGCAAGCTGACATGGCCATGGGACTGCTTGCTGAAGCCATACACCATCGACAGGCCCAGGCCGATGCCTTGGCCGATGGCCTTGGTGCTGAAGAACGGCTCGAAGGCATGCTCCAGCGTGCTTTGCGCCATACCCTGGCCGTTATCGATGATGCGCAGGAGCACATAGTCACCGGCGCACAGGGCGCCGCCAGAAAATTGCCCGGCACCGATCTGCTGGTTGCTCGCCTCGATGCGTAGCTGGCCGCCACTGGGCATGGCTTCGCAGGCATTGAGCAGCAGGTTGTCGAGGGCTTCCTGTAATTGCTGGTCATCGGCTTCAACTGGCCACAGGCCCTTGGCGATCTGCACCTGCAGGGTCACTGTCGGGGTCAGGCAAGTCTTCAGGCGCTTTGCCTGGAGCAGCTCGTGCAGGTCGACCTGCTGGCTGTGCAGCGATTGCCGGGAAGAAAAAGCCAGCAGGCGGTGGGTCAGGCGGGCGGCGCGGGCCACCGCCTCACGACCCATCTGCAGCACACTGTCCAGGCCATCGCTGCGGCCTTGGCGCAGGCGCCGGTCGATCAGCTCGAAACTGCCGCCGATGCTGGTGAGCAGGTTGTTGAAATCGTGGGCGATGCCCCCGGCCAGTTGGCCAATGGCTTCCATCTTGCGCGTCTGGTGGCGGGCAAACTCGCTGCGCTCATGGTCTTCGCCGAGAGGCGTGGCTTGGGCGTCCAGGCGTTGCTGCAGGTCAAGCAACTGCCCGCGTGCCAGGTACTGCCGGCGTCTGCTGCGCTGGGCGGACTGGGCCATGTGCAGCAGTTGGGCGTCTTCGAACGGGGTGGCCAGCTGTAGCACGTTACCAACCGGGTGGTTGGTCGAACCCATGGTTGCCTGGTGGCCTTGGGTGAGGAGCACGATGGGCAGGTCCGACCAGCTCGGTTGCTGGTCGAGAAATTCCTGTAGCCATGCGCTTGGCCCTTGGTCGAACACTGACTCGGCAATGATCACCAGGCCTGCGCCTTCGGCCAGGCAGGCGTGCAGGTTGGCCTGGTCGATCGCGCACAGGCTGCCGATGCCGACAGAGGCGAGCACGCGGGCAGTATCTGCTGCCAATGGGGGCGGCGCCAGGATCAACGCACGTTCGTCCAGCGCCAACGAACTGGCCAAGACGGCTCTCCTGTAGGGTGGTCCGATATCCACTGGACCCAGGGCGCCGTACCAAGGTTCAACAAAATTGCGGGCGTTGCCTACAGGCCCTGTTGCAGCACGGGATCGTCCGGGTTCTGCCGCTCCAGTTCGGCCAGCAGCACCTGCACGTTCTGCAGCTGGCCGGTTTCCTTCCAGTACCGGATCAGCAACACCCGTGCCCGGCGATTGGCCGGTTGGCGGCTGAGCACGGTTTCCAGTTGTTTTTGCGCGGCGTCGATTTGCTCCAGTTCATGCAGGGTAACTGCCAGTGTATAGCGGTAGTCGGTGTTGTCCGGGTCCAGCTCGACGGCGCGGGAAAAGGCCAGCAAGGCGTATTCGCGCTGCTCGTGGCGGTTCAGCCAGAGCCCTAGCTCGTACTGCAGAAAGGCTGAAGCGGGGCTCAGTGCCAAGGCTTTGCCCAGCACCTGGCGCGAAGCGTCGTGATGGCCCTGGCGCTCCAGCAGGCGTACCTGGGTAGCCAATGCGTCGAGGTTGCCGGGGGCTACCGCCAGGGCTCGTTGCAGGGCGCTGGCAGCTTGGGTGTAGTCGTTTTCGTGCAGGTACAGACGCGCCAGGTGCACCTGGGCGTCGGCGTCTTCGGGTTGTTGTTCCAGGGCCTGCTGGTATTGCTCCAGGGCGACCTGCAGGGGGCCGAAATACAGGCCGATGTCATCCGGGTCGAGACCGAGCAGGGCATCTACTGCGGCAAAACGCACGCTTTGCTCGTCGTCGTCCAGCAGTGGGCCGAGTACCAGGCTGCGCTGCGCTGCCGGCAGCAGGCGACGGATACCGCCGATGGCAGCACGGCGCACCAGCGGGTCGGCATGCTCCAGGTCCTGGCGGGCGAGTTTCAATGCCTGCGGCGAGGGGTAATTGGGCAGCTCGGCGTACAAGGCTGCGCGGCGGATGGGTGGCAGGTCGGTGCGTTGCAATTGTTGGTACAGCACCCGCGCAGCGCCGGGTTCGCCGTCATGGGCCTGGCGCAGGGCCTTGGCGTAGCTATGCGCAGGGAGGGTGGGCTGGGCTGGCGGAGTGTCGCGCCACAGGTAGCCGAACAGGGCCGATACCAGGATCAACAGCACAAGGGCGATCAGGTAGCGGTTGCGTCTGGGCATCGGACGATCCGTGGCGGCGGGAAGGGCAGAGCTTGGGCTAGCCGGGGGGTAAATGCAACCGAGTGGGGGCTGACAGGTGCTTGTCTCGGGTTATGCGGTGGGGCACAAATCGAGCGCCGCCCGCGCGGCGCTCGATCTCACAGGCAATGAAAAACTTGTGGCGAACACCCCAAAAACACACACTTCCAAAAACATAAAAAAGCCCCGCGGACCAAGGCCTGCGGGGCAAACGGTTGGGGGAGGAGCCAACCAAAGGAGTCGTCGAAACGGGGTATTCAGTGCGCGCTGGCTACGGTCTCCGGCTGCCAGCCGCCACCCAGGGCCTTGTAGATCGAGACGATGCCGCGGTACAGCTCGACCTCACCCTGGGCTTGCGCATCTTCGGCACTCAGCCGCTCACGCTCGGCGTCGAGCAACACCAGGTAGTCCACCGTGCCCTCGCGATAACGAATCGAGGCCAGGTCCGCCGCCTTGCGGCTGGCGTCGCTCTGGCGTATCAGCGACAACAGCCGCTGCTGGGTCTTGTCGTAATCGCTGAAGGCGTTGGCCGATTCTTCCAGGGCCAGCAGAACTTGCTGTTCATAGTTGGCCAGCGCCCCTTCGGCATCGGCCTTGGCACCGCGCAGGCGGGCGCGCACGCTGCCCAGGTCGAAGGCGGCCCAGGTGATGCTCGGGCCCAGCGCCCAGGCATTGGCTGCCGAAGAGCCGATCTGCGAGCCGCGGGCGGCAGTAAAGCCAAGGAAGCCGCTGAGGCTGACACGGGGGAACAGGTCGGCGGTGGCCACGCCAACATTGGCAGTGGCGGCCGCCAGCTGGCGTTCGGCGCTGCGGATGTCCGGGCGGCGGCGCAGCAGTTCGCCCGGGTCACCCACCGGCAGCGCCTTGGCAATCGCCGGCAGGGCTTTGGGCGACAGGTCTACACTGAGCGCATCCGGGCGCTGGCCGAGCAGGGTGGCAATGCGGTGCCGCGCACGCGCCTGTTCCGCCTGCAGTTGCGGTACGGTGGCTTCAACCCCGGCCAGGCGCGCATCGGCACGCACCACGTCGAGGTCGTTGCCGACACCGGCATCGCGCAGGGTTTCGGTGATGGCCCGCGATTCCTGCTGGGTCTTGAGGTTGGCCAGGGCGATCTTCTCGCGCAGCTGCGCGCCGCGCAGCTGGCCATAGGCATCGACCAGCTCGGCGATCAGGCTGACCTGCAACTGCTGCAGGTCGGCCGCGGCCACCGCTTCCTGGGCTTCGCTGGCTTCGATCTGGCGCTGGATGCGGCCAAACAGGTCCAGCTCCCAGGCCATGTCCAGGCCCAGGTCGTAGCGCTCACTGTTCACCCGTTGTGCGGTCTGGCCGGGGATCTGGCCCTTGCCGATGTCGCTGCTGACGCGGCTGGTGACCACCGGGAACTGATCGTTCTCGGCGTCTTCACGGATCGAACGGGCCACTTTCAGGCGGGCGAAGGCCACGCGCAGGTCACGGTTGCCATCCAGCGAAGCCTGCACCAACTGATTCAGCACCGGGTCGTCGAACTGCTTCCACCACAGGCTTTCGAAGCGGCTACGGTCGTAGGCCTTGGCCTGTACATCGCTGGCCAGCTGCGCGGGCTCGGTGGCCGGGGCCTGGTAGTCCGGGCCTACCGCGCAGGCCGCCAGGGCCAGCGCCAGCAGGCTCGGGGTCAAGGGTTTGAGCAGGTTCATGCATGGTTCTCCAGCACTTGAACGTGTCCGGCCTTGCGGGCCTGGCGACGCTCGACGAAACGGCGGATCAGGAAGAAGAACACCGGGGTCAGGAACAGGCCGAACACGGTCACGCCGATCATCCCCGAGAACACCGCCACACCCATGGCATGGCGCATTTCGGAACCTGCACCGGAGCTGAACACCAGCGGCACCACACCCATGATGAAGGCGATCGAGGTCATCAGGATCGGCCGCAGACGCAGGCGGCAGGCTTCCAGTACCGCAGCCAGCGGGTCGAGCCCCTTGGCCTGTTCGTCCTTGGCGAACTCGACGATCAGGATGGCGTTCTTGCACGCCAGGCCGACCAGTACGATCAGGCCGATCTGGGTGAAGATGTTGTTGTCACCACCCGACACGATCACCCCGGTAATGGCCGAGAGCAGGGTCATCGGCACGATCAGGATCACCGCCAGCGGCAGGCTCCAGCTTTCGTACTGGGCGGCAAGCACCAGGAAGGCCAGCAACACGCACAGCGGGAAGACGAACAGTGCAGTGTTACCCGAGAGGATCTGCTGGTAGGTCAGGTCGGTCCACTCGAAGGTCATGCCGTTGGGCAGTTCCTCTTTCAACAGCTTCTCGATTGCGGCTTCGGCCTGGCCGGAGCTGTAGCCCGGTGCCGCGGCGCCGTTGATCTCGGCGGTAATGAACCCGTTGTAGTGCATCACCCGGTCAGGCCCGGAGGTGTCGCTGACCTTGAGGAAGGTCGCCAGCGGGATCATCTCGCCGAGGTTGTTGCGCACCTTCAGCTGGCCGATCTGCTCGGCATCGAGGCGGAACTGCTGCTCGGCCTGGACGTTGACCTGGTAGGTACGGCCAAAGCGGTTGAAGTCGTTGGTGTACAGCGAGCCCAGGTAGACCTGCAGGGTGTCGAAGATGTCGGTGATCGCCACGCCGTGGGTCTTGGCCTTTTCCCGGTCGATGGCTGCATCGACCTGGGGCACGTTGACCTGATAGCTGGTGAACAAACCCGCCAGTTCCGGCACGTTGTGGCTCTTGGCGATGATGTTCTGGGTTTCCTTGTACAGCGCTTCGTAACCCAGGTTGCCACGGTCCTCAATTTGCAGGCGGAAGCCGCCAATAGTGCCCAGGCCTTGTACTGGCGGAGGCGGGAAGATGGCGATGTAAGCGTCCTGGATGTCGGCGAACTGGGCATTCAGTGCGGCAGCGATCGCGGCGGCCGACTGGCTTGGGTCCTTGCGCTCGTCAAACGGTTTCAGCGGGGTGAACACGATGCCGCTGTTCGGGCTGTTGGTGAAGCCGTTGATCGACAGGCCCGGGAAGGCCACCGAGTCGGCCACGCCAGGCTGCTTCAAGGCGATTTCACTCATGCGCTTGATCACCGCTTCGGTGCGGTCGAGGCTGGCGGCGTCAGGCAACTGGGCGAAGGCTACCAGGTACTGCTTGTCCTGGGCCGGCACGAAACCGGTCGGGGTGGACGAGAAGCCCAGGTAAGTCAGGCCCATCAGGCCGGCGTACACGAACAGGGCAATGCCGCTGGAGCGGATGACCCGACGCACGCCGCCGACGTAGCGGTTGGAAGCGCGGTCGAAGAAACGGTTGAACGGGGTGAACAGCCAGCTGCCCAGCAGTTTTTCCAGAAACCGCGAGAAACGGTCCTTGGGCGCGTGATGGTCCTTCAGCAGTACGGCAGCCAGGGCCGGCGACAGGGTCAGCGAGTTGAACGCCGAGATGACCGTGGAAATGGCGATGGTCAGGGCGAACTGCTTGTAGAACTGCCCGGTAAGGCCGGAAATGAACGCGGCAGGTACGAACACGGCGCACAGCACCAGGGCGGTGGCGATGATCGGCCCGGTCACTTCGCCCATGGCCTTCTGCGTGGCTTCCAGCGGCTTGAGACCCAGGCCGATGTTGCGCTCGACGTTTTCCACCACGACGATGGCGTCGTCCACCACGATGCCGATGGCCAGGACCAGGCCGAACAGTGACAGCGCGTTGAGCGAAAAGCCGAACAGGTGCATCACGGCAAAGGTACCGATCAGCGATACCGGCACGGCCATCAGCGGGATGATCGAGGCGCGCCAGGTCTGCAGGAACAGGATGACGACCAGCACGACCAGCACCAGCGCTTCGAACAGGGTGTGCACCACTGCTTCGATGGAACCACGGACGAACACGGTCGGGTCATAGACGATGCTGTAGTCCATGCCCTCGGGGAAGTCCTTCTTCAGCTCGGCCATCTTCGCCCGCACTTCGTCGGAGATCTCGATGGCATTGGAGCCTGGGCGCTGGAAGATCGGGATGGCCACCGCCGGCTGGTTGTTCAGCAGCGAACGCAGGGCGTACTGGCTGGAGCCGAGTTCGACCCGGGCGATGTCCTTCAGGCGGGTGATTTCGCCATCGGCACCGGCGCGGATGATGATGTTCTCGAACTCTTCCTCATTGACCAGGCGGCCCTGGGTGTTGATCGACAGCTGAAAGCTGGTCGAACCCGGGGCGGGCGGGGCGCCCAGCTGGCCGGCGGCCACCTGACGGTTCTGCTCGCGGATCGCAGCCACCACATCGCTGGCGGTGAGGTTGCGCGAAGCGGTCTTGTTCGGGTCCAGCCATACACGCAGCGAGTAGTCGCCCATGCCGAACAGCTGCACGTCACCCACGCCGCCCAGGCGCGCCAGTTCGTCCTTGATGTTGAGGATGGCGTAGTTGGACAGGTAGAGCATGTCGTAGCGGTTGTCCGGCGAGGTCAGGTGCACGACCATGGTCAGGTCGGGCGAGGCCTTGTCGACGGTGATACCGATGCGGGTCACTTCCTCCGGCAGCTTGGGCTGGGTACGGGTGACGCGGTTCTGCACCTGCACTTGGGCGTTGTCCAGGTCGGTGCCCAGGGCGAAGGTGATGGTCAGCGTCAGCTTGCCGTCAGCGGTGGACTGCGAGGACATGTAAAGCATGTTCTCCACGCCGGTAATCGCCTGCTCCAGCGGCGCGGCGACGGTTTCGCCGATGACCTTGGGGTTGGCGCCAGGGAAGTTGGCGCGCACCACCACGGTGGGCGGCACCACTTCGGGGTATTCGCTGATCGGCAGCTGGAACAGCGAGATCGAGCCCGCGATCAGCAGCACCAGCGACAGCACCGCGGCGAAGATCGGCCGGGTAATGAAGAATTTCGAGAAGTTCATCGGTATGGTCCCTTAACCGCGTGGCGCCTGGGCGCTGGCGACTTTCACGTTGTTGCCCGCCACCTTCGGCGCCGGGTTGCTGGCCTCCAGGGCCTGGCGCTGCTGGGCGAGGGCGGCGAGGGTCTGTTCGCTGGCCATCGGCGTCTCCTCCGGGGTCACCGGTGAGCCAGGGCGCACGCGCTGCAGGCCCTTGACCACGATGCGGTCATCCTTGCCCAGGCCGCTGCGCACGATGCGCAGGCCTTCCAGCTTCGGGCCCAGCTCCACGGCGCGGTAGGCGGCCTTGTTGTCCTTGTCCATGACCAGCACGAACTTCTTGCCAAGGTCGGTGCCCACGGCTTCGTCGTTGATCAGCACGGCCTGGTACTGGGCGCTGCCCACCAGCTTCAGGCGTGCGTACAGGCCCGGGGTGAACTGGCCGTCGCGGTTGTCGAACACCGCACGGCCACGGATGGTGCCGGTGCGCGGGTTGACCTGGTTGTCGACGAAGTTCATCTGGCCCAGGTGCGGGTTACCGGTTTCGTTGGTCAGGCCCAGGTACACCGGGGTGCTTTGGCTGCGCTGGCCTTCTCGGGCCAGCTGGGTGTACTTGAGGTACACGCGCTCGTCGGCGTCGAAGTAGGCGTAGACCTTGTCGGTGGAGACCACGCTGGTCAGCGGGGTGACATCGGCGGTGACGATGTTGCCGGCGGTGAACTGGGCGCGGCTGACACGGCCACTGATGGGCGCGGTGACGCGGGTGAAGCTGAGGTTCAGGCGTGCCAGATCGAGCTGGGCCTGGATCGCATCGACCCCGGCGCGGGCTTCGGCGGCGGCACTGCTGCGCGATTCGGCCAGTTCTGCGGAAATGGCGTTGCTGTCACGCAGGCGTTCGCCACGGCGGGCTTCGTTGGCGCTGCGGATGGCGGTGGCCTTGGCCTGCTGCAGTTGGGCTTCGAGGCGGCGGACCTCGGCCTGGAACGGGCGTGGGTCGATCTGGAACAGCAGGTCGCCTTTCTTGACCTGGGCGCCTTCGGTGAAGGCCACCAGATCGATCTGGCCGGAAACCCGTGGCCGCACCTCGACGGTTTCCGGGGCTTCGAGGCGGCCGGTGAACTCGTCCCATTCGTTGATCGGTTGCTCGATCACCTTGGCCACACTGACCTTCGGCGCGGCGGGAGCCTGCACCGCGTCGGGGGTTCGACCGCAAGCGCTGATCACCACCACTGCCAGGGCAGCGAGGGGCAAGCGCAAGGGTTTGAGTGATTGTTCCATGGAGAACTCCGCCAATGTATTAGTAGTGGGCGGAGTGTGAGTGTGTTGCGCGTGATGCACGAATCGAACGGGCCGAAGGTTATTATCACGATGAATGATATGTGTGGATCAGTCATCGATGCGCGGCATGGTTGCGCAAGATCTGAAAGCTTGTGCAATCTTTGTGGGAGCGGGCAAGCCCGCGAAAAAGGCGACGCAGTGGCTGACACCGGCTTTGCCGGTGTTCGCGGGCACGCCCGCTCCCACAGGGTACCGTGCAGGGATTTACGTCGGCGATACCCGCCTTCAGGGCAGTTCAGCAATTCAATGAATACTTGAGGCCAGCTCGAAGATCGGCATGTACATCAGGATCACGATCACACCGATCAGCAGGCCGATGAAGGTCATCAGCAGCGGTTCGAACAGCTTGACGAACCATTCCACCCAGCGGCCGATTTCCTGGTCATGGAAGTCGGCGCAGCGCTCCAGCATTTCGCCCAGGTTGCCGGACTGCTCGCCGGCCCGCAGCAGGCGCAGCGATACCGGCGTAACCAGCTGCCCGGCCTCCAGTGCGTCGGACAGCGGCAGCCCTTCGCCGACCCGCTGGCTGGCGTGTTCCAGGCGCTCGGCCGCCGCGCTGCCGAGCAGGCCGCGGACCATGCCCATGGCGGTGAGGATGGGGATACCGCCTTGCAGCAGGATGCCCAACGAGCGATAGAAGCGCGCCAGTTCGTACATCATCAGGCGTTGGTGAAGTGCCGGCAGGCGTCGCAGCTGGCAGGCTGCCCAGCGCCGTACCCATGGCTGGCGGCGCAGCAGCCACAGCGCAGTGACCGCACCGAGGGCGCCCAATGCCAGCGGTAGTTGTCGGGCATGCAGGAACAGGCCGATCTGCATCAGCAGCCGAGACAGCCACGGCAATTCGCTGCCCATGCCCTCGAATACCTGGCTGAAACGCGGCACCACGTAGCCGAGCAGGAACAGCACCACGCCACCGCCCACCAGCAAAAGCAGCAACGGGTACACCGAGGCGCCCACCAGTTTCTGCCGTACCAGGTCCAGGCGCTGGCGGTAGCTGATGTAGCGGGCCAGGGCATCGCCGAGCGCGCCGGTACGCTCGCTGGACTGCACCAGCGCCACGTACAGTGGCGGGAACACCCGTGGCTGCTGGCCCAGGGCCTGGGACAGCGAACGGCCTTCGTACAATTGGCGGACCAGTTCGGCGAGCACCTTGCGCGTTGCGGCTGCGGGGGCCTTTTCGGCCAGGCTTTCCAGTGCGTCGATCAGCGGCAGGCCGGCGTTGAGCAGGGTCGAAAGTTCCTGGCTGAACAGCACCAGGTCAAAGCTGGCTGCGCGGCGCCAGGCCAGGCCGCGCAAGGCGCCGCCGTGGCCGTGAAGGCTTAGCACGCGCAGGCCTTGGTCCTCCGCCTGGCGGCGGGCCTGATCGGCGTCCTCGGCGTCGATCTGCAATTGCACCACACCCTGCCTGCCCAGGGCCTTGAGGCTGTAGCGCATGGCCGTTCTCCTTACTGCCAACTGGTGATTTCGGCGTTTTCCCCGTCGCCACCGGGCTGGCCGTCCTTGCCCATCGACAGCAGGTCGTACTCGCCGCCGTTCTCGCCGGGTTGCCGGTAGATGTAGGGGCGCCCCCACGGGTCTTGGGGCACGGCTTTCTGAAGATACGGGCCGGTCCAGCGCGCCTCGCCACTGGGGGCGACCACCAGGGCCTGCAGGCCTTGCTCACTGCTGGGGTAGTGCCCGACTTCCAGGCGGTACAGGTCCAGGGCCTTGCTCAGCCCCTCTATCTGCGCCCGCGCCACCTTGGCCTCGGAGCGGCCGAGCTGGCTGAAGTACTTGGGCGCGACGATACCGGCCAACAGACCGAGCACCACCAGTACCACCAGCAGTTCGAGCAGGGTGAAGCCACGTTGAGGGTTGTTTCTGCGCTGCATGGTGAAGCCCTCCGCTGCATGGGGACAAGCTTTTGCAGGCTCCATGCAACAGCCGTGCACGCCTGCCCCGGCACCTTGCAGCATGCGGCACGCAAAGCGGCACAGTGCTTGCGTCGTGGTCATCGACCCCGGGATTTCCGGGGTATATCCCCCAACATCGGGGGAACCACGAAGAGGCGACCGACATGCGTGGACTCATTCTCGGTTTGATCTGGCTGGTGGCAGGTGCTGCCCAGGCCGATGTGTACATTTCCATCGACGCCAAAGGCAGCTACATACTGACCAACGTCCATCGACCCGGGCGCCTCTATGAAACGGTGATCAGCGAGCCGAAGGCCCAGGCCGGCCCGGCCAACGCGCAGCTCATCACCGGCCGCCCCTACGCCAAGCTGGTCGCCGCGGCGGCGCGCACCCACGACGTACCCCCGGCGTTGCTGCATGCGGTGATCAAGGCCGAGTCCGGCTACAACCCCAAGGCCCGTTCGCCAGCGGGCGCGGTGGGACTGATGCAACTGATGCCGGATACCGCCCGCGAGATGGGCGTGGAAAACCGCCTGGACCCGGAAGACAACGTGCAGGGTGGGGCCCGCTACCTCAAGCGCATGCTCGACCTGTTCGACAATGACATCACCCTGGCCGTGGCGGCTTACAACGCCGGCCCCGACGCGGTACTGCGCCGGGGCGGCGTACCGCCGTTCGCCGAGACCCGGCGCTATGTGCCCAATGTGCTGCGCGAGTACCGCAGGTTGCAGGGGGTGGTGGGTGATTAGCCTCTGCAATTTTCTCTGTGGGAGCGCGCGTGCCCGCGAAGCAAGCGACGCGGTAAAAGGCACCGGCTGCGCCGGTGTTCGCGGCGGTTCGACGCCTCGACACGCCCGCTCCTACAGCGTCGACGTACTTCGAATGACCGTGAACCATACCCTTCGGCGGATGCCAGCAAGCCGACCCGATGGTTTCCCCAACTCTGGGCTATAACCTTCTGAAGGTGCCCAGTTGTGGAGTCCGTCATGGACATCGCCCCTCGTTCCGACGCTATTGAAGTGCCTGCCGGTAGCGAGTTGCCCGCCTCACGCAAGCCGTTCAACATGCTGCGCTGGTATGCCTGGGTCAGCCTGGCCATCATCCTTTCGGTAGCGGTCGGGCTGGGGGTGATCTCCAGCCGTTTCATCATCAACGAGAGCATCGAACGCGACGCCTTGCTCACCGCACAGTTCATCACCTCCATCGCCGATGCCGAAGTGCGCCATGTGTCGATCCCGAATGTGCGCACCATGGGTGAGCTGCTTGACCCGCGCACCGACCACGCCAACCTGCTCGACGTCGACCCGGACGCCCGGCGCAGGGCGCGTGGCGAGTTTCTCGACCACATCGCCCACCTGCCCGACATGCTGCTGGCCAACATCTATGCTCCGGACCGTACGGTGATCTGGTCCAGCAACCCGGCGCTGGTCGGCAAGCTGATAGTGGGCGACAACGACCTGGAGCAGGCCTTCGAATACAAGATGCGAGTCTCGGCCAGCTACCACAACTTCGAACAGGCCCGCGCCGAGCAGAAGTTCGTCACCCCGCCCGAGCAGTTGTTCATCGAGAACTACATTCCGCTGTTCGATGCCGATGGCGAGCAGGTCACGGCAATGGTCGAGATCTACAAAGAGCCCCACGACCTGATCGTGCGCATCGAACATGGCCTGATCCTGATCTGGCTGGCGATCACTGTCGGTGCCGGCCTGGTCTACGTCGGCCTGTACGGCATCATGCACCGCGCTGCGCGCCTGCTGGCGGTGCAGCAGAAGCGCCTGATCAGCAACGAAACCTATGTGGCACTGGGTGAGGTGTCGTCGGCGGTGGCCCACAGCCTGCGCAACCCGCTGGCCAGCATCCGTTCCAGTGCCGAACTGGCCCAGGCGTTCGACGATGGCCCGGCGCAGCGCAATGTCAACGACATCATCGGCCAGGTTGACCGCATGTCGCAGTGGATCCGCCAGATGTTGCAATCATTGCGTCCGCTCAACGATGAGGCAGTGGCGGTGGATTTGCCGCTGGCATTGCAGGAAAGCCTGCAGGCCTATGCGATGCCGCTGGCACGCGGCGGCGTGAGCCTGGATCTGCAACCGTTACCAGTGGTACAGGTGCTGGGGCACCCGGCTTTACTGCGGCAGATTTTCAGCAGCCTGATCGCCAACGCCCTGGAGTCGATGGAGCACGGTGGGCGGTTGCGTGTCGAGGTGGTGCGTCACGACCGGCGTAACCTGACACTGCGCCTTTCCGACAACGGCAAAGGTATGAACGAAGAGCAGCAGCGCATGGCGTTCCGACCTTTCTTCACCACCAAGCAGGGTGGGTTGGGCGTGGGGCTGGTGTTGGTAAAACGCATCATGGAACGCTTCGGTGGCAGTGTCCGGCTCAGCAGCAGCGAAGGGCATGGCACCCGGGTTTCGCTGAGTTTCCGGCTGGCAATACCTTCTGATTGACATTAATAAATGTTCATATCTTCTTGTTTATAAAGGTTTGTTGTTTATTGGGTAATAAATCCCCAAATGTGGGGAATTCATCTCCATTCAGGTTCATGAAAAGCCGGTAAGTCCATGATTCATAAGAATTAACAAAATGTTTGAAGTTGCTGGCTGGGTTTTTGCTACGTAACAGGCGGAGCGCAACACACGACAAATGGCAGCTGCGGCTGCACGGGTGGAGTGCTATCAATTGGCTACTGTTCGTCGCCTTGATGCATTTCTCAACGGACGCCCTGCGCGGGAAGCACGCGATGCAGATGCTTGATAATCAAGTTCCCGACAAGGCCAGTACTACCGCCAGCAGTGTGGCCGTGCCATTGCGCGAATTCAATCTGCTGCGCTGGTTCTCGGTCATCAGCCTGCTGATCATCGCCTCGGTGGCAGGCGGGCTGGGTTATGTGTCGACGCGTTTCGTTGTGCGCGACAGTGTCGAGCGCGATGCCATGCTCACGGCCCAGTTCATCCAGGCCATGGCCCAGGCCGAAGTGCGTCATTCGCAGTTGCCGCCGGGCACCACCATGGGCGAGTTGCTTGACCCGCGCCTGGACCAGCAGCACTTGCAGTTTACCCCGGCGCTGGCGGAATCGACCCGGGTCGAGTTTCTCGACCATGTCGAGCACCTGCCTGACACCTTGCTGGCCAACGTCTATGCACGCGACCGCACCATCGTCTGGTCGACCAACCGGGAGCTCATCGGCAAGCGCATCGAGGCGGATGGCGACCTCGACCGCGCCTTTCGTTCGCGCAAGGCGGTGTCGGCCAGCTATCACCAGGCCGAGGATGACCGCGAGGAGCAGAGGTTCCAGCGTGAGCCACGTTACCTGTTCATCGAGAACTACATCCCGTTGTTCGATAGCCAGGGCGAGCAGGTGCTGGCCATGGTGGAAATCTACAAGGAGCCGCAAGACCTGGTCAGACGCATCCAGCGCGGTTATGTGCTGATCTGGTCTTCGACCCTGGTGGGTGGTGCGCTGGTCTACTTCGGCCTGTTCTGGATCGTGCGCCGCGCGGCGCAACTGCTGCACCTGCAACAGGACCGCTTGGTCGCCAGTGAAACCTATGTGGCCCTGGGCGAAATGTCCTCGGCGGTGGCGCACAGCTTGCGCAACCCGCTGGCCAACATTCGCTCCAGCGCCGAACTGGCACAGGAAATCGCCAACCCCGCGGCGCAGAAGAACATCACCGACATCATCAGCCAGGTCGACCGCATGTCGCGCTGGGTGCGTGACCTGCTGGTGTCGCTGCGCCCGACCAGTGACGACGCCGAGGCCGTTGACCTGGTGATGGCCATCGAGGACACCCACCTGGCCTTCAGCCAGCAGATCGAACGCAACGGTGTGCGCTTTTGCTACGAAGGCCCTGGGTCACAGTGGGTGGCCAGCCAGCCGCTACAGCTCACGCAAATTCTCAATACCCTGTTCTCCAATGCCCTGGAAGCCATGCCTGACGGCGGTATGCTGCGCGCCCAGGTCAATGTGCAGGAGGGGCAGCGGGCCGAGTTCGTCCTTAGCGATACCGGCAAGGGCATGAGCCAACAGCAGGAGCGGATGGTGTTCAAGCCGTTCTACACCACCAAGCAGGGCGGCCTCGGCGTAGGCCTGGCCCTGGTCAAGCGCATCATGGAGCGTTTTGGCGGCTCGGTCAGCCTGAGCAGCCGCGAAGAGGAAGGAACCCGCGTAAGCCTCACATTCAATATTGCAGCGGGAGGGGACCATGGAGCACAGCATCCTGGTAGTCGAGGATGATGAAATCCTTGCCGATAACATTCGCACCTACCTCAGCCTCAAGGGCTTCGAGGTCACCGTGTGCCACAGCGCGGAGCTGGCGCTGGAGCAGATCAAGCGGGCCCAGCCCGATGCGGTGCTGACCGACAACTCGCTGCCGGGCATGAGCGGGCACGACCTGCTGCGCACCTTGGTGGCGCAGGTGCCGGGGCTTAAAGTGATCATGATGACGGGTTACGGCAATGTCGAAGATGCCGTGCAGGCAATGAAGGAGGGCGCCTTCCATTACCTGTCCAAGCCGGTGGTACTGGCTGAGCTCAAGCTGACCCTGGACAAGGCACTGGCCGCCGAGCGCATGGAGCGTACGTTATCGTTCTATCAGGAGCGCGAGGCGCAGAAATCCGGGTTGCAGGCGTTGATCGGCGAATCACCGACGATGCTCACCCTCAAGCACACCCTGCGCCAGGTGCTGGATGCCGAGCGGCGCATGGCCAGCGACGACCTGCCACCGGTGTTGATCGAAGGCGAGACCGGTACCGGCAAAGAGCTGGTGGCCCGCGCCTTGCATTTCGATGGCTCGCGCAGCAAAGGGCCATTTATCGAGTTCAACTGCGCCTCGATCCCGGCGAACCTGCTGGAGGCCGAACTGTTTGGCCACGAGAAGGGCGCCTTTACCGATGCCAAGGAGCGCCGGGTGGGCCTGGTGGAGGCTGCTGATGGCGGCACGTTGTTCCTCGACGAGATTGGCGAGATGGACCTTGTGTTGCAAGCCAAGCTGCTCAAGTTGCTGGAAGACCGCAGCATCCGTCGGATCGGCGCGGTGAAGGAGCGCAAGGTCGACCTGCGGGTGATCAGTGCTACCAACTGCAACCTGGAGCAGATGGTGCAGCAGGGCAAGTTCCGCCGCGACCTGTTCTTCCGACTGCGCATCATTGCCCTGAAGGTGCCGCGTCTGTATACCCGCGGGCAGGACGTGCTGCTACTGGCGCGGCATTTCCTGGCCCATCATGGTCGGCGTTATGGCAAGCCGAACCTGCGCTTTTCCGCCGAGGCGGAAAACCTGATGCTCGGTTATAGCTGGCCGGGCAATGTGCGCGAACTGCGCAATATGCTGGAGCAGACCGTGCTGCTGGCGCCCAACGAAGTGGTGCAGGCGCATCAATTGAACCTGTGCATGACCCTGATCGACGAGCCACTGGTGCAGCAGGCCGCGCCTGCGGTGTACGAGATACCCCGGCACGAACCAGAGCCCGGCACCAGTCTGCCGGACATGGAGCGTGACCTGGTCTGCAAGACCCTGGACCGCACGGACTGGAACGTGACCAAATCGGCACGCATGCTTGGGCTGTCGCGGGACATGCTGCGTTACCGGATCGAAAAGCTGGGGCTGACCAGACCGGACAAACGCCAGTGGTAAGCAACGTACGGTCAGGTGTGTTCCTGCACGTTCAGCACTGAACCGCTGAGGTCCGTTCCCAGCAGGGCGGTGGAGGACGTACCTTGCGTTTGTTGCTCGGCAAGCGGCACTTCGGCAGTACGAAAAATGCTGCGGCCTTGTTCGCCTGTCTTCAGGGTGATGAGTTTTCCATTCTGATAGAAGAAGTGCGTTCTGTCGGTGTTGTTTTGCATGGTGCGTGCTCCGAAGGCAATTGACAGCCCCACTTTCCCAGCCTTCACTCATTCATGCTACTGGCAGAAATGTCAGGTGCAGCCTGCAGCGCGACGTTGGTTGATTGGTAAGCCGGCACAACCCTGGTTAAAATGCAGCGTATCGTTGATGGCCAATTGCAAATGTCTACGTTTCGCATCTTTGTCGCCGCTGTGCTGGTCGCCGGCCTTGCCGGCTGTGCAACCCCTGGCAAACCCACTGCCAGCAAACTGACCCACAAATCGCCCCAGCAGTATGCCGCCTGCGTACTGCCCAAGTGGCAAGCGCTGGCACCACAGGCCACGCAGAAATCGATCGCCCACGGCTACCGGTTGACGGCACCCAGTGCCGTGGCATCCGATGATGTGCTGGACGTAGTCGATTACCGCGAGGGTAGCCGCGCAACGTTCTACAAGGGCAGCTTCCTGTCTGGCGATAAACTGCGCCAGGCTGCCAAGGAATGCCTGGACTGAATCAATAGCCCGAGCCGCTTGAGCCACCCATGCTGGGCAGGCGTGCCCGGCGCTGGGCATTGCTCCACTCGGCGCAGGTCATGAAAGCGGTATTGTCCACTTTGCCGGTGGCGTCGAAGCTGACGCTGTAGGGTTGTCGGTTTTCGCCCTTGGTCAGCATATAGTCCAGGCAGGTGCCGGGCACCACGGTGCGTTCGGTCACCGCATCGGGTTTGCCGCCAACTTGCATGACCTGGTCTCTGCTCATGCCATTGGCGACTTTCGCCACCAGCGGCTGGTCGTGGTATAGCGCGGAATTGGACGAGCAGGCTGAAAGCGCTGCCAGGGCAAGGAGCAGCGCGTGAAAGGGTTTGTGCATGGCAGTACTCCAGTAGAGGACGCCCATTCTCAAAGCTGGTGCGAGCCTTGTGGGAGATCACCCAGCCCTTTGGGCTGCGCTGTCGCGCAGAGAACCGAGTTCGCAAGCGGTTTTTGGGAGTGGCTTTCGCGGTGCATGGCACCGGCTTCGCCGGTGTTCGCGGCTAAAGAATCTCCCACGGCTATCGCCCGCGATCAGCCTGCATCACCGCGCTTGTTCATCTGCTCACACTGCACCTGCGCAGCCGTCCTGCTGGGATAACTGGGCTTGAGCCGCTCCTTCGCCTGGTTGTCGTAAATGTCGAATCCCCCACAAACAGTAGCGGCGTAATAGCGGCTACCCACGCGGAACGACTCCTTTTCGATTGGCACAGCGGGAACGATAACGAATCTTGGTTGCATTTTTCGTGCCTCCCCAGGCAGAGATTTAAGTATTAGTCTGGGCATGGGTAAGCATCAAGGAAACTCATGAAGAAAACGCGATTTTCGTGAACGGCAGGTCATCGCCCAGGTTGTCATCAAATGAAAACTCGCTGTCGTCCGATGCGAAGCGCCCCGCCGACCAAGGGCATACAGTCCAATCACCCAGAACTGACGCCATGCGTCCAGATCGATGATTGGAGAGACAAGCATGTCCAAAGTCGTACGTTTCCATCAGACCGGTGGCCCCGAGGTGTTGCGCTACGAGGAAGCCGAAGTCGGCGAGCCCGGCCCGGGGCAGGTGCGCTTGCGCCAGGTGGCGGTGGGCCTGAACTATGCCGATACCTATTTCCGCAACGGCACTTACCCGATTCCGCTGCCCAACGGCATCGGTGTGGAAGCGGCTGGCGTGGTAGAAGCGGTGGGCGAGGGTGTGACCCAGGTGGCAGTGGGTGACCGGGTTACCTACACCGGTTTCCTCAACACCCTGGGTGCTTACTGCACCGAGCGCCTGATCCCCGCCGCCGCGCTGATCAAGCTGCCGGATACCATCGCCTTCGAAACTGCCGCCGCCATGACCATGCGCGGCCTGACCTCTGCCTACCTGCTGCGCCGGCTGCATGATTTCAAACCTGGCGACAGCGTGCTGCTGCATGCTGCTGCTGGAGGGGTTGGTCTGATCGTCGCGCAGTGGGCGCAGCTGCTGGGGCTGAACGTGATCGGCACGGTGTCCACCGAGGCCAAGGCCGAGGTAGCTCGCGCCCATGGCTGCAACCACGTCATCAACTACAGCGTCGAGGACGTGGCCACGCGGGTGCGTGAGCTGACCGACGGGGTAGGGGTGAATGTGGTGTTCGACAGCGTTGGCAAGAACACCTTCATGGGCTCGCTTGATTCGCTCAAGCGCCGTGGCCTGATGGTTTGCGTCGGTACGGCGTCGGGCACCATCCCGCCGTTCGACCCGCAGTTACTGGCGATCAAGGGCTCGTTGCAGCTCACCCGCCCGGCACTGGCCGACTTCATCGCCGACCCGGCGGAAAAGGCCGACCTGGCCGGCGAGCTGTTCGATCACGTCGGTAGCGGGCGCATTCGTATCGAGATCAACCAGCATTACGCGCTGCAGGATGCCGTCCAGGCCCACCGTGACCTGGAAGCGCGCAAGACCACCGGCTCGTCGATCTTCCTCATCTGAAGGGGGCAGCAGCATGCACATCGAACAACTGACTTGCGCGATCGGTGCCGAGGTAAGTGGGGTCAACCTGGCCGACGCGATCCACGACGACGACCTGTTCGCCCAGCTTCGCGCGCAGTTGCTCCGGCACCGTGTGCTGTTCCTGCGTGATCAGCACTTCAGCCGCGCCGAACACGTGGCGTTCGCCCGCCGCTTCGGCGACCTGGAAGACCACCCGGTGGCCGGCAGCGACCCGGAACACCCTGGGCTCGTGCAGATCTACAAGCGCCCGGACCAGCCCAACGACCGCTATGAAAATGCCTGGCACACCGACGCCACCTGGCGCGAGGCACCACCGATGGGCTGTGTGCTGCGCTGCATCGAATGCCCGCCCGTGGGCGGTGACACGATGTGGGCGAACATGGTCTTGGCCTACGAGAACCTGCCAGCCGATGTAAAGGCCAGGATCGAAGGCTTGCGCGCCCGCCACAGCATCGAGGCCAGCTTTGGCGCCGCCATGCCGCTGGAAAAGCGCCTGGCGCTGAAGGCGCAGTTTCCCGATGCCGAGCACCCGGTGGTGCGCACCCACCCGGAAACCGGCGAGCAGGTGCTGTTCGTCAACGCTTTCACCACCCACTTCAGCAATTACCACACCCCGCAGCGGGTGCGCTTCGGGCAGGACGCCAACCCCGGTGCCAGCGACCTGCTGCGCTACCTGATCAGCCAGGCCTACCTGCCGGAGTACCAGGTGCGCTGGCGCTGGAAGCCCAACAGCGTGGCGATCTGGGACAACCGCAGCACCCAGCACTACGCCGTCATGGACTACCCGCCGTGCCACCGCAAGATGGAGCGCGCCGGGATCAAGGGCAGCCCCACGTTCTGAGTTCGTCGCCGTCGCTGGCGGCAACCGCACAATAACAATAGCGAGGACTACAGCATGCAATTCTTCGACGATTCGTTGCACCCGGAAAACATGGAAAAGGTGGTGATCACCGTGGCCCCCTATGGCCCGGAGTGGATGCCCGAAGACTTCCCTGAAGATATCCCCCTGACGATGGACGAGCAGGTGCAGAAGGCTGTCGACTGCTATGAGGCCGGTGCCACCGTACTGCACCTGCACGTGCGCGAACTGGACGGCAAGGGCTCCAAGCGCCTGTCCAAGTTCAACGAGCTGATCGCCGGGGTGCGCGAAGCGGTGCCGGACATGATCATCCAGGTTGGCGGGTCGATTTCCTTCGCCCCGGAAAGCGAAGGCGAGGCGGCCAAGTGGCTGTCGGACGACACCCGGCACATGCTCGCCGAGCTGACGCCGCGCCCCGACCAGGTGACCGTGGCCATCAACACCACGCAGATGAACATCATGGAGCTGCTGTACCCCGAGTACCTGGAAGGCACCTCGCTGGCCAGCCCGGCGATTCATGCCGCCTACAGCGAAATGACCGTGCCGGCCGGCCCGGCCTGGGTACGTGAACACCTGCGCCGTCTGCAGGCCAGCAACATCCAGCCGCATTTCCAGCTGACCGGCATGCATGCCCTGGAGACGCTCGAGCGCATCGTCCGCCGCGGTGACTACATGGGCCCGCTGAACCTTACCTGGATCGGCATTGGCGGCGGCTTCGACGGGCCCAACCCGTTCAACTTCTTCAACTTCATCCACCGCGCGCCGGACGGTTGCACCCTGACCGCCGAATCGTTGCTCAAGAACGTGCTGCCGTTCAACACCATGGCCCTGGCCATGGGCCTGCACCCGCGCTGCGGCAACGAAGACACCATCATCGACCAGCAGGGCAAGCGCTTCACCTCGGTGCAGCAGATCCAGCAGACCGTGCGCGTGGCCCACGAGCTGGGCCGCGAGATTGCCAGCGGCAAGGAAGCTCGCGCCATCTACCGCATCGGGCAGCAATACGACAGCATCGAGCAGACCCTCAAGGCCAACGGCATGGCACCGAATCGCCAGCCGGGTGTGAAGGGCGTGCCGCAGCGCGGCTGATACTGATACGGCAGGCCCGGCCTCTTCGCGGGCATGCCCGCTCACACAGGTGCGGCACTGGCCAAAGGTCCGCGCTGTCCCTGTGGGAGCGGGCGAGCCCGCGAAGAGGCCCGCAAAAGCAACATGAATGTTGGCTGTAACCCATAACAACAAGAACAACCTTACGCCCCACACCCAAGGAGGCAACATGGCCACCTACCTCGCCAGTGCCGAAGATTCCGGCACCGACACTGCCCACAGCGTCCCGCGGCGCTATGCCTGGGTGGTCTTCGCCCTGACCTTCGGCCTGTTGATCTCCGACTACATGTCGCGCCAGGTGCTCAATGCGGTCTTCCCGCTGCTCAAGGGCGAATGGGCCTTGAGCGACAGCCAGCTCGGCCTGCTCAGCGGTATCGTCGCGCTGATGGTCGGCCTGCTGACGTTCCCGCTGTCGCTGCTGGCCGACCGCTTCGGCCGGGTGCGCAGCCTGGTGCTGATGGCAGTTCTGTGGAGCCTGGCCACCCTCGGCTGCGCCCTGGCAGAAAACTACCCGCAAATGTTCATCGCGCGGTTTCTGGTCGGAGTCGGCGAGGCTGCCTACGGCAGCGTCGGCATTGCCGTGGTGGTCGCCGTGTTCCCCCGCGACATGCGCTCGACCCTGGCCGGTGCCTTCATGGCGGGCGGCATGTTCGGCTCGGTACTGGGCATGGCCCTGGGCGGTGTGCTGGCCCAGCACCTGGGCTGGCGCTGGGCATTTGCCGGCATGGCGCTGTTCGGCCTGGTGCTGGCGATGTTATACCCGCTGATTGTCAAGGAGGCGCGTATTGCGCCTCGATGCGCGCAGCAGGCGCAAGGCAGTGCCGGCCGCCCGCTGCGCACCCTTTACAGTAGCCGTTCGGTCCTTGCGGCCTACGTCGGTAGCGGGCTGCAACTGTTTGTCGGCGGCACTGTGATCGTGTGGATGCCCAGCTACCTGAACCGCTATTACGCCATGGGCACTGACCGCGCCGGGGCGATTGCCGCCGTCATCGTGTTGTGCAGCGGCATTGGCATGATCCTCTGCGCGATGCTCTGCGACCGCCTCGGGCGGCAGCGCCCGGATCGCAAGATCAGCCTGGCCATTGCCTATTGCCTGGGCAGTTGCGCACTGTTGTCCCTCGCGTTCGCGTTGCCAGCCGGCACCGCGCAACTGGTGCTGATCTGTCTGGGCATGATGATCGCCGCCGGCACCAACGGCCCGTCCAGTGCCATGGTCGCCAACCTCACCCACGCCGCGGTACACGGCACCGCGTTCGCCACCCTGACCCTGGCCAACAACCTGTTGGGCCTGGCCACCGGGCCGCTGATCACCGGGCGCGTTTCTGACCTGATCGGCCTGCATGCCGCCTTTCAGCTGGTGCCGCTGATGAGCATTGGTGCGGCGGCAGTGTTTTTCCTCGCCAAACGCCATTACCACCGCGACATGGAACGTCTGCATGCACCGGCAGGCGACGCTGCCGCACCCCGGGAGATGAAACCGTGAAACAGCTTTTGTCCGTCGAAGTGTTCTTCGATTTCGTCTGCCCGTGGTGCCTGATTGGCCAGCGGCACCTGCAGGCTGCCCTGTTGCTGTTGCAGCGCGAACAGCCGCAAGTGCAGGTACAACTGCAATGGCGAGGTGTGCAGTTGTTGCCTGGCCTGCCCGCCAGTGGCGAGCCGTTCCATGCCTTTTACCTGCAACGCCTGGGCAGCGAGGAGGCCGTGCGCGAGCGCCAGGCCCAGGTGCGCGCCGCTGCCCGCGTGGTAGGCGAGGACATCGACTTCTCGCGTATTCGCCGCATGCCAAACACCGGCAATGCCCATCGGTTGCTGCAACGCGCTACTCAGTTGCTTGAACCATCGCAGCTGGAAGCCCTGCTGGCACAGTTGTTCATCGCCTATTTTCACCAGGGGCGCGATCTGGGGGATAGCCGAACCTTGCTCGACATCGCGCAGTGTTGCGGGCTGGACGCCGTACAGATAATCGACTGCTTGCGTGACGACGGTAGCCCGTTCCTCGGTGGGGCAAGGCGCGCAGGCAGTGCCGTGCCGCGTTTCCGTTTCAATCAAGGGCCGCTCATTGCGGGTGCCCAGCCTGCCGAGGTGCTGTTTGCAGCCATGACCGAAGCGCTGCAGGAGGTTGAGAAGGCATGACCCGGCGTATTGCACTGGCCCCTCATCAGGTGCCGGAACGTGACGGCCGTGTGCTGTTGTCCTGCGAAGGGCGCAGCGTGGCGCTGTTCAACGTTGCCGACTCGCTCTATGCCATTGAAGACAGCTGCCCGCACCAGGGCGCGTCGTTGTGCGGCGGGCGGCTGGAGGGCCGTGTCATCCAGTGTTGCGCGCATGGCCTGCGTTTTGACCTGGCCAGCGGTTACCTGGTCAATTCCAGGGCCTTGAAGGTTGCCAGCTACCCGGTCGAGCAGCAGGGCGGGCAGGTCTACATCGTGTTTGACAGTGAGGAAGCAGGGCAATGAATACACTGGCACTGAGCGCTACCCATCAGCGTATCCGCACCCTTGCCCCGGGCGTGGTGGTCAGCCTTATCGTTGGCGCGGCCGCCAGTTTCCTCAGTGAGCACTACGCAGCGCCGGTCATGCTGTTTGCCCTGCTGCTGGGGATGGCGCTGAACTTTCTCGCGGTTGACGGCCCCTGCAAGGCCGGTATCGAGTTCACTGCCCGCACGGTACTGCGCCTGGGGGTGGCGCTGCTTGGCATGCGCATCACCCTGGACCAGATCGCCAGCCTGGGCTGGAAGCCCGTGGCCTTGGTCGTGGCCCTGGTGGTGGTGACGATCCTGGTTTCGGTGGTGGTGGCCAAGGCCCTGGGGTTTTCACGGCTGTTCGGCATGCTCACCGGCGGTGCCACGGCCATTTGTGGTGCCTCGGCGGCGCTGGCGCTGGCAGCCGCCTTGCCCCAGCACCCGCGCAAGGAGCATGCAACGCTGTTCACCGTGATCGGCGTGTCGGCGCTGTCGACCGTGGCGATGATCCTGTACCCGATGATTGCCCAGTGGCTGCACCTGTCCCCGGCGCAGGCCGGGGTCTTCCTCGGTGCGACCATCCACGACGTGGCGCAGGTGGTGGGGGCCGGCTACAGCATGTCCACCGAGACCGGCGACATCGCCACCGTGGTCAAGCTGATGCGGGTGGCCATGCTATTGCCGGTCATCGTCTGCGCGGCCATGATCACTCGGCGCCAGGGCCTTGAGGCCGGTGGCCAGCGGCCGCCCTTGCTACCCTGGTTCGCGGTCGGCTTTCTGCTGCTGGCGTGTGTCAACAGCACTGGCTGGGTGCCCGCTGCGGTGCAGGGCGGCATCAACGACCTGTCGCGTGGCTGCCTGGTAGTGGCGATCAGTGCCCTGGGCATGAAAACCCAACTCAAGGCGCTGGCCTCGGTCGGGCTCAAACCTATTGCGCTGATGGTGGGGGAGAGCGTGTTTCTTGTTCTTTTGGTGCTGGCGTTGATGCATTGGGTGGGTTCGGCTTGAGATGTGTGACGCCTGTGATATCGAGCGCCGCCAGCGCGGCGCTCGATATCACAGGTGCCACACATCTCAGCTCAGCCGCCTGGCGGCCCCGACACAATCTGCTCATCCCGCTGCGCCCGCCAGCTGGCCGGCGGCATGCCGAACTGGGCGATGAACCAGCGGGTGAACGAGCTGGGCATCGAGTAACCGAGCATGTCGGCAATACGCCCCAGTGAATAGCCGGGGTTTTCCAGGTAGCGCATCACCAGGTCACGGCGCACGCTGTTGATCAGGTCCTTGAAGGTCAACCCGCTTTCTTCCAGGCGCCGCTGCAGGGTGCGCACGTTCATGCCCTGGGTCTGCGCCACCTGCTCTATGGTGGCGCGGCCCATGGGCAGCAGCAGGTAGATGGTCTTGCGCAACTCCAGCTCCAAAGACGGCGTGCCGCCCGCCGGCAGGCTGTCCAGATAGCGCTGCGCCAGACGCGCCATGGCCTCGTTGGCCTGCGGGCTGGCGCTGTCGAGATCGGCGGCCGGGCAGACGATGCCGTTGAACTCGCTGCCAAACACCAGCGTGCAGCCGAAGATGCGCCGGTGGGTGGCCAGGTCGGCAGGCGCCGCGTGGGTGAAATTGGCGCTGATCGGGTGCCAGTGGGCGCCCAGCAGCGCCGCGCACAGGCGCATCATCACGCCAATGGCCAACTCGGTGGCCTGGCGACTGCAAGGCGCGCGTTCGTTGATCACCTCCTCGCGAATGACCACCGTCTTGCCGGCTTCCTCGATATGAATGGCCAGGGCGTCATTGAGCAGGTGGCGGTACTGCACGATCACCTGCAGCGCATCGCGCAGGGTGCGTTGGTGGCTGAGCAACAGGCTGATTTCGCCAAAGTCCGACAGTTGCCGCAACTCGGCCATGCGCAGGCCGAAGCTTTCGCAACGGGTGGCGCTGGCGGAGGCCTCCAGCAAGGTGATGACGCTGGCAACCGGGATGCGCCGGTTGGGGTCATCGAGCAACGCGGCACTAAGGCCAACCTGTGCCAACAGCGCATGGGGATTGAGGCCCAGGTGACGGGACACTTCAAGGTAATTGGTCAAGCTGGCGGCACGGACCAGGGCAGGCATTTTTATTGTTATCCATGTTTTCCAGGCTAACTGCTGCTTTTTGCAGGAGCAAAAAGCGAGCGGCTGATTGGTTTTATAGCCTGCGTGTCATGAATTGAAAAGCAAAGCCCTGTGTTGGCCATTGTCATCAAATGAAAAGCCCCTGACGCCCAATGTGAAGCACCCGGTGGGTGGGCTGTTTACTGTGGACCTCAAGAGCTACACCGCACACGAGGTTCACCGTGGAAAAACTGCAAACCGCTGCCACCGTGCTGATCGTCCCCGGCCTGCGCGACCATGTCGCCGAGCACTGGCAGACCCTGCTCGCAAGCCGCCTGGCCAAGGTGCGCAGCGTACCGCCGCTGCAGGTCGACGGCCTGTGCTGCAGGGCCCGGGTCGGGGCGATCCAGCGCGAACTGGACCAGATCGAGGGTGAAGTGATTCTGGTGGCGCACAGCGCCGGCGTACTGATGGTCGCCCACTGGGCGGCGCGCCACTGGCGGCCGATCAAGGGGGCATTGCTGGCGGCGCCACCCGACCTGAACGCGCAATGGCCGGCCCACTACCCAAGCCCGGCCAGCCTGGCCGAGCACGGCTGGACGCCATTACCCCAGCAGCCGCTGCCGTTCCCCAGCATTGTCGCGGCCAGCAGTAACGATCACCTGGCCAGCTTTGCCGCAGCCAGCACCCTGGCTCAAGGCTGGGGGAGCGAACTGGTCGCACTGGGGGCCGTCGGCCACCTCAACCCGGCCTCCGGCTTTGGCCCTTGGCCGCAGGCCGAGGTTTTCATCCAGCGACTGGATCAGCCCAACCTGCAATAAGCGCATGGACGCCCCAGCCACGCTCGCAAAAGACGAGCGGCGTTAAAAACAATAACAATACGTGGAGCCATCGTAATGCCAGAACACCGCATTCACCGTGCTGTGAAACCACAGCGCTGCCTGCTCGCTTGCGCCATCGGCCTGCTCACGCTGCCCGCTGCCCAGGCGTTCGAAGTCGATACCAGCAATGAAAACTGGGCCGTGCGCTTTGACAACACCCTCAAGTACAACTACGGCGTGCGCACCGAAAGCGCCGACAAGCGCATGCTGGGCACGCCCAACAGCAACGACGGTGACTACAACTTCCGCAAGGCGGGTACCAACATCACCAACCGGGTCGACTTGCTGACTGAACTGGACGTGGTCTACCAGGGCAACACCGGGTTCCGCGTCAGCACCGCCAGCTGGTACGACAAGGCCTACGACAACACCGGTTCGAACAGCAACCCGTTCGTCAACGGCAACGGTGACCAGTCCGGCATCAACCCCAGCCTCAATGGCCTGCCCGGCACCGGTGTGCCGTTGGGCAGCCCGCACCTGAGCAACTACGCCCAGCGATACTACAGCGGCCCGTCCGGTGAAGTGCTGGATGCCTTCGTGTTCTTCAGCCGTGAAGTCGGCGAGGCCTCGCAGGTCAGCGCCAAGCTCGGCCAGCACAACCTGTTCTGGGGCGAAACCCTGCTCAACCCGGTGCACTCGTTGAGCTATGGCCAGTCGGGCCTCGACCTGGCCAAGCTGGCCGCCTCGCCGGGCACCGAGGCGAAGGAGCTGTTCGTGCCGCGCAACCAGCTGTCGACCTCGTTCCTGGTCAACTCTGAACTGACCCTGGGCGCCCAGTACTTCTTCGACTGGGACGCCGCCCGCTTGCCCGAAGCCGGAACCTACTACGGTGGCTCGGACGTGGTAGGCGAGGGCGCCCAAAGCTTCCTGCTCGGCCACACCGGTACCCCAGGGTTGATCCCGGTACGCGGCGCGCTGACCACCATCCGCCGTGGCCACGACCTGAAACCGGGCAAGAGTGGCGACTGGGGCATCATGGCCAAATGGTCACCCGAATGGCTCGGCGGCACCCTCGGTTTCTACTACCGCAAAACTTCCGAGATCCTCCCGCAGGCCTGGCTCGACACGCGCGGCATGACCGTCGCCAACGGCCCGTTCGGCAACCCGCCGGGCAGCCGCCAGGGTGCGGTCGGCAACCTGTACAACTCGCTGCAAAGCACGACTTACCAGTTCGCCTACTCCGACGACATCGACATCTATGGCCTGAGCCTGTCCAAGGATGTAGGCGGCATCAGTGTCGGCAGTGACCTGAACATCCGCCACAACATGCCGCTGGCGAGCATCCCGGCAATCGTCAGCGCCCCCGGCCAGGGTGGCCTGGGCGGCGGCTTCGGCCTGCTGCCGGCACGCCTGCCTGCCAGCGGCGTGATCTATGACGTGCCCAAGGATGGCGACAGCCTGAGCGCCACCGGCGATACCCTGCACTGGACCTTGAACGGCCTGATGACCATTGGCGATACGCCGCTGTTCGATTCGGCAACCCTGCTTGGCGAGCTGTTCTACAGCAACCTGCTCAAGCTCGATAGCCACAACGAGGCCTTGTACAAGGGCAAGAGCAGCTACCACGGCATCGACAAGGCCACCCGCGACAACTGGGGCATCGCTGTCAACTTCACCCCGACCTGGTACCAGGTGCTGCCGGGCATGGACCTGAGCATGCCGCTGTCGGTAAACGTCGGCCTCGACGGCGTGTCGCCGGTGCAGGGCGGCGGCGCCGAGAACACCGGCAACTATGCGGTGGGTGTGAGCGCCGCGATCTACAACCAGTACTTCGTCGACCTCAAGTACGTCGACAGTTTCGGTGAGACCAAGGCCTGCAAGGACGGCCAGACCGACGGCAGCACCCCCAACGCCCTGGACGGCGAACAGGATTACACCTGCTACGGCGGCGGTTATGCCTCCTTCTCCGGCGGTGGTGCCACCACCGAGGACCGTGGCGCCCTGTACCTGACCGTCAAGACGACCTTCTGAGTCATGTTTCCTACAGCCTACACAGGAAGACAACCATCATGAATTTCGTACGTACCCTGCTGGCCTCGTGCCTTTCACTGGCCGCGCTGAACGCTGCCCAGGCCGCCGTCTCCACTGACCAGGCCGCGCGCCTGGGCACCAGCCTGACTGCCATCGGCGCGGAAAAGGCCGGCAATGCCGATGGCTCGATCCCGGCCTACCAGGGCGGCCTGCAGACCCCGCCAGCCAGCTACCAGAGCGGCGCCAGCATGCGCCCAGACCCGTTCGCCAGCGACAAGCCGCTGCTGGTCATTGATGCCAGCAACGCCGAGCAGTACAAGAGCCAGCTGACCGCCACCACCCTGGAACTGCTCAAGCGCTACCCCAGCTACCGCGTCGATGTGTACCCGACCCACCGTAGCGTGGCGCTGCCGCAAGCGGTACTCGACAACACCCGCAAGAACGCCACGGCAGCCAACAGCAAGGAGGGTGGCACCGCGGTGGACAACGTGCTGCCGGGCATCCCGTTCCCGATTCCGCAGAACGGTGCCGAGGCCATGTGGAACTTCCTGCTGCGCTACCAGGGCGTGAGCATGACCGCCAAGTACGACTCGTGGAACGTCGATGCCGCCGGCAAGCCATCGCTGTCGACCACCGGCCAGGCCAATATCAGCTACCCGATCTACGAGGACATGGCCAAGCCGATTGGCGCCAAGGACACCTACTACCAGATGAAGCTGGTGTACACCGGGCCCGCCCGCCGTGCCGGCGAAGCGATGATGCTGCGCGATGCTGCCAACCCGCTGGTGCAGCCACGCAGCGCCTGGCAGTACCTGCCGGGCCAGCGCCGGGTCAAGCTGGCACCGAACCTGGCCTACGACACGCCCAACCCGGGCACCTCGGGTTCGGGTACCTACGATGACGTGTTCGTCTTCAACGGCGCGCTGGACCGCTACGACTGGACCCTGGTCGGCAAACAGGAAATGTACGTGCCATACAACACTTACCAGCTCACCTACAACACCGACGTCAAGCAGGTGATCACACCCAACCACCTGGCGCCGCAGTTCGTGCGCTGGGAGAAGCACCGGGTGTGGGTGGTGGAAGGCAAGCTCAAGGACGGCGCGCGGCACATCTACCACAAGCGCCGCTTCTACCTCGACGAAGATAGCTGGATCGCCCTGGCTTCGGACCAGTACGACGCGCGCGGCCAGTTGTACCGCGGCTCGTTCGCCTTCCTCACCCAGAGCTACGACAAACAGACCCCCGACGCCACGCCGTTCATGATCTACGACCTGATCGGCGGCACCTACAACCTCAATGGCGTGGTCGGAGCCTACGGCGGCATCCGCTACATCGACCCGCTGTCGAAAACCCAATGGTCGCCCGAGTCGCTGGCCGGCAACGGCATTCGCTGAACGCACACAGCAGAGGTGGCAATGTCTGTCTTCAAACGATGCAGCGTGGTAGTTCTGGCCTTGGCCACGCTGCAGGGCGCGGCTCACGCGGCACCCTTCACCGATGTGCTGGACTTGCCCGCGATGCCCAGCGCCCTGGTCGCCAGCAGCGCCTTGCGTGATGTAACCCTGGCCGGGCAGCGCCTGGTCGCGGTTGGCCCACGTGGGCACATCCTGTACTCCGACGACCACGGCGTGCACTGGCAGCAGGCCCAGGTGCCGGTCAGCGCCGACCTGAATGCCGTGAGCTTTGCTACGCCTGAGCTGGGCTGGGCAGTTGGCCACGATGGCGTGGTGCTGCACAGCCGCGATGGCGGAGTGCACTGGCAGAAGCAGCTCGATGGCCGGGTGCTGGCCGAACAACTGCCGGGTACGGGCAGCGACAATGCCTTGCTCGACGTGTGGTTCAGCGATGCCCGCAATGGCTATGCGGTCGGCGTGTTCAACCTGCTGTTGCGCACCGTTGACGGCGGCGAGCACTGGCAGCCTTGGCTCGACCACAGCGATAACCCGCAAGGCCTGCACCTGACCAGCCTGGCCGCAGTGGGTGACGAGCTGTACATCACCGGCGAGCAAGGCCTGCTGCTGAAGCAGGACGGCGAACGCTTCAGCCGCGTCGAAACACCTTACGCCGGCACACTGTTCGGTGCTGTCGGCAAGCCCGGTGTGCTGCTGGTCTACGGCCTGCGTGGGCATGCCTACCGCAGCACCGATGGCGGCCGGCAGTGGCAACCGGTCAGCACTGGCGTGAACACCAGCCTCACCGCCGCCGGTGTCGACCGTGACGGCCAGCTGTGGCTGGCCAGTCAGGCTGGCGACCTGCTGCTAAGCCGGGATGACGGCGCCAGCTTCAGCCCGGTGCCGCAAGGCGCCCGTGGCCCGGTGACTGCGCTCGCCACCGATACCGGCAATGGCCTGGTCCTGGTCGGCGAGCGGGGCGTCCGCAACCAGCCTGGCAACCCCACGCTGCACCCATAACAAGAGAAGACCCCGATGGCCGCTACCCGCCAAGACACCCTGCCGGTAATCCGCAACCTCGACGATTTCGACCCACGCTCAGGCAATGCCCTGGAGCGCCTGGTGTTCAACCATCGCCTGCCGTTCCTGCTGTGCATGCTGCTGGCGACCCTGGTGCTGGGCTACATGGCGCTGACCCGCCTGGAGCTGCGGCCCAGTTTCGACAAGATGCTGCCGCAGAGCCACCCCTACATCCAGAACTACCTGGAAAACCGCCCATCGCTGCGCGGCCTGGGCAACGCAGTGCGGGTGGTGGTTGAGAACACCCAGGGCGACATCTTTGACCCCGGCTACCTGCAGACCCTGCGCCACATCAACGACGAGCTGTTCCTCAGCCAGGGCGTGGACCGGGCCTGGGTGAAGTCGCTGTGGAGCCCGGCGGTGCGCTGGACCGAGGTGACCGAGGAGGGCTTCCAGGGCGGCCCGGTGATGCCCGACGGCTACCAGGGCGCGGCGGCTGACATCGAGCAACTGCGGCAGAACATCGAGCGCGCCAACATCGTCGGCAGCCTGGTGGCGCGCGACTTCAAGTCGAGCATGCTGGTCGTGCCGTTGCTCGACCAGGACTCGGCCACCGGCAAAGGCCTCGACTACCACGCCTTCTCGCAAAAGCTCGAACAACTGCGCAGCCAGTACCAGGCCAGCGGCCAGTACCGCATCCATGTGATCGGCTTCGCCAAACTGATGGGGGATCTGATCGACGGGCTGATCCAGGTGATGGCGTTCTTCGCCCTGGCGGTGCTGACCAGCCTGCTGATCATCTATTGCTATACCCGTTGCGTGCGCAGCACCTTGCTGGTGGTGCTGTGTTCGCTGACTGCGGTGGTGTGGCAGCTGGGCATCGTCGCCTGGCTGGGCTACGCCATCGACCCGTATTCGATCCTGGTGCCGTTCCTGATCTTCGCCATCGGCGTATCCCACGCGGCGCAGAAGATGAACGGCATCCTTCAGGACATCGGCCGTGGCACCCATCGCCAGGTGGCCGCGCGCTATACCTTCCGCCGCCTGTTCGTGGCCGGGGTGACTGCGCTGCTGGCCGATGCGGTGGGTTTTGCCGTACTGATGCTGATCGACATCCCGGTGATCCAGGACCTGGCCATCACCGCCAGCATCGGCGTGGCCGTACTGATCTTCACCTCGCTGCTGTTGATGCCGGTGGCGCTGTCGTATGTAGGGGTTGGCCGCAAGGCGGCCGAGCGAGCCCTGGAGATTGATGCTCGTTGGGGCCGCTCTGCGGCCCTTCGCGGGCATGCCCGCTCCCACAAGTATCGCGATAGACTTGAAGCCGACGCGGTCCCTGTGGGAGCGGGCATGCCCGCGAAGGGCTGCAACGCAGCCCCAATCAATCCCTGGCGCGTGCTCGACCGCTTCACCGAACGCAAATGGGCCAGCGCCGCACTGCTGGCGGCCCTGGCCCTGGGCGCCCTTGGCATCTGGGGCAGCCTGCAATTGAAAATCGGCGATCTCGACAGCGGCGCCCCCGAGCTGCGCGCGGATTCGCGCTACAACCTCGACAACGCCTACATCACCCAGCACTACGCGCTGTCCAGCGATACCTTCGCGGTGATGGTCAAGACCGCGCCGGAAGGCTGCCTGCAATACCAGACACTGGTCCTCGCCGACCGTCTGGCCTGGGAACTGCAGCAATTGCCGGGGGTGCAGACCACAGTGTCGCTGGCCAACGCCGTGCGCCAGATCACCGCCGGCACCTACGAAGGCAACCCGCGCCTGAACAGCCTGCAGCGCAACCAGGACGTGCTCAACTACGCCGCCCAGCAGGCCTCGGTCAACGCCCCGGAACTGTTCAACAACGACTGCTCGCTGATGCCGGTCATCGCCTACCTCAAGGATCACCGCGCCGACACCCTGGCCCAGGTGGCCGCGGTGGCCGAACATTTTGCCCAGGCCAACAGCAACGCCGACCACCAGTTCTTGCTCGCCGCCGGTAGCGCCGGCATCGAAGCCGCCACCAATGTGGTGGTCCGCGAGGCCAACCACCGCATGCTGTTGCTGGTGTACCTGGCGGTCACCCTGTTCTGCCTGATCACCTTCCGCAGCTGGCGCGCCACGCTGGTGGCGATCCTGCCACTGATGCTCACCTCGGTGCTGTGCGAGGCGTTGATGGTGGCCATGGGCATTGGCGTGAAGGTCGCCACCCTGCCGGTAATCGCCCTGGGCGTTGGCATTGGCGTGGACTACGCGCTGTACCTGCTCAGCGTGCAGCTGCATTACCAGCGCGCTGGGCTGAGCCTGGCCCAGGCCTACCAGAAGGCCGTGGCCTTCACCGGCCGAGTGGTGGGGCTGGTCGGCATCACCTTGGCGGCCGGCGTGGTGGGCTGGGCCTGGTCGCCGATCAAGTTCCAGGCCGACATGGGCCTGCTACTGACCTTCATGTTCCTGTGGAACATGCTCGGCGCGCTGGTGCTGATCCCGGCGTTGTCGCATTTCCTCCTGCGTGGCCAGACCGCCCCGGCGCCTGCCGAGGCCCAGGCCACGTCGCTTTCGCAAACCCAAGAAACCGAGTGCTCGCCTCATGTCTGATTACCTTCCGCCACTGCGCGACATGGATTTTCTGTTCAACGAAGTGTTCGACATCCCGGCCTGGTGGGCGCAAACGCCCGCCCTGGCCGAGCAGGTCGATGGCGAAACTGCCCGGGCGGTGCTCGAACAGGCCGGCAAGCTGATTGCCGAGGTGGTGGCGCCGCTCAACCGCAGTGGCGACGAGCAAGGCTGCCGCTGGGAGGCCGGCAAGGTGCGTACCCCCGATGGCTTCGCCGATGCTTACCGGGCATTTGCCGCCGATGGCTGGGTCGGCGTGGCCGGTGCCCCGGAGTACGGCGGCATGGGCATGCCGAAAGTGATCGGTGCCCAGCTTGAGGAAATGCTCAATGCCGCCAACCTGTCGTTCGGCCTGTACCCGATGCTGACCGCCGGGGCCTGCCTGGCGCTGCTCAACCATGCCAGCGAGCCGTTGAAGGCGCTGTACCTGCCGCCCATGTACCAAGGGCGCTGGACCGGTTCGATGTGCCTGACCGAGCCGCACGCCGGCACCGACCTGGGCTTGATCCGCACCCGCGCCGAGCCGGTGGCCGATGGCCGCTACCGCATCAGCGGGACCAAGATCTTCATCACTGGCGGTGAGCAGGACCTGACCGAGAACATCATCCACCTGGTACTGGCGCGGCTACCGGATGCACCCGCCGGGGCCAAGGGCATTTCGCTGTTTCTGGTGCCCAAGGTGCTGGTCGACGCTGACGGCGTGCTGGGTGAGGCCAATGCAGTGAGTTGCGGTTCGATCGAGCACAAGATGGGCATCAAGGCCTCGGCCACCTGTGTGATGAACTTCGACGGCGCCATCGGTTACCTGGTCGGCGAGCCGAACAAGGGCCTCAACGCCATGTTCACCATGATGAACTACGAGCGCCTGGGTGTGGGTATCCAGGGCCTGGCCCTTGGCGAACGTTCCTACCAGGGCGCTATCGCCTATGCCCGTGATCGCCAGCAGGGCCGTGCGCCGAGCGGCGCCGAAGCACCTGGTCAGAGTGCTGATCCGATCATCGTCCACCCGGACGTGCGGCGCATGCTGCTGACCATGAAGGCGCTGAACGAAGGCGGGCGGGCTTTTTCCACCTATGTGGCACTGCAGCTGGACCTGGCCAGGTACAGCGAAGCCCCGGTCGCACGCGCGCAAGCCGAGGCCAAGGTCGCGCTACTGACGCCGGTGGCCAAGGCCTTCCTCACCGACATGGGGCTGGAGACCACCGTGCACGGCCAGCAGGTGCTGGGTGGCCATGGCTATATCCGTGAGTGGGGCCAGGAGCAGCTGATCCGCGACTGCCGCATCACCCAGATCTACGAAGGCACCAATGGCATCCAGGCCCTCGACCTGGTGGGGCGTAAACTGTTCGCCGATGGCTGCGAGGCGTATCGCTGCGTGTCCCACGAAATTACTGCCTTTGCCGAGGTGCTGCCCGCGGCGTGCGCGGAGTTCGGCGCGCCGCTGCTGGCTGCAGTGCGCAACCTGGACGAACTGACCGCGTGGTTGCTCGATCGTGCCCAGGGCAACCCGCGTGAGCTGGGCGCCGCGGCGGTGGAGTACCTTCAGGTATTTGGCTACACCTTCTACGCCTACCTGTGGGCACGCATGGCCTTGGTTTGCCAGTGTCATGCGGCTCCGGAGCCGTTCCACCTGAGCAAGCTGGGCACCGCGCGTTTCTACTTTGCCCGCCTGCTGCCACGCATACATTCGCTGAGCGCCAGTGTGAAGGCCGGTAGCGACAGCCTGTACCTGCTCGAGGCCGGGCAACTGTGAAGGCCGCCGACATGATCACCACTCGCATCATGCCCGCGGCGGAGCAGGCTTATGCCTATCCGCTGCTGATCAAGCGCCTGCTGCTGTCGGGCGTGCGCTACCAGCCCAACCAGGAAATCGTCTACGCCGACAAGCTGCGCTACACCTACACCACCTTGCTCGAACGCATCCAGCGGCTGGCCAACGTGCTGACCGCCGCCGGGGTCAAGCCAGGTGACACCGTAGCCTTGCTCGACTGGGACAGCCACCGGGCGCTGGAGTGCTTCTTTGCCGTGCCGATGCTGGGCGCGGTGCTGCACACGGTTAACGTGCGGCTGTCCACCGAGCAGGTGCGCTACACCATGAACCATGCCGAGGACTGCCTGGTGCTGGTGCATGACGACTTCCTGCCGTTGATGGCACAGCTACGCGATGAGTTGCCGACGGTCGAGGGTTTCATCCGCCTCAGCGATGGCGGCCACGCAGCGCAGGCCGTGCCGTTGCTCGGCGAGTACGAAGCGTTGCTGGCGGCTGCCGAGCCGCAGTTCGACTTCGCCGATTTCGACGAGCATTCGCTGGCCACGCTGTTCTACACCAGCGGTACCACCGGCAACCCCAAAGGCGTGTACTTCAGCCACCGGCAACTGGTGCTGCATACCCTGGTCGAGCAAGGCACCCTGGCGGCCTGCGGCGAAGTGCCGCTGCTGCGCAGCGGCGACGTCTACATGCCTATCACACCCATGTTCCACGTGCATGCCTGGGGCGTGCCCTACGTGGCCACGGCGCTGGGCATCAAGCAAGTCTACCCCGGGCGCTACGAGCCCAATCGCCTGGTGCGTCTGTACCGTGACGAGGGCGTCACGTTCTCCCATTGCGTGCCCACGGTGCTGCAGATGATGCTGGACAGCGAGGAAGGGCGGTGCGGCGACCTGCGCGGCTGGAAGATGCTGCTGGGCGGCAGTGCCCTGACCCTGGGCCTGGCGCAGCGTGCCAGCGAGCGTGGTATCAGCGTGCACTGCGGCTACGGCATGTCGGAAAGCTGCCCGCTGCTGAGCATCACCCACCTGAGCGCCGAGCTGCTGGCACTGCCCATGGCGCAGCAGCTGCCGCTGCGTATCGATGCCGGTGTGCCGATTGCCCTGGTAGACCTGCGCATCGTCGATGCTGAAGGCAATGATGTGCCACATGATGGTGAAAGCCAGGGCGAGATCGTGGTGCGTGCGCCTTGGCTGACGCAGGGCTATCTGCACGAACCGGAGCAGGGCGCCGCGTTGTGGCTGGGGGGCTGGATGCACACCGGCGACCTGGCCTGCATCGACCCGGCGGGTGTGCTGCGGATTCGTGACCGGATCAAGGATGTGATCAAGACCGGTGGCGAGTGGGTCAGCTCGGTGGCGCTGGAGAACCTGATCAGTCAGCACCCGGCTGTCGCTTCGGTAGCAGTGATAGGCATCCCGGACCCGCAATGGGGTGAACAACCGTTGGCCTTGGTGGTTCGTCGTGACGGCATGCTGTTCGACCAGGCGGCATTGGCCGGGCACCTGCAGCCGTTTGTCGACAGCGGCCACCTGAACAAATGGGCGATACCGCGGCAGCTGCGTTGCGTGGACGAGATCCCCAAGACCAGCGTTGGCAAGATCGACAAGAAACGGATCCGGCAGGCATTTCTCTGAATGGTGGCAGAACCGGCTGATGGCACCGGCTGCGCCGGTGTTCGCGGGCGCGCCCGCTCCCACAGGTATGGCGCATTCCCTCAGCTGATGGGGTCCCTGTGGGAGCGGGCATGCCCGCGAAGCAGGCGACGCGGTGCAGGGTACTCTGGTCCGGGCAATATGCCGACGCCGAGCGATTACCTGAGCAAGAAAGCGGATGCAGCCAGGGCTGTGGATGCGTACAGTAGATTGATCGCAACCTGGCAGGAGCCTGTTATGTCCAGCGCATTCACTTTAATGCAGTCGCCCGTCGGCACCTTGACCCTGGTCGCACGTGGCGAGTGCCTGGCTGCCGTACTCTGGGAAGAGGAGCGGGAAAACCGCGTGCGCCTTGGCGCCATGCACCGTGACGACCAGTGCCCGGTGCTGCTGGAAAGCGCCCGCCAGCTCGGCGAGTACTTTGCCGGCAAACGCCAGCGCTTCGACCTGGCGCTGGATTTTGCCGGCACCCAATTCCAGCGCCAGGTGTGGGCCGCGCTGTTGGCGATACCGTTCGGTGAAACCCGCAGCTACAGCGACATCGCCCGGCAGATCGGCAACCCCAGTGCGGTGCGCGCGGTCGGCGCCGCCAATGGTCGCAATCCGATCTCGATCATCGCGCCATGCCATCGGGTGATCGGGGCATCGGGCAGCCTGACCGGCTTTGCCGGCGGCCTGGCGGCCAAGCAGTACCTGCTGGCGCTGGAGGGCCGGCAAAGCCTGGCACTGGACCTGTAAGCCGTCAGCCGAACCAGCTGGCGACCAGACAGGCCAGCAGGGCCAGCGCCGAGCCAGCCATCAGGGTGTACTGCCGTTGGGCACGGCGTGCATGAGGCTTGACGGCGCGCAGGTACTCGCCGGGGGTCGGCGCATCGGGACGGTGGCGTAAACCCTCGACCACATCGGCCATTTGCCCCTGGATGAGCAAACCCGTCAGGTAGTAGGTACAGCCATAGCTCAGCACCGCCAGAAACAGATAGATCATGCCGGGTGGGGCGCCAGGGGGGCGGTCACGGCCCTGGCGGTGGCGGTGTCCAGCACGATCAGCCCTTCGCTATGATCATCCAGGCTGGCCAGCAAGCGCCCCTGGCTGTCCCAGGCCGCCGAGCCGCCGGCGCCAATGAAGGTGTCGGCCGGCCCCACGCAGTTGGCCAGCAACACCGGCATGCCCAGCTCGCGCGCCACCTCGGGGTAGTGCAGGTACCCCTCGCGGATGCCCTTGGCAGTTTTCGCCACGCTGACCAGGTACAGGTCGGCACCGTGTTCCCGCGCTGCGGCCGCATGCGCCATGAACATCGATTCGTAGCAGATTGCAGGCGCTACCCGGTGCGTCCCCACCTGTAGCAGCAAGGCTTGGTCGCCAGGGGTGAACCAAGGCAGTTCATCATCATGCAGGCGCCGTTTGGCATAGGCCTGGCGCGGTGCCCCGGGGCTGAAGATCGGCATGCCAATGCGGATGCCATCGGGCGATGGCAGTGGCAGGCCGACGGCGGCAGTGATACCCAACCGGTCGCAGGCTGCCTGCAACGGGTCCAGTTGCGCCGAACTGACTGGCAGGGCGGCCTGGCGCGCGATGCCTGGCTCATAGCCGCTCAGCGACAGTTCGGGGAACACCACCAGTTCGGCGCCCAGGGCCGCGGCTTGCTCGATGCAGGCCAGGTGGCGTTGGAGGTTGGCGTGTACATCGCCCTTGAGCGACGCCAGCTGCACGGCGCACAGTTTCATGAAAACCCTTCCCTGGTACAGGTTGAAGAGCCGAGCATACTACCGGCAGCAACACCTGTTCCAGTGAAGGGATTTTCAGGATGCCGGATGGGCGGCGAAGCGCTGGCGGAACCAGTCGTTGAGCATGGCCTTCTCGGCATACAGGCGGTCGCTGCTACTGGCGACCCGGCCCGGGCGGCTGAGGTACATCTTGTCGCTTACCCGCTCCTGCGCCTGCTGGTCGGGTTTGCCCGGTTGGCTGAGGGTGTAGCTGAGGTCGATGGTCGGCCAAGTGATTTCGCGCATGAAGCGTACATCGTAGGCCTGGCTGTGCCAGGGCTCGAAGCGCCCGGCCAGGTCGATGTCGCGGATGTCGATGAGCAGTTGCTGGCCGGGTTGCAGGTAGCGTTGGCCAAGCTTCTGCAGGTATTGGGCCAGGGTGTTCATTACATAGGCGTCGGCGCCACGCTCGTAGCCGTGGCTGTCGAGGCTTGCATCGCGGAATTTTTCCGGGTGGTCGAAACGCACCTCGACCTGCGCGGCCGGGGTACCTTGTGCCATGCTGTCCAGTGACAGCGCCATCAGCACGGCACACACGAGGGCAGTACGCATGATGCACCTCCGGGGCAGATTGCGTGTGCTTCCATTTTACCCCTGGCATGGCGCTACAGCAGAGGAAGATTGCAATGGCACGGTTTCGGCGTCTGATCGCCAATCTGCGGGGACGTGACCTGGCGGTGGGCGATATCCATGGTCACTTCCAGCGCCTGCAGCAATGCCTGGATGCGGTGGGGTTTGATCCGGCCGTGGACCGGCTGTTCAGCGTGGGTGACCTGGTCGACCGTGGCCCGGACAGCGAGGCGGCGCTGGAATGGCTGGCGCAGCCCTGGTTCCATGCCGTACAGGGTAATCATGAGGCCCTGGCAATTACCCGGGTACGTGGCGGGCGGCTCGACCTGGACATGTATCGCGCCGCTGGCGGTGGCTGGTTTCTCGACCTGCCGCGGATCCGGCAGTTGCGTTTCGTGGAGCGGTTCGAGCAAATGCCGATTGCGATAGAGGTTGAAAGTGCGGCGGGCCTGGTAGGCCTGCTGCACGCCGACAGCCCCTATGCCGATTGGACGGTGCTGAGGACCTGGCTGGAGCTGGATGACGACCCCGAGGTAAGGGAAGTGTGCCAATGGTCAAGGCGGCGGCTGAAAGTAGGCGATACCCAGCCCGTGCAGGGCCTGCGAGCCTTGTTGGTGGGCCATACGCCGGTGCTGGAAGCCAAGCTGCTGGGCAACGTCTGGCACCTGGACACCGGGGGCTGGGCCAGCGGCCATTTCACCTTGATGGACATGCGGACCCTGCAACTGGTCAGCCCCAGGCCAGGTGAAACAACAGCGCCGCAGCCAATAGCACCAGCATGACCCCCGAGGCCCGCTCCAGCCACGGCAGACAGCGAGCGAAGCGCCGCAGCACCAGCGGGTTGCCGATGGCCACCGCTACCAGCAGGTCCCACAGCAGCACGATGCTGAACATCCACAGGGCGTAGGTTGCCTTCCAGCCAATGCTGGCGTTGGCGACCATGCTGACCAGGCTGGCATAGAACAGCGCGTTCTTGGGGTTGAGGATGCCGGACAGGAACCCCATGCCCAATCCCCGCCACCACCCTTGGGCGGTTTGCTCGCCAACGACGGAGCCCAGGCTGTTTTGCCCGGCATGGCGCAGGAACAGAGTGCCGATGTACAGCAGGTAGCCGGCGCCGGCCAGTTGCAGAAGGGTGAACAGCAGGCTGCCTTCCTGTAGTACCGA
Organism: Pseudomonas sp. B19(2017); assembly: GCF_002113165.1. NCBI lineage: Bacteria > Pseudomonadati > Pseudomonadota > Gammaproteobacteria > Pseudomonadales > Pseudomonadaceae > Pseudomonas > Pseudomonas sp. B19(2017). The sequence goes on from NZ_NEJR01000003.1 coordinate 384,610, forward strand.
CAGCCCGGTGAAAGCCATGGCGATGAACAGGCCATTGGCCAGGGCGATACCCAGGCAGGCGCCGCTGGCAACCCGCCAGCCACTGCTGACCGAGGTGCGCGCGACCAGGAAGAAGTCCGGGCCGGGTGAGAGCAGGGCGAGGAAGTGGGCAAGGGCGATGATCAGGAATTGTTGCATGGGCGGGGCGGCTCTGAGGGAAAAACCGCAGTCTGCTGCCGGGCCAGGCAGGCGTATTGAAGAATATTGCAAATCCCGAATGCTGACTCGGTCTCCTACAGGGATCGCGCAGGTCTTCAGTCTCCTCGGTACTGCCCCGGCGTCACCCCCACATGGGCTTTGAACACCCGCTGGAAATGGCTCTGGTCGGCAAAGCCGAGCTGGTAGGCCACCTCTGCCAGCGCCTGCCCTTCACCCAGTAGCTGCCGGCCACGGGCGACCCGGGCGTTGAGCAGATAGGCATGCGGTGTAAACCCGGTAGCGGCACGAAACGCCCGGATCAACTGATAACGCCCAAGCCCGGCCTCCCGCGCCAGTACCTCCAGGCTCAACTGCGCCGGGTCCTGGCCTTCGACCCGCGCGATCAGCCCGCTCAAGGCCGTCGCCGGCAAAGCCGGTGCCGCCGCCAGTGGCGGCTGCGCGGCAAAGTCCAGGTCCCCCAGAAAAGCAATCAGCGCCTCATCCTTCTCGCTGTGGCTGGCACTGGAAAACAGCAAGTTGTTCAGCTCGCAGAACTGCGTATACACCAGTGGATCCCGACAAATACGCGCCGGTTCACCAGCCTGCGCACCGCCCGGGCCCGACTCCAGGCGCAGCTGTGCCAGCCAGTCGGCATCCACATGCAGCATCTGATAGCTCCACGCCAGCCCGGGCTCGGGGTTGCAGGCATGTACCCGGCGGGCCGGTACCAGCACCAGCGTGCCGGGCGTCAGGCGTTGCTGGCCAGTGCCGGCACCGGTGAAATGACTGTGGCCGGCATCGACCACACCGATGGAAAACGTCGGGTGGCTGTGTGCCTTGTAGCAGGCGCGGCTATGGCAGGCGCGGCGGCTTTCGACATGCGGCAGGGCCGGGTCGCGCCACAGCGCGGCATGGGAGCGGGGCATCACTGGGTCCTCGGTATGCCCGGCAGCTTATCAGGCGCCGGGCACCCATACAGTTTTTTCCGCTGGCTGTAACTTGACCCCAAGGCACGGTAACCGCCGAAATAGGCGCTCGTTGCCAAAGGAAAAACAATAATGGACCTTTCAAGCCTGCTGCTTTTCATTCCGGCCTGCTTCGCCCTGAACATGGCACCGGGGCCGAACAACCTGCTGTCGCTGCACAATGCCAGCCGCTACGGCCTGCGTACGGCTTGCTTGGCCGGCGGCGGGCGCATCGTCGCCTTCAGCGGCATGATCGCCCTGGCGGCGATGGGCCTGGCCGTGGTGCTGCACACCAGTGAATATCTGTTCCTGGCGATCAAGGTGGTGGGCGCGGCGTATCTGTTCTACATCGCCTGGCAATTGTGGCGGGCACCGGTGGGCGAGGCTGTGGTGGCAAGCGATCACCCGCGCGGCACCTGGCGCCTGGCACGTCAGGAATTTTGGGTGGCCGCCGGCAACCCGAAGGCGATCCTGATCTTCACCGCGTTCCTGCCGCAGTTCGTCTCGGTCGGCAGCGCCACCCCGGTGAGCGAGCAGTTCCTCTGGCTGGGTGTACTGTTCCTGTTGCTGGAATGGGCTGCCATCGCCATCTACGCCGGCCTGGGAGCTTACATGCAGCGCTGGTTCAGCCAGCCCGGCCCGCGCCGGTTGTTCAACCGGGTCAGTGCCTCCTTGCTGGGCTGCGCCGGCCTCGGGCTGCTGGCTGCGCGGCGCTAGAACTGCCAGCGCAGGCCCAGGTTCACGCCGCTGGCTTCCTGCTGGCGGCTGTCCAGGTTGGCGGTGTACTGCACCCCGCCATGCAGGCTCAGCGCTTCGTTGACCTGCGCGACCACGCCGCTTTCAAGTTGCACCGAGGTATAGCGGTAGTCTGTCCTGATCTTGTCGACGCCATCGAAGGTCAAGGTATCGCGGCCACCGTCGCCGTGCCAAAGGTTGACTTGCGCATAGGGTTGCAACAGGTGGTTGCTACTGTCTTTGAAGGCCCCCTCGACACGTAACCCCAGCCGACCGATCAGCTCGACCTGGGCGTCGTGGCTGATGTGCGAGACGCTATCGCTGGCGCTGTCGAGCGAGACTTTTTGCGCGATCAACTGAGCCTGCGGCTCCAGTACCCAGCGTTCGGACAGGGCGACGGGATAGCCGGACTCCAGTGAGGCGGTCCGGGCGTGGCCGTCGATGTTCAACTTGCCACCCCGGTCCGAACGCGCCCGACCATCCAGGTTGGTGTACTGCAGCACGGCGTCGAGGTAGCCGCCTTGCGGTCCGACCAGCGTCCAGTAGGCGCCGACGCTGTCGCCATCAAGCTCCAGGTCACCGACGCTGCGGTTCTCCACCGCGAGGGCGAAGCCTTTGACGTTGGCGTCCAGGCGGCTATGGCTGACATAGATACCGACATGCTGGCGGTATCCGCTGTCGCCAACCTTGGTGTACAGGTCCTGGCCGACCTTGAAGCCGTACAGGTCGCCATCCAGGCTCGGGCTGACCGTACCGCTCCATTGCTGACGTAACGCGCCGCCGTAGGCCTGACCCCAACTGGCGGGCAGGACGCCTTCGCCTTTGAGCAACTGTTGGTCGCCCTGGCGTTGGTGAAACGTGCCCAAGGCCTGGCGGGCGATGATCGCGGCGCCCCTCGGTGCAGCGGCGTACACCGGGACCTCAGGACGGTACAGCGGCAGGCTCTGGCCTTGGATCGGGGTAGGCAGCTCGACCTGGCCGGGCGCTGGAGCGGCGACAGGTGGCGTGGCAGCCGGGGCGATCACTGGTGGCTCGCCGGGTTGCGACGGCTGCCCGGGTTCCGGGACAGGAGCGGGCGCAGCGACCAGCGTCGAGCGCAGGTACCAGCTGTTTTCACTGCCAGCGGTTACACCACCTTTGAACAGCCGGTAGTCGTAGGCGCCAACAGACAGCGTTTGTACCTGCACAAAGGCGGTGGCGCTGCTGGTGGCGCCGTTGCGGGCCTCGACGACCTGTATACCGTTTTGCGCCGTCGCCGCGCCAGCGCCGTTGAGGTTGTTGATGAGCAGCTGGGTAGAGCCGCCAATCGCACCGCGGCTGACCACCAGGCGATCGGAGGCGGCGCCGTCACCGGCAAGCACGCTGTTCAAGCGCAGGGTGCCGTTGTTGCCGGTGTAGTCGCCCTGGACGGTCAGTCGGCCCAGGGTGTCACCGCTGCCCAGATCGATGGTGCCCGCGTTGTTCAGCGCAACGCGCTGGTCCGGGCCAAAGGCAGCGATTACACCTTGGCGTGACGTGACGGTACTGCTGGCGTCTATGACGAAGCTGCCGGTGGTGCTGTTGGTATCCCCTAGCACCAGCGTGTCATCGAGTGCGAGCTGGCTGCCGTTGTTCAACGCCATGCGCTCCCAGTTGACATAGCGGGCGCCGCCAACTGCCTGGCTGGCGTCAAAGGTCAGGCTGTCGTTGCCCTCACCACCGTCCAGGGCAATGGCCAGCACCTCGGGTTTCAGCCCTTTAAGCAGTGCCGCGTCATCACCCGGTCCCGCATCGACTCGACCAACGATGCGGCCATCGTCCCAGGTGAAGCGGTCATTGCCAGTGCTTAGCAGCACATCGCCGCCTACCTGGCCACCATGCACCAGCACCTGGTCATCGCCACCGCTGACGCTGATATTGCCGCCGATGCTGCCGTCGAAGATTTCCACGTAGTCCTTGTCAAAGGCAGTGATCACGTTCCTGTCGACACTGCCGCCGCGCATGATGAAGGTGTTCTGGTCCAGGCGCATGTTGACGTTGCCGATGCGCCCGGCGTCCATTTCGGCATAGTCGCCGCTATCGAATGTGCCCTTGATCCAGCCGCCTTTCATATGAAAGGTGTCCAGGCCATCGCCCTGGTTGAGGTTGCCCTCGATGACGCCACCGCTCATGACGAAGTCGTCGATGCCCGAGCCTTGGTTGACGTTGCCGCCGATACTGCCGGAGGCCATATCGATACTGTCCCTGCCCGCACCGAAGGTGACGTTGTCGGTAACCGCGCCGCTACCGTTTGCGGGGAACACCAGGCGGTTGTTGCCGCCGGTATCCACCAGCGAAGGCGCGGTACCGCTGTCACAGGTGTAAGTGTCGTTACCCGGGCTGGGTGTGAAGGTGCAAGCTGCTTGTGCGGCGGGCAGGGCCATGCCTAACAGGGGTAATGAGCCCAGGGTCAGCATCAGGCGTAGACGCATCAGGAAAGCCTCCATACTCCAGGAAGTCCTGCGCGTCACACGTGGCCCGCAGGGTTACCGGAGTTGTATAGAGGAGTGCGTCGTGGCCACAACTGGCAAAAATGTCAGGTGGCCAAGGGATACTGGGGGTCAGTCGCGGTAGAACGTCTGCACCAGGTGGTAGCCGAACTTGCTCTTGATCGGCCCGTGTACCACGCGCAGCGGCTTCTTGAAGATCACCTGGTCAATGGCGCCGACCATCTGCCCGGGGCGGATCTCACCCAGGTCGCCGCCGCGCTTGCCCGAAGGGCAGATGGAGAATTTTTTTGCGAGCACGTCGAAAGCCTCACCATTGGCGATACGCTGCTTGAGCTTTTCGGCTTCGTCAGCGGTCTTGACCAGAATGTGGCGGGCTTGGGCTTTCATGGGGTTACCTGTGCTTCGGGGGGGGCAAAAGGGGCGCATTATGCCTGACTCGGTCAGGTTGAGGCCATCGGGGCCGCCAGGCGGCCCAATCGCCGGCAAGCCAGCTCCCACAAGGACAGCGCCAACGCTCAGTTATGCGCTGTACCTGTGGGAGCTGGCTTGCCGGCGATTGGGCTGCGCAGCAGACCTGGGCAATCACACTGGCTAGCGCAGTTCCTCGCGATTGCGAAATTGCTCCAGCGCCTCGGGGTTGGCCAGGGCATCGGTGTTCTTCACCGGCAAGCCATGCACCACGTTGCGAATCGCCAACTCCACCAGCTTGCCGCTGATGGTACGCGGGATGTCATCGACCTGGGCGATCACCGCCGGTACATGGCGGGGCGTTGTGTACTGGCGGATCACCTGGCGGATGTGCTGGCGCAGGGCCTCATCCAGCTGCAGGCCGTCACGCAGGCGAACGAACAGCACCACCCGCACATCACCTTGCCAGTCCTGGCCGATGGCCACGCTTTCCAGCACCTGCTCGACCTTTTCCACCTGGCGGTAGATCTCCGCGGTGCCAATACGCACCCCGCCAGGGTTGAGCACGGCATCGGAGCGGCCATGAATCACCAGCCCGCCGTCGGCTCGCTGCTCGGCATAGTCGCCCTGGGCCCACACCCCAGGGAACTGGCTGAAGTAGGCATCGTGGTATCGGCTGCCGTCCGTATCCTTCCAGAACCCCAGCGGCATCGACGGGAAGTTGCGTGTGCACACCAGCTCGCCTTTTTCGCCCTGCACCGGCTGGCCATGCTCGTTCCATACCTCCACCGCCATGCCAAGGCCCTTGCACTGGATTTCGCCACGGCGCACTGGCAGGGTCGGGTTGCCCAGCACGAAACAGGAGACGATATCGGTGCCGCCGGACATCGACGCCAGGCACAGGTCGGCCTTGATCTTGCGGTACACATAGTCGTAGCTGTGTGGCGACAACGGCGAGCCGGTAGACAGCAGCAGGCGCAAGCTGGTCAGGCGGTGGCTTGCCGCGGGCTCCAGGCCCGCCTGCTCCAGCGCCGCCAGGTACTTGGCGCTGGTACCGAAGGCCTGGATGCCCTCGGCGTCGATCAGGTCCAGCAGCCGCTCGGGGCCGGGGTGGAAGGGCGAGCCGTCATACAGCACCAGCGTGGCGCCCACTGCCAGGCCGCTGGCCAGCCAGTTCCACATCATCCAGCCGCAGGTGGTGTAGTAGAACAGCACATCATCGGCCTTCAGGTCGTTGTGCAGGCCGTGTTCCTTCAGGTGCTGCAACAACACGCCGCCAGCGCGGTGGACGATGCACTTGGGCACGCCGGTGGTGCCGCTGGAATACAGGATGTACAGCGGGTGATCGAAAGGCAGCGGGGTGAAGCGGGGCTCGCCGCCAGGCTGATAGAACTCGTCCCACAGGCTGACATTCGCAGCCTGGAATTCGTCGACACGCGTTCCGCTGCGGGTGTGGGGTACCACGATCAGCTGTTCCAGCCCGGGCAGCTGCGCGCACACCTGGTTGACCTTGTCCACCTGGTCGATGGCTTTGCCGGCGTACTGGTACCCGGCGCAGGCGATCAGCAGCTTGGGTTCGATCTGGCCGAAACGGTCGATGATGCCGTGTACGCCAAACTCGGGCGAGGCGCTGGACCACACCGCACCGAGGCTGGTGCAGGCCAGCATGGCCACCAGCGTCTGCCAGGTATTGGGCATGATGGCGGCAACCCGGTCGCCGGGGACGATGCCGGCGGCCTTGAAGGCTGTTTGCAGGCCGGCTACCTGGGCGGCCAGCTGGGCATGGGTGAACTGCTGGCGTTGCCCGTCTTCGCGCACGGCGACCAGGGCCGGGCGATCGTCACGGCGGCGCAGCAGGTGTTCGGCGAAGTTGAGGGTGGCGTTGGCGAACCACTGGGCATCGGGCATCTGCGGCCCCTCGCTGAGCACCTGGCTTGGCGGGGTATGCCAGTGAACGTGGAAATAGTCGGCAAGGGTTTGCCAGAAGGCAGGGCGCTGTTCGATGCTCCAGCGGTGCAGCGCAGGGTAGTCGCCGAGTTGCAGGTTGTAGCGCAGGTTGACCCGGCGGCGGAAGGCATCCATCCGGCTGGCCTCGATCTGCGCCGTGGAGGGGCGCCAGAGCACATCGTTCATGCCGAACCTCCAGATGATCATTTGGATTCGAGGGCTTCTTCGCGGGCTTGCCCGCTCCCAAAGGTACAGCGTAGATGTCCAGCCTGGTGATAGCCTGTGGGAGCGGGCGTGCCCGCGAAGAAGCCCCCTGGCAGCAGGGGCTTGCGCGTTACTCTACTTTAGCCTTTTGCACGTCCTGCGACGCGGTCCAGACGCGGTAGCGCACTTCGACATCCTTGGGCACATACACCACCACCGGCAGCTTGCTGTTGTAGCGCAGCATGAAACCTTCACCGACCACCGGCACGAAGGCCTCGGTCTTCTTGCCATCTGGGCAGGCCATCAGTGTGCTGGCCGGGCCGCTGACCTTGTCCAGGCGGTAGTAGCTATAGCCCCAGCCTTCCAGGGTACGTTCCTCCAGGCTGCCGCCCAGGCGCTGGCGATTGCAGTCTACCTTCAGGGTCTTGCCGGCGAGAATTTCCAGTTGATAGGCCGACTCGTCAGCCTGGGCCGGCAGGTGGATGACCTGCCGGTTAAAGCCTTTTTCCGCCTCGGGATAGGGCGCGACGTCCTTCAGGCTGGCTGCCATCGCGGGTGCGGCGGCAGCCAGGGTCAGGGCCAGGATCACGGTCATCGGGGTTGGGCGCATAGGGCCTCCTTGCAGATAAACGAATGCAAGACCGCCGCCAGGCCCAGGCCGCCCGTCACTGGGCCAACCAGCCACCATCGACGTTCCAGGCGGCACCGCGAACCTGGCTACCGGCCTCGCTGCACAGGAATAGTACCAGTTCACCCAGGTGTTCGGGGGTGACGAAGGCCAGCGATGGCTGTTTTTCTGCCAGCAGATCGTGCTGTGCTTGCAGTGGATCGCCACCGTTGGCAGCACGATCGTCGATCTGCTTCTGCACCAGCGGGGTCAGCACCCAGCCAGGGCAGATGGCATTGCAGGTAACGTTGCTGGTGGCGGTTTCCAGGCCTACCACCTTGGTCAGGCCGACCACGCCGTGCTTGGCCGCCACATAGGCCGCCTTGCCGGTGGAGCCGACCAGGCCATGCACCGAGGCGATGTTGATGATGCGCCCCCAGTTGCGCGTGCGCATGCCGGGCAGGGCCAGGCGCGTACCGTGGAACACGGCCGACAGGTTTAGGGCGATGATCTTGTCCCAGCTTTCCAGCGGAAACTGCTCCACCGGCGCCACGTGCTGGATACCGGCGTTGTTGACCAGGATGTCGACGCCGCCGAACTCGCGTGCGGCCAGGGCGAACAGCGCTTCGATCTGGCCCACGTCCGACAGGTCGGCCGGGTGATGGATTGCCTTCACCCCGTGCCGGGCGATCTCGGCCAGCGCCGGGGACGGGTCGCCAAAGCCGTTGAGCACGATGTTGGCGCCTGCACGGGCCAGCACCTGGGCAATGCCCAGGCCGATGCCGCTGGTGGAACCGGTGACCAGTGCGGTCTTGCCTTTTAGGGTCATGCAAAGCTCCTTAGACGATGCCCGTGGCGTAGAACGTGGCGATGACCACGAACACCGCCAGGGTCTTGATCAGGGTAATACCGAAAATGTCCTTGTAGGCCTCACGGTGGGTCAGCCCGGTCACGGCCAGCAGGGTGATGACTGCACCGTTGTGCGGCAGCGTGTCCATGCCACCACTGGCCATGGCGGCCACCCGGTGCAGCACTTCGAGCGGGATGTTGGCGGCATTGGCGGCGGCGATGAAGCTGTCGCCCATGGCCGCCAGGGCGATGCTCATGCCGCCCGAGGCAGAGCCGGTGATACCGGCCAGCAAGGTCACGGTGATGGCTTCGTTGACTAGCGGGTTGGGGATGCCGCGCAGGGCGTCGGCCAGTACCAGGAAGCCCGGCAGCGAGGCGATTACCGCGCCAAAACCGTATTCCGAGGCGGTGTTCATGGCCGCCAGCAAGGCACCGCCCACGGCGCTCTTGGTGCCTTCGGCCAGGCGGGCACGGATGGCGCCGAAGGCACACACCAGCACCATCAGGATGCCCACCAGCAACGCCGCCTGCACTGCCCAGATGGCTGTGAGCTTGGCCACATCGCTTTGCACCGGCGCGCTCATGCCGGGCAATTGCAGGCTGTGGCTGGGGCCGTACCACTGCGGAATCCAGTGGGTGAACAGCAGGTTCATCACCCCGACCAGCAGCAGCGGCGACAGAGCCAGCCAAGGGTTGGGCAGGGCCAGGTCGGCAGCGGTTTCCGGTTCGTTGCGCAAGTCGCTGCCGTAGCCTTCACCAGCGCGCTGGGCCTTGTTGCGCTGGCGCTGCAGGTAGGCCATGCCGGCGCAGAACACGAACAGCGTACCGATCAGGCCCAGCCAGGGTGCGGCCCAAGCGGTGGTGTTGAAGAAGGTGCTGGGGATGATGTTCTGGATCTGCGGGGTGCCGGGCAGGGCGTCCATGGTGAACGAGAACGCGCCCAAGGCAATGGTTGCCGGGATCAGGCGCTTGGGGATGTTGCTCTGGCGGAACATTTCGGCGGCAAACGGGTACACCGCGAAAACCACCACGAACAGCGACACGCCGCCGTAGGTGAGCAGGGCGCAGACCAGCACGATCACCAGCATCGCCTGGCGGGTGCCGAGCACACGGATGGCGGCGGCAACGATCGAGCGCGAGAAGCCGGACAGCTCGATGAGCTTGCCGAACACGGCGCCCAGCAGGAACACCGGGAAGTAGAGCTTGATGAAGCCGACCATTTTCTCCATGAACACCCCGGTGAATGCGGGGGCCACGGCGGACGGGTCGGTGAGCAGGACGGCGCCGAGGGCGGCGATGGGGGCGAAAAGGATTACGCTGTAGCCGCGATAGGCAGCCAGCATCAGCAGGGCCAGCGCGGCAAGGGCGATGAGCACGGTCATCGGGGTGGGTCTCCTGGGGTGAGTCTTGTTTTTATCGGCGAGCAGGAGATAGCGGGAATCGTGCCAAACGCTAAATAATTGATTTTTATGATTTATTTTCTTGTTATTGAAAATGTTGTCTACATTTTGAGACTGCAGGGGGCTGCTTTGCAGCCCATCGCCGGCAAGCCAGCTCCCACAGGATTACCCATAAGTCTGAAATCGGCGCATAACCTTGTGGGAGCTGGCTTGCCGGCGATCGAGGGCGACGTCCTCGCAGCAATCTCAAATCAGAAACATCAGTCTCCAATTGGAGACGAAAGCCCCAGCGCCACCATCTTCTTGTACAAGGTCGATCGCCCCAATCCCAATGCCTGCGCGGCCTGCGGCACATTTCCCTCATGCTCGGCCAATGCCCCGGCAATCAACTTGCGCTCGAACTCAGCGCAGGCTTCGCGGTAGCTCTGCCGCACTGGCGCAGCCGCCACCGGGCTCAACGGCCCCAATGCCGCGCGCAAATCCGCTACCCCCAGCCGCGGCTGATCTGCCAGCAGCGTGGCCCGCTCCAGCACATTGCGCAGCTCGCGGATGTTCCCCGGCCATGCATGCCGCGCCAGTAACTGCTGCGCTTCGGCCTCCAACTCGTACTGGCTGCCCAGTTCGCCGAGGATGGCCTCGCACAGCGCCGGCAGGTCCTCCAGCCGTTGCCGCAGTGGCGGCACCTCGATCGGCAGCACATTCAGCCGGTAATACAGGTCGGCGCGGAATGCCCCGCGGGCGATGGCGGCCGGCAGGTCGATGGAAGTGGCGGCAATGATGCGCACATCACTGCGCAGCATCTGGTTCGAGCCTACCGGCTCGTATTCCTTCTCCTGCAACACCCGCAGCAGCTTGCTCTGCAGGGCCAGCGGCATATCGCCGATCTCGTCGAGGAACAGCGTGCCGCCTTCGGCCAGTTGCAGCTTGCCGCTGCGGCCTTTGCGGTCAGCCCCGGTAAAGGCGCCGGGGGCGGTGCCGAAGAACTCGGCTTCCAGCAGTGTCTCGGGGATTGCCGCACTGTTGATGCTGACAAACGCCTTGTGCGCCCGCGCCGAGGTCGCATGGATGGCATGGGCCAGCAGTTCCTTGCCGGTGCCGGTTTCGCCCAGCAGCAATACCGGCGAATCACTGCTCGCGCCACGCCGGGCGCGGCGCTTGGCCTCCAGGCTGGCGGTGCTGCTGCCGACGAACTGGGCGAAGCTGTACCTGGCCTGGCGGGCACGCAGTTGCGAGCGGGTCGAGGCCAGCTCCTGCTGCATGCTGGAGTAGCGTTTAAGCAGCGGCGACAGGCTGCGCAACTCATCGAACAGGGCAAAGCCGATGGCGCCGATCAGCGCGCCCTGGTCGTCGTGGATGGGCAGGCGCATTACTACCAGCGGCTCGTTCGGGGTGTCGAGCATGTCCAGCAGGATCGGCCGGCCATTGCTCACCACCTCGCGCATCAGGCTGCCCGGGATCACCGCTTCGCAGGGTTGGCCGATGGCACTGGCGGCGTCGGCCAGGCCAAAGCGCCTGGCGTAACGCTCGTTCATCCAGACGATGCGCGCCTGGCGGTCGACAATCACCGTACCTTCGCTGGACTGCTCGATGATCTCGAACAGCGAGCGGATCGCCAGTTGCCGCACCTGGGGGTAGTCCTTGAGGCTGTCGCTGTCGTGCATGGGTAAATTCCAAATCATTAAAAACAGTGCCGGCCTCTTCGCGGGCTTGCCGCTCTCACAGGTACCCCACAGTCCCCAGATTGGTGGTGAGCCTGTGGGAGCGGGCAAGCCCGCGAAGAGGCCAGAGCTGAAAACCTATCCCCTGGGGTCGAACGCCTCGCGCAAGGCATCCCCGATAAACACCAGCAGCGACAGGATCACCGCCAGCGCAAAGAATGCAGTAAAGCCCAGCCAGGGTGCTTCAAGGTGCTGCTTGCCCTGGGTCACCAACTCCCCCAGGGAGGCACTGCCAGCCGGCATGCCGAAACCGAGAAAATCCAGCGCAGTCAGGGTAGTGATCGCCCCGGTCAGCATGAACGGCACATAGGTCAGCGTGGCGTTCATCGCATTGGGCAGGATGTGTCGCAGCATCACCTGGGTGTCTGGCAGGCCCAGCGCCCGGGCGGCCTTCACGTACTCCAGGTTGCGGCCGCGCAGAAACTCCGCGCGCACCACGTCGACCAGGGTCAGCCAGGAGAACAGCGCCATGATCCCCAGCAGCCACCAGAAGTCCGGCTCGACGAAGCCGCTGAGGATGATCAGCAGGTACAGCACCGGCAATCCCGACCAGACCTCCAGCAGGCGCTGGCCGATCAGGTCGACCCAGCCCCCGTGGTAGCCTTGCAGGGCACCGGCCGCCACCCCGATCAGCACGCTGACCCCGGTCAGGGCGAAGGCGAACAGCAAGGATACCCGCGTGCCATACAGCACCCGGGCCAGCACGTCACGGCCCTGGTCGTCGGTACCCAGCCAGTTGCTGGCGCTTGGCGGGCTTGGGGTGGGTACTTGCAGGTCGTAGTTGGGGGTATCGGCGCTGAACGGGATGGGTGCGAACAGCATCCAGCCGCCTTGCTGTTCGATCAGCTGGCGTACATAGGCGCTGCGGTAGTCTGGCTGGAACGGCAGCTGGCCGCCGAACTGCTGCTCGGTGTAGCGCTTGAGCGCCGGCACGTACAGGTCGCCCTTGTAGCCCAGCAGCAGCGGTTTGTCGTTGGCCACCAGTTCGGCACACAGGCTCAGCAGCAGGAGGGCTGCGAACAGCCACAGCGAAACCCAGCCGAGGCGGTTGCGGCGAAAGCGTTGCAGGCGGCGACGCGAGATCGGCGAAAGCATCAGTGTGCCCTCGCATCGAAGTCGATACGCGGGTCGAGCAGGGTATACGACAGGTCACCGATCAGGCGGATCAGCAGGCCCGCCAGGGTGAAGATGAACAGCGTGCCGAATACCACCGGGTAATCCCGCGACACGGCCGCTTCGTAACTCATGCGGCCCAGGCCATCGAGCGAGAAGATCACCTCGATCAGCAACGAGCCGGCAAAGAACACCGTGATCAGCGCCTGCGGCAACCCCGCCACCACCAGCAGCATGGCATTGCGCAGCACGTGGCCATACAGCACCCGATGCTCGCTCAGGCCCTTGGCGCGGGCGGTAACCACGTATTGCCGGGAAATCTCGTCGAGGAAGGCGTTCCTGGTCAGCAGTGTCAGGGTGGCGAAGCCGCCGATCACCAGGGCACCGACCGGCAGCACCAGGTGCCAGAAGTAGTCGGCGACCTTGCCCAACAGGCTGAGCTCGTCGAAGTTGTCCGATACCAGGCCACGCACCGGGAACCAGTTGAGCGAGGTGCCGCCGGCGAACAGCACGATCAGCAACAGGGCGAACAGGAACGAAGGCAGGGCATAGCCGACCACGATCAATGCACTGCTCCAGGCATCGAAGCGGCTGCCATGGCGCACCGCCTTGCGGATGCCCAGCGGGATCGACACCAGGTAGGTGATCAGCGTGGCCCAGAAGCCCAGCGACAGGGTTACCGGCAACTTGTCGAGGATCAGGTCGGTGACCTTGGCGCCACGGAAGAAGCTGTTGCCGAAATCCAGCCGGGCGTACTGGCCCAGCATCAACCACAGGCGCTCGGGGGCGGACTTGTCGAAGCCATACTGGCGCTTGATCTCCTCGATCAGTTTCGGGTCCAGGCCACGGGTAGCCCGTGACTCGCCGTGCACCACCTCGGCCCGGGCACCGGGCGCGCCGCCGCCAATGCCTTGCAGGCGTGCCACCGCCTGCTCCACCGGGCCACCCGGTGCGGCCTGGACGATGGCGAAGTTGACCAGCAGTATCGCCAGCAAGGTCGGGATGATCAGCAGCAGTCGGCGCAGGATATAGGCGGTCATGGCGAGGATTTCCGGCGTTCGGCCATTTGCGCGTTGCTCAGCGCGGCAGGGCTGACTTCCCACCAGGTGTCCAGGCCTTCGTCATAGGCCGCCTGGACTTTGGGCACGCCGAAGCGGTTCCACCAGACGGTGGAACTGCCTGGCGGGTAGTAGTTGGGGATCCAGTAGTAGCTCCATTGCAGTACCCGGTCCAGGGCATGGGCGTGGTGCAGCATGTCGGCCTGGCTGTCGGCGCGTACCAGGCCGTCGATCAGGCGGTCCACGGCCGGGTCTTGCAAAACCATCAGGTTGTTCGACCCGGGGTCATGGGCCGCGGCCGAACCAAAGTAGTTGTACAGCTCGGCGCCGGGCGACAGGGTGACCGGATAGCCGGTGACGATCATGTCGTAGTCACGTGCCATCAGGCGATTGACGTACTGGGCCGAGTCGACGTTGCGGATGTCCAGGGTCACGCCAATCTGTGCCAGGTTGCGCTTCCACGGCAGCAGCAGGCGTTCCATGCCTGCCTGGCCATTGAGGAAGGTGAACGCCAGCGGCGTGCCCTGGCTGTTCACCAGGCGGTCGCCCTCGGGGCGCCAGCCGGCTTGCTCGAGCAGCGCCAGTGCCTGCAGCTGTTGCTTACGGATGATCCCCGAGCCATCGGTGACCGGAGCGGTGAACACGGTGCTGAAGACTTCATCCGGTACCTGGCCGCGCAACGGTTCGAGCAGCTTCAACTCGCCGGCATCCGGCAGTTGGCGGGCGGCCAGCGGGGTATTGGAGAATACGCTCTGCTGGCGGATGTACATGTTGCGCATCATCTGCCGGTTGCTCCACTCGTAGTCCCACAGCAGGCCCAGCGCCTGGCGCACGCGACGGTCCTTGAACTGCGGCCGGTCGAGGTTGAACACGAAGCCCTGGGCTACCTGCGGTTTGGCCGGGCCCAGGTGGGCGCGCTGCAGGCGGCCATCGTCCAGTTGCGCGCTGGCGTAGCCCAGGGTGTAGGCAGTGGCGGAGAACTCGCGGTTGTAGTCGTAACCGCCGCCCTTCAATACCTGGCGCGCCACTTCCGTGTCGCCGAAGTACTCGATGCGCAGCTTGTCGAAATTGTAGCGGCCACGACAGACCGGCAGGTCGCGCGCCCACCAGTTGGGGTCGCGCTCGAAGGTGATGCTGCGGCCGTTGTCGATGTGCCCGATACGGTACGGCCCGCTGCCGACCGGCTTGTCGAAGCCGGCGCCGTTGGCGAAGTCGCGCTGCTGCCAGTCGTGCTCGGGCAGTACCGGCAGGCTGGCGATGTCCAGCGGCAGGGTGCGGCCGTGGTCGGGTTTGAAGTCGAAGCGCACGCTGTGCGGGCTTTCCACGATAACAGCGGCAACATCCGCGAACTGGGTGCGGTACTTGAGGCTGCCCTTGCTCATCAGCAGCTCGAAGGTAAAGCGTACGTCCTCGGCGCGCACCGGCTTGCCATCGGCGAAAGTGGCGCGCGGGTCGATCTCGAAACGCAGCCAGGCATCCTCCGGGCCGCGCTCCATGCGCCGGGCGATCAGGCCGTAGACGGTGTAGGGTTCGTCGAATGAGCGCACGGCAAGCGGCGCGTACAGCAGGCCATCGACTTCACTGACGCCGATGCCTTTGTCGATGTAGGGCAGGATATGGTCGAACTGGCCGATCTCGATGGCCGAGCGGCGCAGGATGCCGCCTTTGGGGGCGTCGGGGTTGACGTAGTCGAAGTGCTGGAAAGTGGTGGTGTAGCGGGGGGCTTCGCCGTAGACGGTGAGGGCGTGGGTGGAGGCGGCGTGGGCCATCAAGCTCATGCACGCAAACACAAGCCCCCAAAGTACTTGTGGGAGCGGGCGTGCCCGCGAATGCGTCAGACCAGACAATGGGGTTGCCTGATCTGGCCTATTCGCGGGCACGCCCGCTCCCACAAGGGATCTCATCACCTGAAAGGTGACTTAGTCCTGGCGGCTGGTCACTTCCAGCAGGTGGTAGCCGAACTGGGTCTTCACCGGGCCTTGCACGGTGTTGATCGGGGCGCTGAACACCACGGTGTCGAACTCCTTGACCATCTGGCCCGGGCCGAACGAGCCCAGGTCACCGCCCTGGCGGCTGGACGGGCAGGTGGAGTTGGCTTTGGCGATTTCAGCGAAGTCGGCGCCTGCTTCGATCTGGGCTTTCAGTTCGTTGCATTTATCTTCGCTGCTGACCAGGATGTGGCGGGCGGTTGCACGGGCCATGGGTACTGCTCCTTGGGGTAAAAAGGCAAGCCTAGCGCACTTGTCCGGGGTATGTCTCGCCAGGCTTGCAAGCCGCTGCCTACAGTTTTTGTGCCGCCTCGCGCAACAGGGTTTCGGTCGAGGCCCAGCCCAGGCAGCCGTCGGTGATCGACACGCCGTACTTCAGCGCGCCCTTGCCCAGCGCCTGGCAGCCGTCGAACAAGTGCCCTTCGACCATTACGCCGACGATCGAACGGTCGCCGGCCAGGCGCTGCTCCAGCACATCGTTGAATACCGCCGGCTGGCGCGCCGGGTCCTTGCCGCTGTTGGCATGGCTGCAGTCGACCATGATCCGCGCCTGCAACCCGGCCTTGGCCAGCGCCTGGCGGGCCATGGCGATGCTGTCGGCGTCAAAGTTCGGGCCCTTGTGGCCACCGCGCAGCACCAGGTGGGTGTCCGGGTTGCCCAAGGTCTCGATGATGGCCGGGTAGCCCTGCGCATCCATGCCGAAGTGGCGGTGCGGGTGGGCGGCGCTGCGCATGGCGTCGCTGGCGATGGCGATGCCGCCATCGGTGCCATTCTTGAAGCCGACCGGCAACTCCAGGCCACTGACCATTTCGCGGTGGATCTGCGATTCGGTGGTGCGCGCGCCAATCGCGGCCCAGGCCAAAAGGTCATCGAAGTAGCCGGCGGCCATGGGCTGCAGCAGTTCGGTGGCAACCGGCAGGCCACGCTCGATCATGTTCAGCATCAGCCCGCGGGACAGGGCGATGCCGGCGTGCATATCGTCGCTGCCATCGAGGTGCGGGTCGTAGGCCAGGCCTTTCCAGCCGACCGTGGTGCGGGGTTTTTCGACGTAGGCGCGCATCACCAGCAGCAGCTTGTCGTCGACTTCGCGGCTGAGGGCGGCCAGGCGGTCGGCGTATTCCAGGGCCGAGCGCGGGTCGTGGATCGAGCACGGCCCAACGATCACCAGCAGGCGCTGGTCGCGGCCTTCGAGGATGTCGCGGATGGCCTGGCGGTGGGCATGGACTTGTTGGGTAAGTTCGCTGGACAGCGGCATTTGCTGCTTGAGCAGGTGCGGGCTGGGCAGGCGCTGGCTGACGGTGGTGTTGGCTGCTTGCGGCTGGGTCAGGGCGAGGCTGGAAGCTTGCATGGCGTTTTTCCCTGGGCGGACAGCGGGTTCTGGCCCGCTTGGTCGGCCCTATCGAGGTGTTCGACAGATCGTTGAATTCGTATTGGCTGCTGCATTGCCACCTGTGGAAGACCGAACGGAGGCGGCAGGCTGGCCCGAACGGGATTGGCTAAATCGCCAGGCGTAGGTGTTTGCGTAGTAATAAGTGGCGTAGTTCATGAATCTGTCCTCAATGTGAATCGGTGTTGTTCAAAGGCCTGAAAAGCAAAACCCCCGGTCGGGGAGCCGACCGGGGGTTTGAGTATTCTCATGTTCGGCGGCCCCTCGAAGGTGGGCGCCGTGTGGGTATCGGCGCCTAGTGGCTAAACCAATACCCGAAGTAATAGCTGGCAGGTGCCACGCAGCCGGCAACGGCCAGCACAGGGCGCAGGGTGCGACCGGTGTGGTTGGCGTGGTTGCGGGTGTGTTTTGGCATGTTGCTCTCCAGTGATTGAGCCCGAGCTTACTTCAGTTTCGCCGGGCCATTCAATGGATAAATGCTATGGGCACGATCAATTGCTTTTTGTACTGGAAGGTTCAATGGCCGTAGCGCCCGACCAGGCTTTGCGCGCCTAACGCGTGGCCTTGCAGCAGTTGCAGCAGGCCGCTGCGGTCCAGGCCCTCTGGCAGGGTGCCCAATGGCAGGTCGGTGGCGATCAGCGTCAGTGCGTAGTGGTGCGGGTTGTCGCCGGCGGGTGGGCAGGGGCCTCGGTAGCTGAGCGTGCCCCGCGAGTTGCGCCCCACCGTCACGCCTTGCCCGGTCAGCCCGGCGACGCCTTTCTTCAACCCATCCTGAGCCGGGTCGATGTTGTAGGCGAGCCAGTGGACCACGCCAATACCTTTGCCGCCGTCCGGGTCGAACATGATCAACGCCAATGACTGGGTGCCTGCGGGGAGGTTGTCCCAGCTCACTTGCGGAGTGCGCTCTTCACCGGCACCGCAGGCCGGATCCGCGCCAACCTGTTGCAAGGCGATCACGCCGCCATCGGTAAACGACGATGAGCTGATCGACAGCGCGCCCTGGCCACCGGCGACGGCCAAGGCGCCGCACGGCAGCAGGGCGGCGAGCAGCCAGGGTTTGAGGTTCATGGCGAATCCTTGGCAGGGCGTTGTGCCGCAGTGTAGCCCAGGCTGGCCTCAATGGCTGTCCTGGTCCTCGGCGGTGCCACCCGAATGCCCGGCGCCAGAACCGGTGGCTTCGCCGGTGCTGTTGGAGCCGCCAGCGGCGCCGTCGGCGGCATCGCTGTTGCTGCCGGTGTCGCTGCTGTCGTTGGCCTTGCTGCTGCCTGGGCTATTGACGCTGCTGCCTTCACCGGAGGTCTTGCCACCGTACTGGTCGGTTTGCGGGCGGCTGTCGGTGTCTGTGTCGGTGGCGGCGAAGCTGGTGCCAGTAACGCTGGCCATGGCCAGAGCAAGACAGAGTGAGAGTGGGCGAATGCGGATCATGGAACGTCTCCTTTGCGGATGATCTGTCATTCGTTGGGCTGGGGGCGGGGAGCGGGGTGCCGCCTGGGCGACGGATGGTCATTTTTTGCGGGCTGCAGCACAGCCCGGTCGGCATGCAAGGCCGCAAAAAGGGGGCGCGCGCGCCCCCTGAAGCAGGCGATCAGCGGCAGTTGCCCGCCTTGCGATAACCCGCTGCCTGCGCCTCACCCTCGGTGGCGAAGGTGACCTGGTTCTTCACGGTAACCTGGGTATAGCCCGGGCAGCCGACGGAAAGGTGATAGACGTGGCTGTTGCGGTTGCCAAGCACCGCCCCCACAGACCCGGCACTGGCCAGGCTCGGCTTGGCCTCAGGCTTGGCGGCCTTCGCCGGCACCGCCTGCACCACGCCACTGCCGACTGGCGTGTAGCCGGCCGTCCATTTGCGTTCACCGGTCACGAAGGGGTTGGCATGCCCCATGATCGCGGCAATGCGCCGGTCACGCTCTTTTTCCCAGGCCGACACCGGGTGCTGTTTGTCCCAGGCCATCAGCAACTGCTGCTGTTGGCGCGACATGTTCAGCTTGTAACGGTCGTACATGTAGAAGGTGGTGCGGGCGACCAGGCCTTTCACTTCGTCACGTGGTTCGGCAGCACGCTGCACGAAGTCCACCTTGGTGGTGCACTGCCCGTATTGCCCGGCATTGCCAGCAACCATGCCGTAGCTGAAATTGCTGCGGTCGCCGTTGACCTCGCCCACTGCCGGGTACAGGTTGAACAGGTCGGCTTCCATGGCGCGGAACACCGGGTCGTCATCCACGCAATGCTCGCGGCCACCGTTTTTCCAGCACTGGCGCTGGTTGCCGAAGGTGTAGGCCGGCACGATGTGCTCCCATTCGGTGCGTTCGGCGCGGTTCTGCTGCTTGCGGGTCTGGTAGCCGCACGAGGCGGCATCGATACGCCCGCCAGACTTGCCCACCCAGGTCCACTTGCAGCCGCAGTACAGGTCGCCCATGGCACTGCTGGCCTGGTCCAGGTACACCTTCTGCTTGGCTATCACCTTGGCCTCGGTGAAGGTCGCCGGCGGGCTGGCCAGCGCGGGGAGGGTGAAGGAAAACAGTAACGATACGGCGTAAAGCAGTGATTTCATGGGAAAAACATATTTCAGGTTGGGGCGGGCATTGTAATCATTTCCTCCGGGCTGACCAGCATGGCAGCCCCGTCACGCTATCTGTCAGGCCTTGACCTCAGTGCCCGCCCTTCATTCGCCGTGCCACCAGGTAGATCCCCAGCCCGACCAGCGCCGTCGCTGCGCCGATGTAGCCGGTGCTGGTCCAGCCCATGCCAGCGGAAATCGCCATGCCACCCAGCCACGGCCCCAGCGCATTGGCCAGGTTGAACGCCGCATGGTTGGACGCCGCCGCCAGGCTTGGCGCTTCATGGGCAATGTCCATCAGGCGGATTTGTAACGGCGCCGCCAGGGCGATCATGGTGCCGACCAGGCCAATGCCCAGCAGCAGGCTCCACAGCGCCTGTGCGGCAAAACTGAAGAACAGCAGCACTGCAATCGACCACACCAGCACCAGCCCGACGGCGCGGAACTGCAGGCGGTCGAACAGCTTGCCACCGGCGATGTTGCCGACAATGCCACCGACGCCGAACGCCGCCAGGCCGAACGGAATCCACTGCGGCGACACCTGGGTCACCTGCAACATGGTCGGCGCCAGGTAGCTGAACACACAGAACATGCCGGCAAAGCCGATCGAGGCGATTCCCAGCGCTATCCACACTTGCGGCAGGGTGAAAGCTTGCAGTTCCTTGCGCGGGTCGCTGCGCACTTCATCGTGGCGCTGGGGCACGAAGCGCCAGACCAGGGCGATGGTGCACAGGGCGATCACGCCGACCAGCACGAACGCCGAGCGCCAGCCAAAGTACTGGCCCAGCAAGGTGGCGACCGGGTTGCCGAGCAACATGGCCAGGGTCAGCCCCATCATCACCCGGGCCACGGCCCCCGCCCGATGGTCCTTGGCCACCATGCTCGACGCCACCACCGCCGCGATGCCGAAGTAGGCGCCATGGGGCAGGCCGCTGATGAAGCGGAAGGCGACCAGGCCACCGAACGAGGGAGCGAAGGCGGTAGCCAGGTTGCCAAGGGCATACAGCGCCATCAGCAACAGCAGCATGTGCTTGCGCAACAGCCGGGCACCGATGATCGCCAGTGTCGGGGCGCCGACCATTACGCCCAGCGCGTATGCGCTGATGGCATGGCCCACCTGGGGCTCGCTCAATTGCAGGTTGCTGGCGATATCGGGCATCAGGCCCATGATGGCGAACTCGCCGGTGCCAATGGCAAAACTGCCCAGCGCCATGGCGGCTTCCATCTTGGCGACGGTACTTTTGCCATGGAGAGGGGGTAATTCCTGAACTGACATCTGGATCCTTGTTGAAACATGCTGAAACGTTCAAGGCGGGATCATAGTCAATCCGAGAGGGTGACGTCGAGGAAGCTGGCCGGCTTCCTGGACCTGCGGCATGAACAGCACCTGTGGGAGCGGGCATGCCCGCGAAGAATCCAGCGCGGAGGATGGCACCGGCTGCGCCGGTGTTCGCGGCGGTTCGACGCCTCGACACGCCCGCTCCCACAAGGCCCTGCACAAGCCTGGGAGGGGGGTTACAACGTCAGCTTCTTGCTGAACTTGGTCTCCATGACGATGTGCGACGCCGTCTGCGTCACACCCTTGATCATGTTGATGCGGGTCAGTTCGGCATTCAGTTCGCCCAAGGTATGGGTGGTCAGGTGGATGATGAAGTCCATTTCGCCCGACACCGCATACACCGCCTGCACCGACTCCATCTTGCGCAAGGTGGTCATCACGTCGGTGTAGCTCTTGTTGCTGCACGAGGTCATGGTGAAGCAGTTGATTACCTGCTGCAGCTTGTCCTGGTCGATGCGCACACTGTAACCGGTGATCACGCCCGCGTTTTCCAGGCGGTTGATACGCTCCTGCACCGCCGAACGTGACACGCCCAGCTTGCGTGCCAGCGAGGCGGTGGGCTCGCGGGCATTGGCCTGCAGCAGCGCCAGCAGTTGGCGGTCCTTTTCGGTAAGCTTGAACAGTGCGCCGGGGGGAAGGGCGTCCATGGCGATTCCTGATTGTCGTTCTAGTTGGTGTACTGCGAGCGCGCTTCCTGGAACCGGTCCATGAGCTTCAGCCCGGCATAAACCGCTTGTGCAGCAGCAGGTCCGAACGGCCCTCCGTTCCATTGCAGGCCGTAGGCATCGAACAGGCGGTAACGATCGGTTTCGCCGCACAGCGCCTCGGCGACCACCCTGGCGCCCACGGGTGCGGTGTTCATACCATGGCCCCCAAATGAAGTACAGGCCCACATTCCCGGGCCCAGGGGGCCGATGTGCGGCATCTTGTGGCGGGCGTAGCCCATCAGCCCGGACCAGGCCTTGGCGACTTTCAGGCCCTGCAACTGCGGGTACACGCTGAGGATGTCACGGGTCAGCAACTGCCCCAGGCGTTGTTCGTCCTGCAGGTTGCGGGTGGTGATATGGCCACCCCACAACAGGCGGTCGCCTTCGACGATGCGGTAGTAGTCCGAGGCGCGGCGGTTGTCGCCGACGGCATCCGTGGTACGTACCACGTCACCCAGGCGTTCACCCAGGTGTTCGGTGAGCACCACGTAGGTGGCGATTGGCAGGAACGCCCGGCGCAGCCGGCCAAACTCGGCGCCGCCATAGCCACCGCAGCAGTACACCACGTCCGCACAGGTCACTGCGCCGTGGGCCGTGGTCACGCGGTGGTGCCCGGCCTTGGGTGTTACTCGCAGCATTGGCGACTGCTCGTGAATGCGGCCACCGGCCAGTTCGACCAGCTCGGCCAGGCCCAGGCAGTAGTTCAGCGGGTGGAAGTGGAAACCATGGCTGTCGCGCAGTCCCTGGAAATAGCGGTCGCTGTTCAGGCGGCTGCGCAGCGCCGGGGTGTCCAGGTATTCCATCTCGAAACCGAAATCACGGGCCATGCGGTCTCGGGTGCGCTGCAGGTTGTCGGCGTCGTCGTAGCGCACCACGCTGAGTTTGCCGGTGGTCGCGGCACAGCCTGGCAATTGGTGGCGGGCGATGGTATCGCGGACGATTTCTACGCCCTCGAGTGACAGCCGGAACAACTGCGCTGCTGTCTGCTTGCCGCAGCGTCGCTCGATCGCCGACAGCCCTTCGGACCAGCCCTGCAGCACGAAGCCGCCATTGCGCCCGGAGGCGCCCCAGGCCACTCGCGCGGCTTCCAGCAAGACCACCGAGCGCCCGCGCGCCAGCAGTTCCCGGGCCATGCTCAGGCCCGCCAGGCCGCCGCCGATGATGCACACATCGGCGCGGGTTTCACCGGCCAGGGCCGGACGCTGCGGGGCTGGGCGCATGGTCCCGGTGTAATAGTTGTTGCTGTAGCTGGACATCGGCTGGGGCATCCTTTTACTGGGCGGTGTATGTTTTACGGGCACGCGGGGGCCGCACGCCCTTCAGCTGAAGGGCGCTGGTCTGCGGGTCATGGGGTTACTGCACTTGGGTGAGGTCGGCGCCGTACCACTTCTCGGACAGCTGCTTCAGCGTGCCGTCGGCCTTCATGCTGTCGACGGCCTTGGCCAGCTCGGCGTTGAAGGCGTCGTCGCCCTTGTCGGTGGCGATGGCCAGCGGCTCGTAATAGGCGGGCTTGCCTTGTATCGGGGCAATCGGGTAACCGGCCTTTATCGCCCCCATGATGGTCGGCAGCGGCGACAGCGCGGCATCCAGGCGGGTGCCGTTACCGATGCGCAGGTCATCCAGGGGGCCCATGCTGTCGCCGTAGGTCTGCACATCGCCCGGTTCCACGGTGTAGCTGAACGCAGGCACATCCGCCGCGTCGATCTTCAGCCGGCGGTTGATGTAGTCCTCGGAGGTCGTACCGGCCTCGACGCCGATGGTCTTGCCATTGAGGTCATCGGCGCTGGCGCCGGCGGCGTCCTTGTGCACGGCGAACATGTAGGGGGTGTAGTAGTAGATGGCCGGGAAGTCGAGCACGCGGCCACGCTCGCGGGTCGGTGTCATCGAGCCGACCGACAGGTCCCAGCGGCTGGCCCAGCGCCCGGCGGTGATGATGCCGTACTCGGGGGTGACGAACGCCACCTTGGTGCCGATGCGCTTGCCGATTTCGTTGGCGACATCGATGTCGAAGCCCTTGAGTGTGTTGTCCTCGCCGAGGAACGACTGCGGTGGCCAGTTGGCGGCGGTGGCCACTTTCATGACCTTGCTCTGGTGGATGCGGTCCAGGGTGGCACCGGCCCAGGCGGTGCCGCCCATCAGGGCCATGCTGGCGGCGAGGGCAGTGAGTGCGAACGAGCGTGCAAGTGGGTTCATTCGGTAAGTCTCCGGGTATGCGATTGTTGTTGTGGTATTGGCACAGCGGTAGACACAGGCCTCAGTGGCTGAGGATCTGCGAGAGAAACTCCCTGGCGCGCGGGTGGCGCGGGTTGTCGAAAAACGTGTCGGGCCGGGCCTGTTCGATGACCTGGCCCTGGTCCATGAAGATGATGCGGTCGGCGACCCTGCGGGCGAAGCCCATTTCGTGGGTGACACAGAGCATGGTGATGCCATCCTGAGCCAGCTCGCCCATCACATCGAGCACTTCCTTGACCATTTCCGGGTCCAGCGCCGAGGTGGGCTCGTCGAACAGCATGATCCGCGGCCTCATGCACAGCGCGCGGGCAATGGCCACCCGCTGTTGCTGGCCGCCGGAAAGCTGGCCGGGGAACTTGTCGGCCTGGCTGGCGATGCGCACCCGCTCCAGGTGCTCCAGGGCCAGGGCGCGGGCCTGGGGCTCGCTGAGTTTGCTGACCAGGCGCGGCCCGAGCATCAGGTTTTCCAGCACGGTCAGGTGCGGGAACAGATTGAACTGCTGGAACACCATGCCGACCTGGCGGCGAATGGCGGACACGCTGGCGGCATCCCGGTTCAGCGGGTTACCGGCAATCAGTACCTGGCCTTTCTGGAAGTCCTCCAGCAGGTTCAGGCAGCGAATCAGTGTGGACTTGCCCGAGCCGGACGGGCCGCAGACCACCACGATCTCGCCGCTGGCGATTTCCAGGTCGATACCCTTGAGCACGTGGAACTCGCCGTACCATTTCTGCAGGCCGCGTATGGACACGCCGGCCTGGACAGCGGTGGCGGGGACTACTTGATTCATCATGATGCTCCTCGATCAGCGGTGGGCGCGGTCGAAACGTTTTTCCAGGCGCGACTGCACGGCTTCGAGCAGGATCGACAGCACCCAGTACAGAACGGCGGCGGTAATCAGCATTTCCAGGTGGCGGAACTCGGCGCGGCCCTGGGTGCGGGCCAGGAACATCAGCTCCCACACGCCAATCACCGATACCAGCGAGCTGTCCTTGAGCATGGAGATGAACTGGTTGCCGGTGGGCGGGATGATCAGGCGCATTGACTGCGGCAGGATCACCCGGGTCATGGCCTGGAAGGGGGTCAGGCCTATCGCCCTCGAGGCTTCCCATTGCCCGCGGGGGATGCTGCTGATGCCAGCGCGGAAGATTTCCGTCATGTAGGCGCCGTAGCACAGCGACAGGGCCAGGATGCCTGCCGGCACTGCACCGACCACGTAGCCGAGTTGGGGGATGCCGAGGTAGATCAGGTAGATCTGGATCAGCAGCGGTACACCGCGGAAGAACGAGGTGTAGAAACTGGCGATGGCGATGGCAAAGCCGTTGGACGACAGCCGTGCGGTCGCACCCAGCAGGGCCAGGATGAAGGCGATGGCAATCGAGATCGTGGACACGTAGACGGTGGTGAACACCCCTTGGGTGATCATGAAGCCGACTTTGCTGGCAATGAAGCTGTAGGAAAGGTCGAAGGTGTCGAAGAAAAGCAGGAACAGTAGCAACAGTTCAGCCCAGACGGTGATTACCTGGGCCCGCAGTGGAAAGCGGCCGAGGATGAACAGGTTAAGCACCAGGGTCACGGCCAGGGTGCCCGCTACGGCCATGTTGCGCAGCAGCGGCGCCTGCAAGTCGAGCACGACCGGGCCCATCAGGCGGGCCAGGCTACCGTCGCCGACGCCGTAGAACAGGGCGAGTGCAAAGATGACGGCGGTGGCCAGGGCCATGAACGCCGGGTTGTCGGTCGCACGCGGTTTGACGATGTGGTCTCTGTACATGGGGGTCGTGCCTCACGGAGCTGGGCTCGTTTGTTGTTGTGAGGCCATTGTAGGGAGGCGAAGTGCAGGCAAGAACCTGACGGATTGCAACGTTTTACAGGTTTTTGCTGGCATTTGAGGAGTGCGATGCCCGACATCTGCTGCAAGCCCCGTCAAATCGTTAGCCACCGGCAGCGCCGGTATTCGCGGCTGAAGCCGCTCCCAAGGTACAGCACATTCCTCAGCTGGCTGGGACCCTGTGGGAGCGGGCATGCCCGCGAAGCAGACGACGCGGTGGATGGCACCGGCTGCGCCGGTGTTCGCGGCTAAAGCCGCTCCCACAGGTACAGCACATTCCTCAGCTGGCTGGGACCCTGTGGGAGCGGGCATGCCCGCGAAGCAGGCGACGCGGTGGATGGCACCGGCTGCGCCGGTGTTCGCGGGCGCGCCCGCTCCCACAGGTATGGCGCAATCCTTCAGCTGGTACGGACCCTGTGGGAGCGGGCATGCCCGCGAAGCAGGCGACGCGGTGGATGGCACCGGCTGCGCCGGTGTTCGCGGGCGTGCCCGCTCCCACAGATATGGTGCATTCCTTCAGCTGGTACGGACGCTGTGGGAGCGGGCATGCCCGCGAAGCAGGCGACGCGGTGGATGGCACCGGCTGCGCCGGTGTTCGCGGGTGAACCCGCTCCCACAGGTATGGCGCAATCCTTCAGCTGGTACGGACCCTGTGGGAGCGGGCATGCCCGCGAAGCAGGCGACGCGGTGGATGGCACCGGCTGC
>NZ_NEJR01000030.1:0-27512 GCF_002113165.1 Pseudomonas sp. B19(2017)
TCCGGGCTTTGCTTCGCAAAGCCCGGAAACTGGGGTATCAACTGGTGGCTGCCTGAGTGCTTAAAAAAC
Organism: Pseudomonas sp. B19(2017); assembly: GCF_002113165.1. Classification (NCBI taxonomy): domain Bacteria; kingdom Pseudomonadati; phylum Pseudomonadota; class Gammaproteobacteria; order Pseudomonadales; family Pseudomonadaceae; genus Pseudomonas; species Pseudomonas sp. B19(2017). The sequence goes on from NZ_NEJR01000030.1 coordinate 70, forward strand.
AGTGGGTTGCATTTTGTTTGATGAGAGCGGGCAAGCCCGCGAAGAGGCCAGTACAGGAAAACCCATTGCTGAATCTTGGCACTTATCCCTGCTGTCTCCGGCACAACCCTTGCTGTAAGAAGTTTCTGACGATGCCATCAAAGTAGTGGCGCCAGAAAACACGAGGGCTACACCGTGTCTGCCATCCTTTCACTGTTACGAAGCCGCCTTTTGCGGCCTGTGTTTGTTGCCCTTGGTATCGCGCTTTTGGTGCAGGTAGTGGTTGCCGTTGCGCTCACTCGCAGCACGGTTACCGCCCTGGAAGCCGACCTGGGCGAGCGTCTGGGCAATGACAGCCGTCAACTTGCCGGCGAACTGGAGCAGGCTGGGCAGGATGTACGCTCGGGCCTCGACAGCCTCTCCAGCAGCACCCGCCAGCGCCTGAGCGCAGGGCTGTCGGCACGCCTGCAAAGCGAGCAGCAGCAATTGCGCAGTACGCTGGAAAAGAACCTCAAGGACTCCGCCAACGACATGGCCGAGCTGTTGGCTTCGGTCGCCCCGCGGGCGATCTGGGACAACGACGTGCCGGTGCTCTCCGACTTCGCCCGGCGTGCCCAGCGTAACCCCAACGTGTTGTTCGTGGTTTACGACGACGCCCAGGGGCAGCACCTGACGCGCTACCTGAACCGGCAGAACCCGATCAACCAGGCGCTGATGGACAAGGGCCAGGGCGAACGTGCGCTGGACAAGGTGATCGATGCCGCCCGGCGTGACTCGGCGGTGTACTTCGTCGAAGCCTCGATCAACCCCAATGGGGCAGAAATCGGCAAGGTGGTGATGGGGGTTTCCACGGCCGGCATCGACCAGGAACTCAAGGCCCTCGACCAGCGCTTCGCTGCCCTGATCGCCAGCGGCGAACAATTGGTTGGCGACAGCCTGGTGGCTGCCGCTGCCGACAGTGGCAAGACCTTGCGCGAACGCCTGGAGAAGGCGCAAGGCAGTGCTGCCGCGATGCAAGCCAATACCGCGCAGACCGTGCGCGATGCGGCTGGCGAGCTGCGCTGGCGCATCGGCCTGGGTCTGGTGCTGGTCGGCCTCGGCGTGCTGCTGGTGGTGGCGGTGGTGCTGGGTCGCCGGGTATTGAGCAAGCTGCGCCTGCTGATTGCCGCCCTGGATGACCTGGCGGCCGGCGAGGGCGACCTGACCAAGCGCGTGCCGCTGGACAGCCGCGACGAAATTGGCGATATGGCGTCGGCGGTGAACCGTTTCGTCGACAAGCTGCAACCCATTGTGCGCGAGGCGGGCGAGGTGGCGCAGCGTACCGGGGTGGAGATTGGTGCGATGGCCCAGCGCAACGCCGGCGCCGATGCCGCCGCTGCGCTGCAACGCGATGAAGTGGCGGCCAGCTTGCGTGACCTGTCGAGCATGGCCGATGAGGCGCAGGCCGAAAGCCACGCGATGCAGGCGGCGTTGCAGCAAGTAGTGGATATCCGCCAGGCCACCGATGAAAACAGCCGCACCTCGACCCAGTTGGCCGGTTTGATCGAGAACCTGGCTGGGCAGGTAGACGCTGGCTCTCAGGTGATCGAGCGCCTGGCCAAGCAGAGCGAGCAGATCGAAGTGGTGCTGACAGTGATTCACGGTATTGCCGAGCAGACCAACCTGTTGGCCTTGAACGCGGCCATTGAAGCCGCCCGTGCTGGCGAAACCGGGCGGGGGTTTGCCGTGGTGGCCGACGAGGTTCGGGCGCTGGCGAGCAAGACGCAAAGCTCCACGGGTGATATCCAGGCGCATATTGCCGCGTTGCAGAAGGGCGCCAAAGAGGCCGTGGCCACCATCAGCCAGGCAGGGCTAAAGGCCAGCGAGGGGCTTCTGGTGCTGCGTGACAACGAGCGCCGCCAGCAATCGGTGCAGGCAGCGGTGGAGCAGGTGCACGCAGCCATCGGCCTGGCCACCCGGGCGGCCGAGCAGCAGGCGAGCGGGGCGCAGGCGGTGCGTGGGCGGGTGGAAACCATACACGCCCAGGCCGAACGCTCGGCCGAGGTGGTGATGCAGACCACGGCCAGCAGCAAGGTGCTGGATGACCTGGCCGCACAGTTGCGTGCCAGCCTGGGGCAATTCAGAGCTTGACGCGGTCCCTGTAGGAGCGGCCTTGTGTCGCGATGGGCTGCGCAGCAGCCCCGACAATTTCGGCGTTGGTGTCGATATCCTGGGGCTGCTGCGCAGCCCATCGCGACACAAGGCCGCTCCTACAGATGCTGCGCAGGTCTTCAGAGGAGCACGGTACCTGTGGGAGCGGGCAAGCCCGCGAAGAAGGTCATGCCTTGTTCAGATACATCCGCGTAGTCAGCAGATATACGGGCAACCCCGACACCACGATCAACAATGCCGCATAAGGCGCCGCAGCCGCGAACTCGACGTTTGCCGTATGTGCCCACACTTCTGTAGCCAAGGTGGTCATGCCGGTAGGGCTGAGCAGCAAGGTCGCCGTCAGTTCCTTCATCGCATCCAGAAACACCAGCGCAAAAGCCGCCGCCATGGCCGGGAAGATGATCGGCAGGGTCACCCGGCAGAACGCCGCAAAGCTGCTCGCGCCCAGGGTCCGCGCTGCTTCTTCCAGCGTTGGTGACGCCTTGTTCAGCGCAGTGCGCACCGGCGACTGCGCCAGCGGCAGGAACAGCAGCGCATAGGCCAGCAGCAACAGTGCCGTGGTCTGGTAAAGCGCCGGCACGTAATGCAGGGCGAAGAACACCAGGGTCAGGGCAATCACCAGGCCGGGCAGGGCGTGCAGCAGGTACGGCAGGCGTTCGGCCCAGATCGCCAGGCGGCCCTTGTAGCGCACCACCAGGAAGCTGATCGGCAAGGCCAGCAGCACGCAGAAGCCGGCGCCGCCAAGCGAGACCGACAACGAAGTGAACAGCGCTTTGGAGATGGCCGCCACCGGGAACGCCGCTGACGAGCCCACGCTCAGCCAGTAGCCCAACATGGCCAGCGGAATACCGCTGCCCAGCACCGCCAACAGCAGGCAGAAAAGCTGCGCCAATACCGCCCAGCCACGCAGCCGTACCGGTTGCGCGCGCCGTGCCACACCTTGACCGATGCGTACATGGCGAGCCTTGCCGCGTACCCGCAGCTCCAGCCACAGCATCACCAGGCAAAGTGCGAGCAGCACGGCAGACAGCATGGCCGCATTGGCATTGCTGAACTCCAGTTCGAACTGCTGGTAGATCGCTGTGGTGAAGGTCTGCAGGCCGAGAATCGACAGTGCGCCGAACTCCACCAGCATGTGCAGGGCGATCAGCAGCGCGCCGCCGAGCATCGACGGCCACAGCAGCGGCAGGGTGACTTTGCTGAACACGCCCCAGCGGCTGCAACCCAAGGTGCGCGCCGACTCCTCCAGCGAGGTGTCGAGGTTGCGCAGGGTGGCGGCCACAGGCAGGAACACCAGTGGGTACTTGGACAGGGCCATGACCAGGATCGCTCCGCCCAGGCCCTCGAAGTCCGAGCTCAGCGATACCCAGGTGAAACTGCTGACGAAAGACGGTACGGCGAACGGCAGGCACAGCACCACGCCCCACAGCCGACGACCGGCCAGGTTGCTGCGCTCAAGCAGCCAGGCCAGGGCCAGGCCGACTACCATGCAGGTCAGCGTCACCCCGACCATCAGCATCAGGGTGTTGCGCATCAGCCCCCAGACAAAGGGCCGCCACAGCAGGTGCAGAGCCTCCCGCCAGCCGGCTTCCCAGGCTTTGATGGCGACATACAGCAGCGGCAACAAGCTCATCGCCACCAGGAACAGCACAGGCAGCACTACCCAGATGGACGGGCGCTTGCGGCGCGGTACGAAGCGTGCCGGCACCGGCTCGGACAGGGCGGCAGTCATCAGAGCAGGCCGACCTCGCGTTCAAGCTCGATGGCTTCCTCGGCATTGCCCAGGTCAGCCGGCGAGATTTTTGGCGGGCGCAGCTCTTCGAACGGCTTCAGGCCACGGTCAGAAACCATGCCCTTGTGCAGCGGGTACTCGGCGGTGGTCTGGGTGATCACACGCTGGCCTTCTTCGCTGGCCATCCAGTTGAGCAGTGCCTGGGCTTCCTTCGGGTGCTTGCTGGCTTTTACCGCCGCGGCGCCAGAGATGGTCACCAGGTTGCCGGCGTCGCCGTCGGCCAGGTAGTACAGCCTGGAGTCGAGCTTGCCGCGCTCGCGCTCAAGGGCGTACCAGTAGTAGTTGTTCACCAGTACGGCGGCGACTTCGCCTTTTTCCACGGCTTTCAGTGCGACCATGTTGTTGGTGTAGGTCTTGCCGAAAGCTTTCAGGCCGGTCAGCCATTCTTCGGTGGCTTCTCGACCGTGCATTTTCAGGATGGCCACAGCCTGTTCCTGGAAAGCGCCGCTGGTGGGCACGTAACCTACGCGGCCGTCCCATTCAGGGCCGGCGAAATCCATGACCGTGGTCGGCAGGTCTTTTTCGTCGATCTTCTTCGGGTTGTACACCACCACGCGGGTGCGTGCGGTGACGCCCATCCAGGTGCCGTTTGCGCCTACGTATTCCTTGGGCAGCATATTCAGCGTGACGTCGTCGATCTTCGCCAGCAGGCCCAGCTCGCCGAGGTTGTTCAGCGGCGGGGACTCTTCGGTGTAGATGATGTCGGCGGGCGAACGCTCGCCTTCCTCGATGATCTGGCTGGCCAGCTGATTGCTGCTGCCCTTGCGGATATTGATGTGGATACCGGTCTTGGCCTCGTAGGCCTTGGCGATGGCTTCGCCGATTTCCTTGTGCTGACCGTTGTACATTGTCAGGGTGACCGGTGCGTCTGCCATGGCGGCCGGTGCGCCGATGACCAGGCTTAGCACGGCGGCGGCCAAGGTACGCATCAGCGGTTGCGGGCGGATCGTCATGCGGGTACTTCCTCGCTTACGGCTACATATTTGGAAACAATGGTAAACGAAATCGTTTCTCAAGTGGCCGGGTGAGGAGAAATTCATGGGGCAGACCAAGGTGTAAGTCTTGAAGGTGGGGTGGCTGCTCCGGTCCCTTCGCGGGCACGCCCGCTCCCTGTGCTGCACTTGTGGGAGCGGGCGTGCCCGCGAAGAGGCCGGTGCAGGTTTGCACCTATGCCCGGAAGAGGGGTGATACAAAAATCGCAGGCAAGAAAAAACCCACTAGCAAGCTAGTGGGTTTTTGTATGGTGCCCAGGAGAAGACTCGAACTTCCACGACCGTTAAGTCACTGATACCTGAAACCAGCGCGTCTACCAATTCCGCCACCTGGGCAAAGCTTTGCATCATCTGGAGAAGGCGACTATCGTTCGCTTTCACACAGTAGTAACAGATCCTTGGTCATCTGTTACTTGAAAATATTTGGTGCCCAGGAGAAGACTCGAACTTCCACGGCCGTTAAGCCACTGATACCTGAAACCAGCGCGTCTACCAATTCCGCCACCTGGGCACACATTCGAGATTAAAAGATGCTTTACAGCGTCGTTCATCTCTACTACAACTTCGGGGTTGTCCGTCGTTGTGGTGCGCACTATACGGACGGTCCGGGGGGCTGTAAACCCCCTGAGCAAAAAAAAATTCAAAAAATTCAACTTGTTGATTCCGCAGGCCTATTCCTGCCCGCCGGAGGTGCCGGTGGGGCTGTCCAAGGCTGACATTTCCGGTTTCAATACGCCTATGCCAGAATTCCTATCTATATACCCCAAGGTGAACCCCTTCTGATGGCCGATTGGCAATCCCTCGATCCCGAGGCCGCTCGCGAAGCGGAAAAATACGACAACCCCATTCCCAGCCGTGAGCTGATCCTGCAGCGCCTCGCCGACCGTGGCGAACCGGCCGCACGCGAGGAGCTGGCGGCCGAGTTCGGTCTGTACGAGGAAGACCAGATCGAAGCCCTGCGTCGCCGCCTGCGTGCCATGGAGCGCGACGGCCAGCTTATCTATACCCGGCGCGGCACCTATGCCCCGGTAGACAAGCTGGACCTGATCTGTGGTCGCGTCTCCGGTCACCGCGACGGCTTCGGCTTCCTTATTCCGGACGACGGCAGCGAAGACCTGTTCCTCAGCCCGTCGCAGATGCGCCTGGTATTCGACGGTGACCGCGGCCTGGCCCGCGTGTCTGGCGTTGACCGGCGTGGCCGCCGCGAAGGCGTGCTGGTCGAAATCATCTCCCGTGCCCACGAAAGCGTGGTCGGCCGTTACTTCGAAGAAGGCGGTATCGGCTACGTGACCCCGGACAACCCGAAGATCCAGCAAGAAGTGCTGGTCACTGCCGGGCGCAACGGCGGCGCCAAGATCGGCCAGTTCGTCGAGATAAAGATCACCCACTGGCCAACCCCGCGCTTCCAGCCGCAAGGCGACGTTGTCGAAGTCATCGGCAACTACATGGCGCCGGGCATGGAGATCGACGTTGCCCTGCGCAGCTACGATATCCCGCACGTCTGGCCCAAGGACGTGATCAAGGAAGCGCGCAAGTTCCGCTCCGAAGTCGAAGAGAAGGACAAGGAAAAGCGCGTCGACCTGCGCCACCTGCCGTTCGTTACCATCGACGGCGAGGACGCCCGCGACTTCGACGATGCCGTTTATTGCGAGCCGCTGGGCAAGCTGCGCCTGTTCTCCGGTGGCTGGCGCCTTTATGTGGCTATCGCCGACGTGTCCAGCTACGTGCGCCTGGGCTCGGCCCTGGACGTCGAGGCCCAGCAGCGCGGCAACTCGGTGTACTTCCCCGAGCGCGTGGTGCCGATGCTCCCCGAAGAGCTGTCCAACGGCCTGTGCTCGCTGAACCCGCATGTCGATCGCCTGGCCATGGTCTGCGAAATGACCATGAACAAAGCCGGCCAGATGGTCGATTACCAGTTCTACGAAGGCGTCATCCACTCCCACGCCCGCCTGACCTACAACAAGGTCAGCAGCATGCTCGAGCACTCGCGTACCCGTGAGGGCAAGGCGCTGCGCGAGGAGTACAAGGCCGTCGTCCCGGACCTGAAGAACCTGTACAACCTGTACAAGGTGCTGGTGGATGCCCGTCACACCCGTGGCGCCATCGACTTCGAGACCCAGGAAACCCGCATCATCTTCGGTGACGAGCGCAAGATCGCTGAAATTCGCCCGACTGTGCGCAACGATGCTCACAAGCTGATCGAGGAATGCATGCTGGCGGCCAACGTTGCCACCGCCGAGTTCCTGCAGAAGCACGGCGTGCCGGCGCTGTACCGCGTGCACGATGGCCCGCCGCCGGAGCGTCTGGAAAAGCTGCGCGCCTTCCTGGGTGAACTGGGCCTGAGCCTGCACAAGGGCAAGGACCCGTCGCCGAAGGACTACCAGGCCCTGCTGGCAAGCATCGCCGGGCGCCCGGACTTCCACCTGATCCAGACGGTGATGCTGCGCTCGCTGAGCCAGGCCGTGTACAGCACCGAAAACAACGGGCACTTCGGCCTGAACTACGAAGCGTACACCCACTTCACCTCGCCGATCCGCCGTTACCCGGACCTGCTGGTGCACCGCGCCATCCGCAGCATCATCCGCTCCAGGGTGGATACCCCGCACGTCAAGCGTGCCGGCGCCATGAGCATTCCCAAGGCGCGCATCTACCCGTACGACGAGAACACCCTCGAGCAGCTCGGCGAGCAGTGCTCGATGACCGAGCGCCGGGCCGATGAAGCCACCCGTGACGTGGTCAACTGGCTCAAGTGCGAGTTCATGAAGGACCGCGTGGGCGAGACCTTCCCGGGTGTGATCACCGCGGTGACCGGCTTCGGCCTGTTCGTCGAGCTGACCGACATCTATGTAGAAGGCCTGGTGCACGTCAGTGCGCTGCCGGGTGACTACTATCACTTCGATCCGGTGCATCACCGCCTCTCCGGTGAGCGTACCGGGCGCAGCTTCCGCCTGGGCGACACCATCGAAGTCAAGGTCATGCGTGTTGACCTCGACGAGCGCAAGATCGACTTCGAAGTGTCGGAGAAAACCCTCGCTGCGCCGATCGGCCGCAAGCAGCGTGGCGCTGCGCCAGCAACCGAGCAGCCCGCGCAGGCACCGGTCGAGGCCAAGGCTACGCCGAAACCACGCAGCCGCAAGAGCGAAACCGCTGAGGCATACTTCCCGAAAGATGCCGTGCAGCGTAACGCCGAAGTGCGCAAGAGCCGCGAAATGAAGAAGGCGCTGATGAGCGAGGCGCGCACTGGCGGCCATGCCAGCAGCAAGTCGGACAAGGGCGGCAAGTCATCCGGCAAGCCGACCAAGCACCGTAAAGGCCCGCCGAAGTCCGGTGCGCCACGCAAGAGCAAGAGCAAGTCATGAGTCAGCTGGAAAAGATCTACGGTGTGCACGCCGTACAGGCATTGCTGCAGCACCATCCGAAGCGGGTCAAGCAGATCTGGCTGTCGGAAGGGCGCAGCGAGCCACGCCTCGAAACCTTGCTGGCGCTGGCCGCGGAGAACCGTGTGCCGGTCGGCCAGGCCGAGCGTCGTGAGCTGGATGCCTGGGTAGAGGGTGTGCATCAGGGCGTGGTTGCCGAGGTGAGCCCCAGCCAGGTGTGGGGCGAGTTGATGCTCGAGGAGCTGCTTGAGCGCACGGAAACGCCGCCGCTGATCCTGGTGCTGGACGGTGTCACCGACCCGCACAACCTCGGTGCCTGCCTGCGTACCGCCGATGCGGCGGGTGCTACGGCAGTAATCGTACCCAAGGACAAATCGGCAACCCTTACCCCGGTTGTGCGCAAGGTGGCTTGCGGCGCCGCCGAAGTGATTCCGTTGGTGGCCGTGACCAACCTGGCGCGTACGCTGGAGAAATTGCAGCAGCGTGGTCTGTGGGTGGTCGGCACAGCCGGTGAAGCCGAGCAGGAGATCTACCAGCAGGACCTGACCGGGCCGCTGGTAATGATCATGGGCGCGGAAGGCAAGGGCATGCGCCGGCTGACCCGCGAACATTGCGATTTCCTGGTGAAGTTGCCGATGGGCGGTAGTGTCAGCAGCCTGAACGTGTCGGTGGCGACTGGCGTGTGTCTGTTCGAGGCTGTGCGCCAGCGTCAGGCCAAGCGCTGATCTATAAGCTGCGCCGGCCTCTTCGCGGGCGCGCCCGCTCCCACAGGTAATCTGCAATGCCAAAGGCAGCAGTTGACCTGTGGGAGCGGGCGTGCCCGCGAATGGGGCCTGACACATTCTGAATTTTTTCAGGCTGTTCAAATATTCGCCAATCACCTTGCTTGTACGCCCCGCCTTCTCTACAATTGCGCCCCTTGCCGAGCTGGCAGGCGCACATGTGCCTCCCCTCCGTGCAAGACATACAGTGTCATTCACTCCTTGTCTGACCAGATTCACTGGCAGACTACTAACCCGTAAGGAGCATTCATGCGTCATTACGAAATCATCTTCCTGGTTCACCCGGACCAGAGCGAACAAGTCGGCGGCATGGTTGAGCGTTACACCAAGCTGATCGAAGAAGATGGTGGCAAGATCCACCGCCTGGAAGACTGGGGCCGTCGTCAACTGGCCTACGCAATCAACAATGTTCACAAGGCTCACTACGTGATGCTGAACGTTGAGTGCACCGGCAAGGCCCTGGCCGAGCTGGAAGACAACTTCCGCTACAACGATGCCGTTATCCGTAACCTGGTCATCCGTCGTGACGAAGCCGTTACCGGCCAGTCCGAGATGCTGAAGGCTGAAGAGAACCGCAGCGAGCGCCGTGAGCGTCGCGAGCGTCCTGAGCATGCTGACTCCGCCGAAGGCGACGACAGCAATGACAGCGACTCCAGCGATAACGCTGACGAGTAATCCACGGACCTTTAGAGGAGCCTATTAAATGGCACGTTTCTTCCGTCGTCGTAAATTCTGCCGCTTCACTGCTGAAGACGTGAAAGAGATCGACTTCAAAGATCTCAACACCCTGAAAGCTTACGTATCCGAAACCGGCAAGATCGTTCCAAGCCGTATCACCGGTACCAAAGCTCGTTATCAGCGTCAGCTGGCTACCGCTATCAAGCGCGCCCGCTTCCTGGCCCTGCTGCCCTACACCGACAGCCACGGCCGCTGAGACCGGGTCGTCGACAAGCAGTAAGGGATTAGCATGCGAGCGTTAGCAAGTTTCATCATGCGCGGTCGTGTGCAGGCCACCCTCGTGGTGGTCATCAGCGCGGTACTGCCGCTGCTGTTCTGGTTGAGTGCCGCTGCCGGCAGCCTTGTGCTGCTGCGGCGTGGGTTCAAGGATGCTACAACGGTCATCGCCGGCGGCTTGCTGGCCGGGCTGGCCGTGTGGGTCATGGGCGATCCCATCACCTTTCTGGTGATTGCGGGTGCCCTGGCCCTGGCCGCCATGTTGCGTGCCGAGCATCCCTGGAGCCGGGTGTTGCTCGCCAGTGCCGTGTTCGCCGTGGCGTTTAGCCTCGTGCTTGATCTGGCGCTGGCGCAAACCTTCGATGTGCTGGCCAAGGCGTTTGCCGAAGCCATGCCGAAAATCGAAGGGCAGCCGGTGCTCTCCGGTGAGCTGATCCGCCCTGTGCTGGTCGCTTCCACAGCAGTGACGGTGCAATTGTTCAGTGTGCTGGCGTTGATGCTGGCGCGCTATTGGCAGGCAGCGTTGTACAACCCTGGAGGTTTCGGTCGCGAGTTTCGCGAACTGAAGTTGCCGAAACAGACCATGGCGGTCTTGGTGGCAGTGATGGTGGTGGCCCCGTTCATCGGGTCGCAGTTCATCGTCCTGGCATCGGCCTCGAGCCTGGTACTGGTGCTGGCCGGCATCGCCTTGATGCACGGGCTGGTGGCACAGGGTCGACTGGCCGGTTTCTGGCTGGTGGGTATGTACGTGACGCTGCCGCTGATCATGCAGCTGATTTATCCGTTGCTGATGGTTCTGGCCATTGTCGACAGCCTGATTGATTTTCGCGGTCGCAAGTCCCCCAAGGGGAATGACTCCGCGAACGGTGAAGGTTAAAAGTTAAGAGGTTTTACCAAATGGAACTGATCCTGCTGGAAAAAGTCGCTAACCTGGGCAACCTGGGCGACAAAGTAAAAGTTAAGGCTGGTTACGGCCGTAACTTCCTGCTGCCATTCGGCAAGGCCACCGTTGCCAATGCCGCCAACCTGGCCGCGTTCGAAGAGCGTCGCGCCGAGCTGGAAAAAGCAGCTGCTGACAAGAAAGCTTCGGCTGAAAGCCGCGCTGCCCAACTGGCCGAGCTGGAAGTGACCATCACTGCCACCGCTGGCGACGAAGGCAAGCTGTTCGGTTCGATCGGCACCCACGACATCGCTGACGCCCTGACCGCCTCCGGCGTTGAAGTGGCCAAGGCTGAAGTTCGTCTGCCGAACGGCACCATCCGTCAGGTTGGCGAATACGACGTAGCCGTGCACCTGCACAGCGACGTTGAAGCCACCGTACGTGTGGTCGTCGTAGCTGCCTAAGCTGCGCTGACTGGCTGGCTCCTTGTGGGTCAGGCGGTTAACATCGGGCACGGTCCTGTTTTCGACAGGCCGTGCCCTTTGTCTTTTTCATCCTCCAGAATTCTTTCGTGGCCATGAACGAGATCACCACCTCCGAACAGCTTGACCTGCAAACCGCAGCCCTGAAGGTGCCGCCGCATTCCATCGAGGCCGAACAGGCCGTGCTCGGTGGCCTGATGCTGGACAACAACGCCTGGGAGCGGGTGCTGGACCAGGTATCGGACGGCGACTTCTACCGGCATGACCACCGCCTGATCTTCCGAGCCGTGCACAAGTTGGCCGACGCCAACCAGCCATTCGACGTGGTGACCCTGCACGAGCAGCTGGACAAGGAAGGCCTTTCTTCGCAAGTTGGTGGGCTGGCGTACCTGGCCGAGCTGGCCAAGAACACCCCGTCGGTAGCCAACATCAAGGCCTACGCCGCGATCATTCGCGAACGCGCCACGTTGCGTCAGCTGATCAGCATCAGTACCGATATCGCTGACAACGCGTTCAACCCGCAAGGGCGCAACGCCGAAGAAATCCTCGACGACGCCGAACGGCAGATCTTCCAGATCGCCGAGGCGCGGCCGAAAACCGGTGGCCCGGTGGGGGTCAACGAACTGTTGACCATGGCCATCGACCGCATCGATACGCTGTTCAACTCCGACAGCGACATCACCGGTGTATCCACCGGCTTTACCGACCTCGACGAGAAGACCAGCGGCCTGCAGCCAGCCGACCTGATCATCGTCGCCGGCCGACCCTCGATGGGTAAGACCACCTTCGCCATGAACCTGGTGGAAAATGCCGTACTGCGTACCGACAAAGCGGTACTGGTGTTCTCCCTCGAGATGCCAGGTGAATCGCTGATCATGCGTATGCTGTCGTCCCTGGGCCGTATCGATCAGACCAAGGTGCGTTCCGGCCAGCTGGACGATGATGACTGGCCACGCCTGACCTCCGCAGTGAACCTGCTCAACGACCGCAAGCTGTTCATCGACGATACCGCCGGCATCAGCCCCTCGGAGATGCGTGCGCGCACCCGGCGCCTGGCTCGCGAGCACGGCGAAATCGCCATGATCATGGTCGACTACCTGCAGCTGATGCAGATCCCGGGTTCGGCCGGTGACAACCGGACCAACGAAATTTCCGAGATCTCCCGCTCGCTCAAAGCCCTGGCCAAGGAATTCAACTGCCCGGTCATCGCCCTGTCGCAGCTGAACCGCTCGCTGGAACAGCGGCCTAACAAACGCCCGGTGAACTCCGACTTGCGTGAATCCGGTGCGATCGAGCAGGACGCCGACGTGATCATGTTCGTGTACCGCGACGAGGTGTACCACCCCGAGACCGAGCACAAGGGCGTGGCGGAAATCATCATCGGTAAGCAGCGTAACGGCCCCATCGGCTTCGTGCGCCTGGCGTTTATTGGTAAGTACACCCGCTTCGAGAACCTTGCGCCGGGTATGTACAACTTTGACGATGACGAATAAAACCTGTTTACCTGCAGCTGCGCATGACTCACTGAGCTAGCAGGGACCCTGTGGGAGCGGCTTAAGCCGCGAAGAATCCAGCGCGGAGGATGGCACCGGCTGCGCCGGTGTTCGCGGCTAAAGCCGCTCCCACAGGTACAGCGTTAACGCGAAGCCGGCGCAGTACCTGTGGGAGCGGGCAAGCCCGCGAAGCAGGCAACGCGATTTATAACATCGGCTGCGCCAGTGATCGCCGGCTAGCTCAATGTCCTAAGCGATCTCCGCTTGCACTTGGCTGATGATCCGCCCCTCGCTCATGGTGATAACCCGGTCAAACCGCGACAGCGCGCTCTGATCATGCGTCACGCAAATCAGCCCTCTCCCTTTAAATGCTTCGAACAACAGATCCCAGGTGCGCTCAGCCGATCCGGCATCGAGCCCGGCTGTGGGTTCGTCAAAGAAATTGAATTCCCCAGGCTGATTAAGAATGCGTAGCAGCGTCAGCCTGCGTGCCTCGCCGCCCGAGATCAATTCTGCACGTGCATCAAGATCTAGTTCGTACCAGTCTTTGCCCAGGCCCAGCCGTTCAAGCCATCGTTCGATTTGAGCGCGATCATGAGCCTGCTCGAATAGCACCGCGCGGGGCAGGGGGCCGGGTATGAAGTGCGCATCCTGAGGGCAGAGTCGTAAACGACTGAACTGTTCACTAGCGTCGAGCGAAGCCAGGCACCTGCCGTGCAAGTGAACGTGCTTGCGCAACTGGAATACCGTTCCTGCCAGCGCATGCAGAAGTGTAGATTTACCACAACCGCTGGGCCCGATCAGCGCGACTCGTTCTGCCTTGTGCAGTACCAAGGGTTCTTCTATTTGCAGTTGCACGGTGTTCCGAGCCTTCATCAGGCACGGGAAGATGCTCAGCACTGCGTCATTGTTGTAGGACTTCGTCTCAGTAGAGCATGACGGGCCGAACGAGGGGAGCTGGAGCCAGTGCTCAAGTTTGCGTTTGTCTAGCCTGAATTGGTCTAACAATCGCCAGGCCTCAGCCAGTTGCGCAACCCCTGCCAGCAATCCACTCACCAATGTGAAAAGGGCAACCAGCTCGCCCACGCTCAACTGCGGTGTTGACTGAGCCTGATCATGGATGCCCCACATGAGCAAACCGCCACTGCCCAGGCCTATGAACAGCGTGCGCAGGCCCTGAATCCAACCGCCACTGTGAGCTACCCGCACCGCTGAGTCGGCATAGAGTGAGAGTGTCTGGTTGACCGGGAGCATCGCTGCATCCTCGGCCTTTTCCAGTTTGACCGTTGCCGCACTGGCGAAGGTATCCACCCATTGTTCCGCCAGTTCATCCTCGCGCGCATTCACTGCCTCGATATGTGGCCGGCGCCAGCGGACCAGGCGATTATTGGCCCACAGGTATGCCAGGCTCAAGGGGATGAGACCCATCAATACCGAAGTAGCCCCCAGGTATGCGAAAAGCGTTATCAGCACTGCAGCTTCGGCCAGCACCGGCCATGCCGAGCCAATCAGAAAGCCTAACCACCGCTCCTGCGCGGTAATGCCCCTATCAAGCACCTTTACCAGTGTTCCGCCATGGAGTTGTCCATAGGCCTCGAAGCGTTTGTCCAGCAATGCGCGGCACCAGCGGATGGAGAGTTGTTTCACGCGTTCCTGGCAGAGCCACGCCAGGCACCAGGTTTGCAAAGGGGTCATTGAGGCTTGTAATGCGACAAGGCAAATGAAGGCTCCGAGCAGAAGCTGGGAAGAAGCAGCTGAAGTGGCCAGGTTGTCAATGATGTCTGCCAGGATTAGGGCAGGTACCACGGTCGCGATTTTCAGGATTAGTGTTGCGCTTAGGGCAGCGAGAATTCCTCGATAGATTTGCATGTCATTGCCTTATGCCTTGAGTGCAATCTGTGGTGCAACAGGAATACCTGATCTGATCAGGTGGAAGCGTTCCAGTCCGGGTATGAACACCTGAACAACCGTAGCGAAATTCGGATGCTGATAAAGCGTGCGATAGAATGCGGTCTTATTATGTTTTTCCAGGTTGATCAGTGTTCGCTTGACTTGCCCGCGTACGCTGAGATCGGTGCGCGGGGGGTGAAAAGCGGGTACTGCATATGTAGTGCTCCTATAGAGTTGATTTGAGTGCGCCTTTCAGCGCGTCACTGTTGTATCACTTATTTTTTTCTTGGTTCAAGATCTGCTCGGGACTTGTTGGGCAAAATTATCGTGGGATTTTTTACTGATACTTGAAGTTCGATTCCTACAATTTTTTAATAGATGAAGAAAATTCACTAATAATTAGCCGGTTAGCATTTTCTGAGGGTTGGAGAGGCTAAACATTTAGTAAAGATCTGAAGAGATTGCGATCGCTCAGCAAGGGTGCGGCGCGGTCATCGTCGGCTGAAGCAGGCTCAGGTTTTTCTGTGGGTAATCTTCCTAGCTCTTGAAGCCTGCCGGGATCTGATAGGCGCAACAAAAACTGTCGCAGATGCCTGCTATAAGGCATCAGGGATATTTCGCCTGGATGGGCCCTTTCGCGGGCATGCCCGCTCCCACAGGTACGGGGCAAGTCGCGAAGTATGCGGTGACCTTGTGGGAGCGGGCGTGCCCGCGAAGAGGCCGGCCCAGGCAGTCGATAATTTCCCTTGGCACGCGCGCCTAAGGTGCAGGAGTAACTGGCCCGAAACAAATGTGGGAGCGGCCTTGCGTCGCGAATCCCCACGAATCCAGTCGGATTTGGTCAAATTTTGTGCTATATTCCGCGCCCGCGATTTCCCTGCACACCAGAACCGGTCACTGACATGCAAGCAGCCAAACCACTCTACGACTATCCCAAGTACTGGGCCGAATGCTTCGGGCCAGCACCTTTCCTGCCGATGAGCAGGGAGGAGATGGATCTGCTCGGCTGGGATTCCTGCGACATCATCATCGTGACCGGTGATGCCTACGTCGACCACCCGTCGTTCGGCATGGCCATCATCGGCCGCCTGCTGGAAGCCCAGGGCTTCCGCGTGGGCATCATCGCCCAGCCGAACTGGCAGTCGAAAGACGACTTCATGAAGCTCGGCGAACCGAACCTGTTCTTCGGCGTGGCCGCGGGCAACATGGACTCGATGATCAACCGCTACACCGCGGACAAGAAGATCCGCTCCGACGACGCCTATACCCCGGGCGGCCTGGCCGGCAAGCGTCCGGACCGTGCCAGCCTGGTGTACAGCCAGCGCTGCAAGGAAGCCTACAAGCATGTACCGATCGTATTGGGCGGCATCGAGGCGTCGTTGCGCCGTATCGCTCACTACGACTACTGGCAGGACAAGGTCCGCCACTCGATCCTGATCGACGCCAGCGCCGACATCCTGCTGTTCGGCAACGCCGAACGCGCGGTGGTCGAGGTGGCCCAGCGCCTGTCCAACGGCGAGAAGATCGAAACCATCACCGATGTGCGCGGTACCGCTTTCGTTCGTCGCGATACCCCCGAGGGCTGGTACGAGATCGACTCTACCCGCATTGACCGCCCAGGCCGTGTGGACAAGATCATCAACCCGTACGTGAATACCCAGGACACCCAGGCCTGTGCCATCGAGCAGGCCAAGGGCGAGGTGGAAGACCCGAACGAAGCCAAGGTCGTACAGATTCTCGACAGCCCGCGCATGACCCGCGACAAGTCGGTGATCCGCCTGCCATCGTTCGAAAAGGTGCGTAACGACCCGGTGCTGTACGCCCATGCCAACCGCGTGCTGCACCTGGAGACCAACCCGGGCAATGCCCGCGCCCTGGTGCAGAAGCATGGCGAGGTGGATGTGTGGTTCAACCCGCCACCCATCCCCATGACCACCGAGGAAATGGACTACGTGTTCGGCATGCCCTACGCCCGTGTACCGCACCCGGCCTATGGCAAGGAGCGCATCCCGGCCTACGAGATGATCCGTTTTTCGGTGAACATCATGCGTGGCTGCTTCGGTGGCTGCACCTTCTGCTCGATTACCGAACATGAAGGCCGCATCATCCAGAACCGCTCGCACGAATCGATCCTGCATGAGATCGAAGAGATGCGTGACAAGGTGCCGGGCTTCACCGGCGTGGTCTCCGACCTTGGCGGGCCAACCGCCAACATGTACCGCATCGCCTGCAAGAGCCACGAGATCGAGAAGCACTGCCGCAAGCCGTCGTGCGTGTTCCCGGGCATCTGCGAAAACCTCAACACCGACCACAGCTCGCTGATCGAACTGTACCGCAAGGCCCGTGCCTTGCCGGGTGTGAAGAAGATCCTGATCGCCTCGGGTCTGCGTTACGACCTGGCGGTGGAATCGCCGGAGTACGTCAAGGAACTGGTCACCCACCATGTTGGCGGCTACCTGAAGATTGCCCCGGAGCACACCGAGCGTGGCCCGCTGGACAAGATGATGAAGCCGGGCATCGGCACTTATGACCGCTTTAAGCGCATGTTCGAGAAGTTCTCGAAAGAGGCGGGCAAGGAACAGTACCTGATCCCGTACTTCATCGCCGCGCACCCGGGCACCACCGACGAAGACATGATGAACCTGGCCCTGTGGCTGAAAGGCAACGGCTTCCGAGCCGACCAGGTGCAGGCGTTCTACCCGTCGCCGATGGCCTCGGCCACGGCCATGTACCACTCGGGCAAGAACCCGCTGCGCAAGGTGACCTACAAGAGCGAAGGGGTGGAGATCGTCAAGAGCGAGGAGCAGCGCCGCCTGCACAAGGCGTTCTTGCGTTACCACGACCCCAAGGGCTGGCCGATGCTGCGTGAAGCGCTGCAGCGCATGGGCCGCGCTGACCTGATCGGGCCGGGCAAGCACCAGTTGATCCCGCTGCACCAGCCGCAGACCGACACCTACCAGAGTGCGCGCCGCAAGAATTCGACCCCGGCCGGTAGCCACAAGGTGGGCAAGGAGCAGAAGGTCCTTACCCAGCACACCGGGCTGCCGCCGCGTGGCAGTGATGGCAGCAAGCCGTGGGACAAGCGTGAAAAAGCCAAGGCCGAAGCGTTTGCGCGCAACCAGCAGGCGGCCAAGGAGCGCAAGGAAGCGGGCAAGGGTGGTGGCGGCAAGGGCAAGAAGCCGCGTCAGCCGGTCATCCCGCGCTGATCTTGAAAGCTACTTAGAACCCTGTGGGAGCGGGCGTGCCCGCGAATGCGATGGTGGATTCACTGCCGCATTCGCGGGCACGCCCGCTCCCACAGGTTAGGTGTTCGGCCTGCTGATCGAGATCAGTCAGGCTTCTTGTCGACCCACTTCGGCGCCACCGGCGCGACAAAGCTGTCCATCCCGTCCAGCAGCTCATCCGGCTGTTGCCCCAGCAGCAACATCGCCCGATGCTGCGGCCGCACGAAACCTTCTTCGACGATATGGTCGAGGAACCCGCCGAGCTTTTCATAGAAGCCATTCACGTCGAGCAGCCCCAGCGGCTTGGCGTGATAGCCCAGTTGCCCCCAGGTCCATACCTCGAACAACTCCTCCAGCGTACCCAGCCCACCGGGCAGGGCGATGAAGGCATCGCTCAGCTCGGCCATGCGTGCCTTGCGCGCGTGCATGCCGTCGACCACTTCCAGGCGGCTGAGGCCCTTGTGGCCAATTTCGGCATTCATCAGGCTCTCTGGGATGATCCCGATTACTTCGCCACCGGCCGCCATGGCCGCGTCGGCGACGGTGCCCATCAGGCCGACAGCGCCACCGCCATAGACCAGGGTCAGACCGCGACGGGCAATCGCCTGGCCCAGCGCGATGGCCGCTTCACGATAGGCGGGGTTGGCACCAATGCTGGCGCCGCAGAACACACAAACGGAACGTACGGGCATTGCTCATCTCCAGTCACTCAGGCTGACAGGGTAAGGCCCATGTCCTACAGTTCCAAGGCTGCTTTCACTCCGGCCGGGAGAATTCGCAGATGGCACCGGTCGCTCCATGGGCGTAGGCCGCCAGCAGGCTGTTCATCAGGCTACCAAGGGTCATTTCGTATTGCTCCTAAATGAGAGGTTGTCCCATCCTCTAATAAAAGGGCATGATGTGCTCTTGAATTGGTTGTATACAATCGATTGAACAATTCTACTGGCTGACCGCTTGACACCCCCTTGACCCATATCAGCAAGGGGCTGAACGGTTTCAGGCAGTCTCGCAATTGATAAAACCCTGCCAAGGAGATTCATGATGTTTGCGAAAGCTGTAGCGGTATCCCTGCTGACCCTCGCCAGCGCCTCTGTCTTCGCAGCCGACTGCAAAGTCACTGTCGATTCGACTGACCAGATGTCGTTCAACACCAAAGAGTTCACCGTCGACAAGAGCTGCAAGACCGTTGAAATCGAACTGACCCACGGTGGCAAGCTGCCGAAGAACGTCATGGGCCACAACCTGGTGATCAGCAAGACTGCCGACATGCAGGCCATCGCCACCGAAGGCATGACGCAAGGTCTCGAAAAGGACTACATCAAGGCTGACAACGCAGCGATCATCGGCCACACCAAAATGATTGGTGCCGGTGAAAAATCCAGCATCACCCTGGACACTTCCAAGCTGGAAGCCGGTGGCGACTACAGCTTCTTCTGCACCTTCCCGGGCCACATCTCGATGATGAAGGGCAAAGTCGTCGTCAAGTAATGACAGCTGTGTAGGCCTTTCGGGCCTATTCGCGGGCTTGCCCGCTCCCACAGGTTCACCACAAAATTCAGCATCTGTGGTGTCTCTGTGGGAGCGGGCGTGCCCGCGAAGCTTTTCAAGGGGCGAACGGCAGTTCGCGCTTGTGCTGGGTCTTGCGGTAGGTGGCGACGATGATGTCGAACGCTTCCTGGTCAACCGGCTGCCCGTGCAGGAAGGCATCGATCTGCTGGTAGGTCACGCCATGCGACGCTTCGTCCGGCTTGCCCGGCGCCAGGTCTTCCAGGTCGGCAGTCGGCACCTTCTCCACCAGTGACTCCGGCGCACCGAAGCTGCGCGCAATCGCCCGCACCTGGTTCTTCACCAGCCCGCTCAGCGGCGCCAGGTCGCAGGCACCATCACCGAACTTGGTAAAGAAGCCCATCACCGCCTCGGCGGCGTGGTCGGTACCGATCACCAGGCCTGCACGGGCGCCGGCGATGGTGTACTGGGCGACCATGCGGGTACGTGCCTTTACGTTGCCCACGACAAAGTCCACCAGCGTCGGCGAGCCGTTCTTCAGCTCTACGACTTCAGCTGCCAGTGCCTTCACCGCCGGGGCGATATCGACGGTGTGCACTTCATCAGCCTTGATCACGTCCAGGCATGCCTGGGCATCATGTTCATCGTGCTGTACATGATACGGCAGGCGCACGGCGATGAAGGTGTAGGCCTTGTCACCGGTCTCGGCGCGCAGCTCGTTGATGGCGCGTTGGGCGAGCAGGGCCGCGGTCAGCGAGTCGACGCCGCCGCTGATGCCCAGCACCAGGGTCTTGAGCCGGGCGTTGGCCAGGCAATCCTTGATGAATGCCACGCGCCGGGCGACTTCGGCCTCGAGCGCGGCGGCGTCGGCGAACGGCGGCTGTACCTTCAGCGCCTTGGCAATTTCTTGCTGAACCGCTTGCATGGGTTACTCCTTGCTGGGGACTTTGAATACGTGGCGCATATAGGCGACGAAGTTCTCGTCGCGGCATTGGGTCTTGGCGGCTTCGTCGGAAATCTTCGCCACTGGCGCGCCATTGCAGTCGGTCATTTTAAGCACGATGCTCATCGGCGCCACGCCCGGGATGTCACAGGTGAGGTTGGTGCCGATGCCAAAGCTCACGTTGATGCGACCGCGCAGGGCGCGGAAGATTTCCAGGGAACGGGTCAGGTTGAGACCATCGGAGAACACCAGGGTCTTGGTCATCGGGTCGATACCCAGTTTCTGGTAATGGGCGATGGCCTTTTCCGCCCAGGCCACCGGTTCGCCCGAGTCGTGGCGCAGGCCGTCGAACAGCTTGGCGAAGTACAGGTCGAAATCGCCGAGGAAGGCATCCATGGTGATGCAATCGGTCAGGGCGATGCCGAGCAGGCCACGGTACTCGCGCACCCAGCAGTCCAGCGCGGCGATCTGGCTGTCGATCAGCCGCGGGCCGAGTTGCTGGTGGGCCATGATCCATTCATGAGCCATGGTGCCCAGCGGCTTGATATCCAGTTTCCATGCCAGGTCGACGTTGCTGGTGCCGACGAAGCGGCCCGGGAAATCGTCGCGCAGCACGCGCACCACTTCTTCCTGCACGCGGCTGGAAAAGCGCCGGCGGGTGCCGAAGTCGGCCACCTGCAGTTCAGCCAGTTCGTCGTCGCTGGCATGTGCGCGCAGCCAGTCGAACTTGCGGTAAAGCTGGTCGCGGGCCTCGGCCAGGCGCATGCTCGGATGCAGCTGGCGGTTGCGCACTTCGCTGATGATCGCCAGCAGTGGCACCTCGAACAGGATCACATGCAGCCATGGGCCTTTCAGGCGCAGAAACAGCTGGTCGTTTTCTATCCCGAGGCGCACGTAGCGCAGGTTGAAGCGGAACAGGCGCAGAAAGCGCAGGAAGTCGGGCTTGAGGAAGCTGATGCGTTCGAGGAAGGCCAGTTGGCCGTCATCCAGGGTCAGGTCGCTGAGCAGTTCGAGCTGGTTGCGGATCTCGCCGAGGTAAGGGCGCAGGTCCTCGCCGTTGCGGCAGCGGAATTCCCATTCGACGTCGGCGTCCGGGTAGTTGTGCAGCACACCCTGCATCATGGTGAGTTTGTAGAAGTCGGTGTCGAGCAGGTTGTGCACGATGCGCTCGGCGAATGCGCTCTCGCTCATCAATGGGGCTCCGGAAGCGGCGAATGGCGGACATTGTGCCAGCCTTTTGGGGGTTGTTGTGGCTGTGCTGGCCTCTTCGCGGGCTTGCCCGCTCCCACAGGAGCTGCACTGAGCCCGAGAACGGTGCAATACCTGTGGGAGCGGGCGAGCCCGCGAAGAGGCCGGATCTGCCAAAACCGCGTGTTTTTCCGTGCACCCGCTAGCCTTGAAACGGTGCCGCCTGTAGCAGTCGCGCACCAGCGGTGTGCAGTTCGGTGACGTCCGCTGTTACAGGGCGGTTGCACGTAAACACTTGCCGGGGTTGCAATGATGGCACTCGACGGTTGCTCCTTGTCTGTACGTGTGGTGGCGCCTGCCGCGTGGCAGACGGTTGCACGCTCAATAAAGAAAAGGCCCTCGGTCGCCTGCAGGCGCCCTGCACAGTGTGTTTTCCCGGAATACAAAACCTATGGCACGGCCCTTGCTCTGAGCACAGGGCTGAGAAGTTGTAGTGCCAACCAAAAAAAACTCTAGGAGCACCACCTCATGTCGCAGACGTTTTACAAGAAAGGTTTCCTGGCTCTGGCCGTAGCTACGGCACTGGGTGTTTCTTCGTATGTTCAGGCCGATGTCAAGATCGGTGTAGCGGGCCCCATGACCGGGGCAAACGCAGCGTTTGGCGAGCAGTACATGAAAGGTGCGCAGGCAGCGGCCGACAAGATCAACGCCGCCGGTGGCGTAAACGGCGAGAAAATCGTCCTGGTCAAGGGCGATGACGCCTGCGAACCAAAGCAGGCCGTGGCTGTGGCCAACCGCCTGGTCGACCAGGACAAGGTGATCGGCGTGGTCGGCCACTTCTGTTCTTCCAATACCATCCCGGCTTCGGAGGTGTATGACGAGGCGGGCGTCATCGCCATTACCCCGGGCTCTACCAACCCACAGGTGACCGAGCGCGGCCTGTCCGCCATGTTCCGCATGTGCGGCCGTGACGACCAGCAGGGTATCGTCGCCGGCGACTACATCGTCGACGTGCTCAAGGGCAAGAAGGTCGCGGTGCTGCACGACAAGGACACCTACGGCCAGGGCCTGGCCGACGCGACCAAGGCGCAGCTGGAAAAACGCGGTGTCAAACCAGTGCTGTACGAAGGCCTGACCCGTGGCGAGAAGGACTTCAGCGCTGTGGTCACCAAGATCCGTTCCACCGGAGCCGATGTGGTCTACTTCGGCGGCCTGCACCCGGAAGCCGGCCCGCTGGTCCGCCAGCTGCGCGAGCAGGGCCTGAAGGACGTCAAGTTCATGTCCGATGATGGCATCGTTACCGACGAACTGGTGTCCACCGCCGGCGGCGCGCAGTACGTCGATGGCGTGTACATGACCTTCGGCGCCGACCCGCGCCTGCTGCCAGACAGCAAGGCGGTGGTGGAGGAGTTCCGCAAGGCCGGTACCGAACCTGAAGGCTACACCCTGTACGCCTACGCCTCGCTGCAAGCGTTGGCTGCCGCGTTCAACGGCGCCAAGTCGAACAAGGGCGAAGCTGCTGCCGAGTGGCTCAAGGCCAACCCGGTGCAGACCGTCATGGGCGAGAAGAAGTGGGACAAGAAGGGTGACCTGACCGTGTCCGACTACGTGGTCTACCAGTGGGATGCCCAAGGCAAGTACCACCAGCTGGAAAAACAAAAATAACAACGGCCCACGGCCCGGGTTCACGCCCGGGCCCAAGCCCCGCGGTACCTGTCTTTATCCGTAGATCTGCACAGTACTGCGCTGCGAGGGCCGCCTTGTCCCAGGCCCGCCGTGGTCGGCGCTCGTGCAATCTCAATCAGGTGAGATTGCGTTATGGATGGTATTTTCCTGCAGCAACTGGTCAACGGCCTGACCCTCGGGTCGGTCTATGGCCTGATCGCCATCGGCTACACAATGGTCTATGGCATCATCGGCATGATCAACTTCGCGCACGGCGAGGTGTACATGATCTCCGCGTACCTCGCGGCGATCAGCCTAGCATTGCTGGCTTACTTCGGCATCGAGTCGTTCCCCCTGTTGATGCTGGGCACCCTGTTGTTCACCATCGTCGTCACCGGCGTGTACGGCTTCACCATCGAGCGCATCGCCTACAAACCCCTGCGTAACTCCACCCGCCTGGCACCGCTGATCAGTGCCATCGGCATCTCGCTGATCCTGCAGAACTACGCACAAATCAGCCAGGGCGCCCGCCAGCAAGGCGTGCCAACCTTGCTGGAAGGTGCCTGGCGTGTCGAAGTGGGTACCGGCTTCGTGCAACTGACCTACACCAAGATCTTCATTCTGGTGGCGGCCTTTGTCGGTATGGGCCTGCTCACCTACGTGATCAAGTACACCAAGCTCGGCCGCATGTGCCGTGCTACCCAGCAAGACCGCAAGATGGCCTCGATCCTGGGCATCAACACCGACCGGGTGATCTCCTACGTGTTCGTCATCGGTGCGGTAATGGCCGCGCTGGCTGGCGTGCTGATCACCATGAACTACGGCACCTTCGACTTCTACGCTGGCTTCATCATCGGCATCAAGGCGTTCACTGCCGCGGTGCTCGGTGGTATCGGCTCGCTGCCTGGCGCCATGCTTGGCGGGATCATCCTGGGCATTTCCGAGTCGCTGTTCTCCGGCCTGATCAACTCCGACTACAAGGACGTGTTCAGCTTCTCGCTGCTGGTGATGATCCTTATCTTCCGCCCACAAGGCCTGCTGGGTCGCCCGCTCGTGGCTAAGGTGTGAACATGTCGATTGCCAAAACTGCCGCTGTAAGCGAAACCAACAAGGGTTTCGACCTTAAACGCAGCCTGCTGGAGACCATTGTCGCCGGCCTGCTGGCCCTTATCGTGTTTGGCCCGGTCGTCGGCGTGGTGCTCGACGGCTACACCTTCAATGCCGAGCCGCAGCGTGTGGCGTGGCTGGTCGGCGGGGTGATGCTCGGGCGCTTCCTGCTCAGCCTGTACCTGCAGACCGCCGCCGGGCGGCGCATGCTCGAAGGCTTCGACAGCGGCGGCTCGGGCGTGCATGTGCGTGCGCCGAACTACGTGTCGCGCCTGCGCTACATCATCCCGGCGCTGGTGGTGATTGCCATCGTGTTCCCGATCTTCGCCAACAAGTACCTGCTGACCGTGGTTATCCTCGGCCTGATCTACGTGCTGCTGGGCCTGGGCCTGAATATCGTGGTCGGCCTGGCTGGCCTGCTCGACCTGGGTTATGTGGCGTTCTACGCCATCGGTGCCTATGGCCTGGCGCTGGGTTACCAGTATCTCGGCCTGGGCTTCTGGAGCGTGCTGCCACTGGCGGCCATCGCCGCGGCGCTGGCAGGGTGCATCCTCGGTTTCCCGGTGCTACGGATGCACGGTGACTACCTGGCGATCGTGACCCTGGGCTTTGGTGAAATCATCCGCCTGGTGTTGAACAACTGGTTGTCGTTCACCGGCGGCCCCAACGGTATGCCGGCACCATCGCCCACCTTCTTCGGCCTGGAGTTCGGTCGCCGGGCCAAGGATGGCGGGGTACCTATCCACGAGTTCTTCGGCTTCGAGTACAACGCCAACCTCAAGTTCGTGTTCATCTACGCAGTGCTGTTCATCGTCGTGCTGGCCGTGCTGTACATCAAGCACCGCCTGACCCGCATGCCGGTCGGCCGCGCCTGGGAAGCGCTGCGCGAAGACGAGATCGCCTGCCGCTCGATGGGCCTGAACCACGTGCTGGTCAAGCTTTCGGCGTTTACCCTGGGTGCCTCCACCGCCGGCCTGGCCGGGGTGTTCTTTGCCACCTATCAGGGTTTCGTCAACCCGTCGTCGTTCACCTTCTTCGAGTCGGCGCTGATCCTCGCCATTGTCGTTCTCGGTGGCATGGGCTCGACCGTGGGTGTGGTGATCGCGGCCTTCGTGCTGACCGTGGCGCCCGAACTGCTGCGCAGCTTCTCCGAATACCGGGTGCTGCTGTTCGGTGTGCTGATGGTGCTGATGATGATCTGGCGACCGCGTGGGCTGATCCGCATCAGCCGTACCGGTGTAACCCCGCGTAAAGGAGTGGCGCCATGAGCGACGATATCATTCTCTCGGTCGACAACCTGATGATGCAGTTCGGCGGCATCAAGGCGCTCAGCGACGTCAGCCTTAAGGTTCGGCGCAACCAGATCTTCGCCCTGATCGGCCCCAACGGCGCCGGCAAGACCACCGTGTTCAACTGCCTGACCGGCTTCTACAAGGCCAGTGGCGGGCGCATCGAGCTGAACGTGCGCGGCAGCCACACCAATGTCATCCAGCTGCTCGGCGAGCGCTTCCAGGCGGCGGACTTCGTGTCGCCGGCGCGCTTTGCCAACCGCATGTACTACAAGATGTTCGGCGGTACCCACCTGGTCAACCGCGCGGGCCTGGCACGCACCTTCCAGAACATTCGCCTGTTCAAGGAAATGTCGGTGGTGGAAAACCTGCTGGTGGCCCAGCACATGTGGGTCAACCGCAACCTGCTGGCCGGGGTGCTCAACACCAAGGCCTACCGCAAGGCCGAGAGTGACGCGCTGGACCACGCGTTCTACTGGCTGGAAGTGGTTGACCTGGTTGATTGCGCCAACCGCCTGGCTGGCGAGTTGTCGTACGGCCAGCAGCGCCGTCTGGAAATCGCCCGGGCCATGTGCACGCGGCCGAAGATCATCTGCCTGGACGAACCGGCGGCTGGCCTGAACCCGCAGGAAACCGAGGCCCTTAGCCGCATGATCCGCGTGCTGCGCGACGAGCACGACATCACCGTGGTGCTGATCGAGCACGACATGGGCATGGTCATGAGCATTTCCGACCATATCGTGGTGCTCGACCACGGCAACGTGATTGCCGAAGGCGCGCCGCAGGATATCCGCCACAACCCGACGGTGATCGCCGCCTACCTGGGTGCCGATGAAGAGGAACTGGTATGAGTGCACCCATTCTCGAACTGAAGGACCTGGACGTGTTCTACGGCCCGATCCAGGCGCTGAAAAAGGTCTCGATGCACATCAACGAGGGCGAGACGGTCAGCCTGATCGGCGCCAACGGTGCCGGCAAGTCGACCTTGCTGATGTCGATCTTCGGCCAGCCACGGGCGGCCTCCGGGCATATCGTGTATCGCGGCACCGACATCACACGCAAGTCGTCGCACTACATCGCCTCCAACGGGATCGCCCAGTCGCCGGAAGGGCGCCGTGTGTTCCCCGACATGACCGTCGAGGAGAACCTGATGATGGGTACCATCCCCATCGGCGACAAGCACGCCGACGAAGACATGCAGCGCATGTATGAGCTGTTCCCGCGCCTGAAAGAGCGGCGTAACCAGCGGGCCATGACCATGTCTGGTGGCGAGCAGCAGATGCTGGCCATTGCCCGGGCGCTGATGAGCCGGCCAAAGTTGTTGCTGCTGGATGAGCCATCGCTGGGGCTGGCGCCGATCGTGGTCAAGCAGATCTTCTCGACCTTGCGTGAACTGGCCAAGACCGGGATGACCATCTTCCTGGTGGAGCAGAACGCCAACCATGCGCTAAAGCTCTCGGACCGGGCTTATGTGATGGTCAACGGGCAGATTCGCATGACCGGGACGGGGCAGGAGCTGTTGGTCAACGAAGAAGTGCGTAACGCTTATCTGGGCGGGCATTGAGTGAACCCGGGGCCGCTTTGCGGCCCATCGCGACACAAGGCCGCTCCTACAGGCGACCTGCGATTCCATATGGCATCGCGGTCCCTTGTAGATACTCTGTTGGCGGTCAAGCTTTTCTGAGGTGTTCAGAGCTGAAAAGCTTGGCCGTATCAAATGGCTCATCCCCGCGCATGCATGCCCAGATG